>CAZJDB010000181.1:0-4625 GCA_964544695.1 uncultured Chitinophagaceae bacterium
GGAATAGCTGGTTTAAAGCCATGGATCAGGAGAAGATGCCCTGGACCCAGGTGGCGGACGAATTCGCCGTCAAGAATATGCCCGCGCGGGTTGGGGACCTCTATATGTCACAGTACATCCCCATGTATGTATTATTGGACAAGGACGGGAAAATCATATTATTTAATCCCAGTGAAACGGATATGGACAAAAAACTTTCATCATTAATGCCATGAATAAACTTTTTCTGATCCCGGCGCTCCTGCTGAGCGTCCCGGTGAGTGCGCAATTCACCTTAACCGGCAAAATTTCCGGCGCGACTTCCGGCGTCATGCATTTGTATTACACCGATACTTCAGGTAAACGCACCCTGGACAGCAGTGTGCTTCAGGATGGTGAATTCAATTTTAAGGGACTTATCGCCGAACCCACCATGGCCATCCTGTCCTACAGCCAACGGCAAAGTGCGGAGATTTTTATCGAGCCGGGAACCATGTCCGTGTCGGGTGATTTCAAGAACATCCATTTGACAGGCTCCGCGAGCGAGAAGGAATTTGAAGATTTAAACCGAAGGTTCGCGCCCATACTGGAAGAAAAAAGACCCATGGATTCGGCCTACCAAGCCTTCAATGAAGTTTATATAAAGGCCAAGCACGATAAGGCGCCCGAGGCCGTGCTGGATTCCATGAAAGAGTTGGGAGCGAAGATGCACGAGGCTTTTACGCCCTTTTATGACCGTATCCATGCCGTAACCCTGGAATTTTTCGTGGCACATCCCCAATCTTACGTGACCGCCACCGAACTGGGTTTTTATGCCGAGTCCTTACCCCTCGATTCCTCGGAGATGTTCTATCAACGCCTCGGCCCCGTCGTCCAAAACGGTGTGGCAGGGCGGAATGTGGCCAAGGTTATCCGCAAGCTCAAGGCCGGATCTCCTGGCAGCATCGCCGCGGATTTCGCCGCTACCGATATGGAGGGAAAGCCCCTGCACCTGGCGGACTTCAGGGGGAAATATGTGCTGCTGGATTTCTGGGCGAGTTGGTGCGTGCCCTGTCGGCATGGTAATCCTCACCTCAGAACCGTATATGGTAAGTACCATTCCGGCGGCCTGGAAATCATCGGCATTTCCGACGACGATAACAACCTCCCCGCCTGGAAAAAAGCGGTGGATAAGGACAGTGTGGGCATCTGGTACCATGTCCTGAGGGGATTGGACATGGCTAAAGCCATGAAGGGCGAGGATAACCCGAACGACATCAATGAGAAGTACGGAATCCACTCGTTGCCCACCAAAATCCTGATCGACCCACAGGGAAAGATCGTAGGACGGTACGATGACGCCCAGGAGCCCCTGGATGAAAAGCTGCTTGCCATTTTCGGGAAGTAAGCCTTATCTTTACAGGGAGCCAAAACCAACGCGAAAATGAAAAAGTGGCAGTGGCCCCTGTGTCTGCTGGCTTTAGCTTCCTTATCGAACCCATCTTGCAGGAAAGGCAACTCCTCTCCCTGTATGCTCAATGTCATTACAGGGTCTTACTCCGGGTCGAACCTGCAGGTATACGTTCAATATAACGGCACGGGTCAGGTATCCAGCCTGCAAATCGTCAGTGTCCTGGGTACCACACAAAAGACCTTTACTTACGGTGACAGCACCATCTTCGTGACTACAACCGTGGCCGGGGCCAGGGAAACCGATTCGGTCAGGGTAAACGCGGACGGGTTTATGTTATCGGACTACAACCGGAACGGAAGCGATTCCTCGGTGACCACGTATAGTTATGATGCCACCGGTAGCCTCTTGTACAGCTATTCCATCACCAACTACAGCGGCCCGGTACAGACCAATGCGAACTATACCAACGGTGACCTTACTTCCATGGTTTCGGGTTCGGACACGACCACCTATGCGTACAATGATGACAAGTTGTATATGACGGGAGATTATTTCCAGGTCGTCCAATTATTGAATAATCCTGCGCCAACTATAAAAAACACCCATCAGTTGGCCGCATATACTCAGGGAGGCATCGCCTGTACGATTTCCTACACATATGATAATACGGGGAAAATATCCTCGATGACGCTGACCAAGGGCACGAATGCCCAAACCCTGGGTTACCAGTACAGTTGTAACTGATCACACACTCTTAGCCACGACGGGCCCGATATTCAGCGCGACCGTCAATTCCTGTGCGAGTCCGAAACGATCCTGAAGATATTGGGCCTCGTTATAGGCGACCCATACTTTTTGGGCGCTGTCCTCCCAGGCGATCACTTTCAGGGGCAGGTCTATGGCCGCCTCTGGATGGGCGGCCATGACGGGGCCTCCCGCTTTCGGGTTTCCGAACATCAGGAATTCGAGGGGTGGAATGCTTTGTCCCGCTTTTGCAACCTCGGCTTGCTGGTCTATCCGGGCATAAATGGTGATTCCATTGTGTTGAAGGTTGGCCTGCAGGCGGTCGATGGTTTCTTTGACGGAATGGTTGCTGGGAAGGACCTGGAGTCCTTTGGGATTGGTCATAGTGCAGATTTTATTTGGCTAAAAACTCCGTTACGGGGCGGATGAACGCATCGAATGCCTCCATATGAGGCACATGGCCCACTCCGGGAAGTTCAACCAGTTTGCAATGTGGAATTTTCTTTTGGGTAAGCTTGCCCAGGGCAGGATAATTCCCCATGGTCTTCCGGATACTTTCGGGTACCAGGTCTTTCCCGAGTGCGGTCCGGTCGAGCTCCCCGACAATAAGGAGGGTGGGGGCCCGGATTTGTTCGAATTCATAGCAGACGGGCTGGGTGAAAATCATGTCGTAGGTCAGGGCCGAGTTCCAGGCGATCCGGTCGTATTCGGGGCTGAGGGTCCAACCGGCGTAGATATTCAGCATAGCGTCGTAGGCCGGAGACCATACCCCGTGGAAATAGCTGTCGAGCTCATATTTTTTGAGGGATTCGTAGTTTTGGTTCAACTCCCTTTGGTACCAGAAATCGATGCTTTGATAGGGTACTTTTAGTTGCCAATCCTCTAGTCCGATCGGGTCTTCAAGGATGAATTTTTCCACGATGGCGGGATACATCAGGACCAGGCGCGTGGCCACCATTCCCCCCATGGAGTGTCCCAGCACGATCACTTTATCCACCTGGGCGCTGTCCAGTACCGCTTTCGTATTCCTGGCCAGGAGTTGAAAGGTATATTGAATCATAGTCGGCTTGGAGGATTTCCCGAATCCGATCTGGTCAGGGATGATCACGCGATACCCTTTGCTTGCCAGTGTTTTCGCCGTCTGGCCCCAGTAGGCTCCACAGAAATTCTTGCCGTGCAGCAACAGGACCGTGTGGCCGTTGGGCTTGTCCGGGTGGACATCCATGTAGGCCATTTTCAGGGTTTGGTGCTGGTCTTTGAGCGTAATGTATTTGACGGGATAGGGGTAGGTATAATTTTCAAGACAAAGGCCCATAGGCGCCACACTGTCCGGCCGGAAGGCGGATAGTAAAAAAAGCAGGTAAAGGTTTAGCATACGTTAGCGTTTATCGCCCAAATTTAGTCAATCAGGACTTTCTCCGTTGTTTGTGTTCCTTGATAGACGATTTTCAGGAAATAAACCCCTCTGTTCAGGCCGGAAACTTTCAGTTGGCTGAATGTTGCTTTCCCGTTCTGCTCAGGCATCATTACCCTCCCCGAGGCGGAATACAGGATGAGGGTATATTGGCCGGTGGCGGGGAAGGTTACGGTCAGGAGATCGGTGGCGGGGTTCGGGCTTATTTGAAGCTTTATGGAATTGTCTACCGGAACTACCCCTGAGTACATACCTGCTTGTTCCAGGCGATAAAAAGAAGTACCGGGAAGAGGTGAGGGGTCTACGGCCGAAAGTTTGCCGGTGACTTCGATCAGGTTGTCCCACGTAATGCCATTGGTTGAGCGTTCTACCACGGCGGTGGAATCCGGCAGGGCGGTCGTCCAGTCCAGGAATACCTGGCCTTTTTCCAGGGTTGCCGTGAAGGTTTCGATGCCCAGGGGTAGCGGCGACAGGAGATCGTTGATCGACCCGATGTAAAATGTGTTTTGGAGGTTGGCAAGGCTGAGGCTGGTCCGGTTGATTTGAGGGTCCGTGGTCGTACCGGCATTCACGCCCGCGTTGCCAACGACGGAAGCGGCCAGGCAAATGCGCAGGTCGCTGACGCTATTAATTGTACCGAAACCGGTTCCCTGGACATCCAGTCCGTAAGTCCCCCCCGCAAGACCGTTCCCCGTGGTCACGGCCCAATTCAGGTCTTTCCTGACGACGATGGTGGAGGGGGGATCGGAGATGGATACGGTGGAATTGGTGGAGGCATCCGTATAGGCGACCGTAATGGTCCCACCGGTCGTGGGGGCTGTTGTTTCGTTCACGGTAAAAAATCGCGGGTTGGCGGCCGTCCCAAGGGGGAAAAGGGTCGTACCAGTCGATGTTCCTATCCAGCGGGTGAAAGTTCCCGTATTGATCATGGTTCCTGAAGTCCAGTTCAGCGTGCCGGGATTGGAAGCCGAGGACCCGAGGGTCAGGTTGTTTCCATTCAGGTTGATATTTCCATTGGTCATGGTCAGGGTATTCAGCACAGAGGCGCCACCGACCAGTTGGACACCAGACCCTGAATTGTTGATGACGAGGTTG
>CAZJDB010000182.1:0-8018 GCA_964544695.1 uncultured Chitinophagaceae bacterium
CCAGTCCGTAAATAAGCTCACGCTGTACCCCGCCGACATGATCTCCCCGAAGTGCCCCTCCAGCACCCCCATGGACATGTCCTCGAACACATATTGAGAAACGTTGTAGGTCGGCTCGATCGCCAGGGTCAGCCGCCACACGACCCCTATGCCGCCGAGATGCACCACCGCGCCCGGATCGGAAATGTTGACGACCGCACCCGCAGCCGTGATCACCTCCATGCCCCTCACCTCGGTAGCCAGATTCCCCAACCCCATCCCCGAACCATGCGTAGCCGTCGCACAACCCCCCGCAATCGAAATATGCGGCAGAGATGCCAAATTACGGAGCGCGTAGCCCTCTTGCTCGAGGAACACCGCCAGGTTCCCATAACGCATGCCCGCTTCCACGGTAACGGTTTGGTTATCGAGGGCCACCACTTTGTCCATTCCCTCCAGCGAAAGAAACGAGCCCGATGTGTCCGCAATGTCATTGAAGCAATGACGCGTACCCAGCACCTTGCATTTCGGCTGCTGCTCGATCCACTCCCGGGCTTCTAACAAGGAATTTACCTTTTTCAGGCGGGAGGTATGATAGGTGAGGTTGCCTGCCCAATTGTCCATCAGCCCAAAATACTAACTTAGCCCATAAATTAAAAACCATGACTTGGTACAACTACCTGGCAATTTTCTTTTCCGGTGTCTTCCTGGCAAATTCGGTCCCGCACTTCGTAGCGGGGGTGTCGGGGAATAAGTTCCCCACCCCCTTTTCGAAGCCTCCGGGGCGGGGTCTCTCCTCGGCTCCGACCAATACCTTTTGGGGCCTGCTCAATATGGTCATAGGTTACGTGTTGTATAGGGTGGGGAAAATGAACGGAACCGACATCACGTCCCTGGTCCTGTTTTTTGCCGGTGTAGCCTCGATCAGCATCATGTGCAGTTACAATTTCCAGAAAAAACACAGGGAATGAATGTCCAATTCCCGGCCTCCCGGGCATTATTCTCCTAAAACAATCACTATGTCAGAATTTTTGTTACTACTCAGGCGCGGGAATACCGAAGCGGAACCCGCCTCTCCCAAGGAGATGCAGGCCATAATCAAGAAATGGCAGGACTGGATGGGGAACCTGGCCGCCCAGGGAAAAACGGTGACTCCGGGGCATCGCCTCTCCATGGAAGGTAAGGTATTGAGACAAGGGGGCGTGATCACCGATGGACCCTTCGTTGAAATCCGGGAAATCCTGGGCGGTATTATTGTCCTGAATGCCGACAGTTTGGAGGAAGCCACCACCCTGGCCCATGGGTGCCCCCATCTCGAAGTCGGGGGCAGCGTAGAAATCCGACCCGTATGGACGCCCCAGACAACACAATAAAACACCTCTTTCAACAGGAGTTTTCCAAAATGGTGGCCGTCCTCATCAAGCGCTTCGGCATTGAACACATGCAGGCAGCCGAGGACCTGGTGAGCGAGACCTTTTTGGTCGCCGCAGAAACCTGGGGGATCAAAGGGATTCCGCCAAATCCCGCCGCGTGGCTCTATGCTGTTGCCAGGCAAAAAGCGCTGTACCAGTTGAGACGAAACAAGATCTTCGAACAGAAGGTAATCCCGGGAATCAAAGTGATCCAGGAGCAAAGCGAGCTCCTGGATTTTTCCCCCGGATACATCAAGGACAGTCAGCTCGCCATGCTCTTTGCGATCTGTGACCCCTCAATTGCCAGCGAAGCGCAAATCGGATTGGCCCTGCGTATTCTTTGCGGCTTCGGGATCGATGAAATCGCTGAGGCCTTCCTGACCAACAAGGAAAACATCAACAAGCGCCTCTTCCGTGCCAGGGAGAGGCTTCGCGCAGCCAAGGTGGCAATGGAAATGCCCGCTGCCCGGGGTATTGAAAAGCGCCTGGACAATGTGTTGCACATCATCTACCTCCTTTTCAACGAGGGTTATTATTCCAAAACGCAGAACGAGATCCTTCGGAAAGACCTGTACCTGGAGGCCATGCGCCTGGGATTATTACTCACGGAATACAAGGCCACCAACCGGCCAAAGACGAATGCCCTGATCGCCTTGATGTGTTTCCATGCCTCCCGTTTCGAGGCCAGGGAAGGTCACGTCCTCTATGCACAACAGGATGAATCCCTTTGGGACAAAGACCTGATCAAACAAGGTCTCCACTACCTGGACCTGTCTTTCCAGGGAGAGGAAATCAGCTCTTATCACCTGGAAGCCCGGATAGCCAGTCTGCATATCCATAAAGAAGACACCACCGAAAAATGGAAAGCCATTTTGGAGGCCTACGATCAACTGCAATTAATCAACTATTCTCCCGCAGTTGCCCTCAACAGGATTTTTGCTTTATATAAAGTGGCAGGGCCGGGTCGGGCGCTTCCACAAGCGCTGAAGCTGGGTCTCGAAAGCAATCATTTTTATGAATTGCTCCTGGGAGAATTGTATAGCCACAGTGATAAAAACAAGGCCCTCCTGCATTTCAAAAAGGCGCAGGCCTTGTCCAAGACTCAAGCAGAAAAACAAGGCATACAGGATAAGATCGACTATATGCTTTCGGACAGGTAAAAAATCAGCAGCAGACAAATGAGGAAAATGGTCACACTCAGAAATGAGATCAGGACGAAGGAATCCTTGAATTCCCCCGTCCTGATTTCATTTCGGACAGCCCGGTACCTTAAGTAGGCTGCAAGGGTGAGCAATGCGCCCAGCACTTCCAAGGCGACTCCCGCAATGGCCGAATAACCCTTGCCGCCGGAAACCAGTTCCGGGCGGTTCAGGACCAGGGCCAATTGCTTGACGAATAACGAGAACTTGACCACGGCAAAACCAAAGGCCATGATCCCGATACAGCATCACAACTTATTGATCCAACGTATGATCTCTTCCTTGGAATTCCCTGTTTTTTTCTGAATCCTTCCCAGCAATTCGTCTTCTTTTCCTTCTTCGAATAACAGGTCGTCGTCGGTCAGGTTGGCATACTGTTGTTTGATCTTGCCCTTAAGTTGATTCCAGTTTCCTTTGATTTTAAGGTCGGTTGAAGTGGTGGTGTGTTCCATAATGTTGATTTAGGTAACACAGACCAAAAAGGGGGCCACAATTAGCGCATTAGTACGACGGTTCCCTGCCGTACCACTATATGTCCACCCACGATGTCCTCATAGCTGATTTCCCAGGCGTAGGCACCCACCGGTTGCGCAATTCCCCGGACGGTCCCATCCCATCCGTTGTCTGCTTCCTGGGACAAAAACACAACCTGTCCCCAGCGGTTAAAGACCTTCATCAGGTAATGATTGAAGAGGCATTGATACTGGGGCTTGAACAAGTCGTTGCGGCCGTCCCCGTTGGGTGTAAAGGCATTAGGTATATAAAAAGCGCAGGCGCAAGCCTGGTAAGCCACGGCTATCGACCCATCGAGGCTACCGCATGAATTATGCACCTGCACGGTATAGGTACCGGCAGAAACCACTTCAAAGTACGGATGATCTGAACCATCCTGCCAGGCATAGTCGGCCCCGGAATCCAATGGTTGAACCGCCAGCTCCAGACTGTCTCCGCGGCAAAGGGTGGTATCCTTTCCAAGGGAAAATGGCCCGGGCCCCGAATTCACCTTTAACAATGCTGTAATGCTGGTATCGCTTTTGCCACAACCCAGGCTATCGGAAACGATACAACGATAGACGCCGTCGGAGTCCACTGGCGAAAGAATAAGGGAATCGCCCATTCCAACAATCGCCCCGCTACCCGTCTGCCATTGAAAAAGGGGATGTGTGCCCGAAACGCCGACACTGTACAGCGCGTTGCCTCCCACACAAACCGTATCATTCACAGGCTGGGACGTTATAATCGGCAAGGATTCCATTGTTAAGCCCACAACGGCCGAGGTGTCGGACGCTATACACTGACCGGTGCCTGTGATGATACACCTGTAAGTACTTGTCGCCGTCGTCGTCAGAAATGTATCGGTCGCCCCGGGAACATTGCTCCAGGTGGCGCCAGACTGCGATTGCCACTGAAAAACGGGACTATCTCCGGTGGCGCTTACCGCGAACAACGCATTTGCGCCGGGACAAATGGTATCACCCACGGGTTGCGCCCTCATTTGGATCATGCCCGATACGGCGCTTTCAAAGGCGCCCTGATCTACCCGGCAGCCCTGAAAGCGGAAATTGTTGGCCAGGTCGCTGTCCCCCAGGTACGCGCTCACCCCTGCACTGTCTCCATCGTTGACCGCGGGGCTGACGGCGGTCAGGGCCAGGCCTCCGTTGAAAGGCTGCGTACTGTCTGCAAACCCCATGGATCCGGTAATCGTTGTATTGACTTGTCCTATGTTGTAGGTCTCGTTCAGGGTGCCCTGGTTGGATATGACGGTCGTCAAGCAAGCCCAAACGATGTTATTCTGAAAGGTCACCGTGCAGTTCGGATGAATTTGCAATACCGACCCGTTAGTGCCCAGGGGATACACCGAATCCATGTAAAACGTGTTATTCGCGACAATGGCCTTCCCCGTTTCCACATTGATGGCGCCTTTCTGGAAATGTCCACGGTTAAAAACGATCTGGGTATTGGTCACCGCCAAATTTTGTCCCTGAAAATCGATTCCGCCCGCCTCGTTATTGTTGAATTGGCATTCGTTAACAACTGTCGATCCCTGGGTAACCACGAGACTGCCTGAATGAAAATTATTGGCAATGACACTTCTGGTAAGGACCAGGTAGCCACCGGGTTGGCCAATGGCACTCCCATTATAGGATCCATTATTAAAAAGGGCGCAACGGTCTATCCATACCGAATCTCCGTCCATAAAAACACCGCCCCCCGTCCCGAACGCGTTTTGATTATCGTAGTTTACCCCATTCGCAATTTTCAATCCATTCAATAACACTTTGGACTTGTTTCCGGAGATGAACAGGACGGTGCCCGCCGGATTGGCTGTTATATTTTGAGGGTTTCCATTCCCATCAAGTATGGTCGTGTCCCCAGGTGCAAATGTCCTTTGGGCCGGGCTGTTTTCCCAACCTTCAAAGCTCCCGTAAATGTTCAGGTTTTTGGTGAATCCCGTAATCTCGGTTTGGATATAATCCCCTGCGGCGATAAAAATGGTATCCCCGTTTCCCGCCGCGGTCACCGCTTTTTGGAGGTAGGCAAAAGCGGTTCCCCAGGAAGTACCGCTATTGTTATCGTTTCCCGTCGTGCTCACGTAATAGATCGTGGCGCCGGAGGGATAAGCCATACAAAGAGCCCATAGTACCAAGAGGTAACGCATAACCCCCGAATATAGGCCGGAGGACGCCCCCGGGCAATACCGAGAAGGGGGGATCGCTTTACCGCCCGCGGGCAATAGGGGATCACCTGAAGTGAAAGTGCCTCAGGAAATCCTCTTTGAAACTTCGGCCTATTGGCAACGTAATCTTGCCAATAATCACCTCCTGCTCGTTGAAGGACTGGATGGTATCGATATTTACCGCATAAGACCGGTGGATCCGTACGAGCGGTCCATAACCGACCTTGTCGAGCAATTGCGTGAAAGAAAGGCGGAGGGGAAACTTCCGGTCCGGGGTGACGAGTTGGACGTAATTGTTCACCGCTTCCACGTAAGTGATTTCAGACAACAGGATCTTGACGAAGGCGTACTGGTGCTTCACGAAAATATAATCGTTCAACCTCAGGATGGTTTCCCGGTCGGCGCTTTCCAGGGGCCGGTCTTTTACTATGGGAACTACCTTTCCCTCAGGCTGGGAGTGAGCGGTCACGGCAAAATTGTGGATGGCCATTTCTATGGCAATCCTGACATTGGTCAGGTTATAAGGCTTGGCAAGGAAAGCGGCAGGTTGCGTCATCTTGGCCCTTTCGACGGTTCCCGTGTCCGTGAGGGCGGTCAGGTAGATCAATGGAATTTGACGCTTCTTCAGCATTTCACCCGCGGTATCGATCCCGTCCTTATCCCCAATAATGTTGATATCCACCAGGGCGATATCGACTTCTTTGGTATCGAACAGGGCCAGGGCATCGTCCGCGTTGTCGGCGATACCGGCCACCTCGTAGCCGTCCTTTTCGAGGCCCTTCGCCAGGTCCAGGGCCACCAGGGCTTCATCCTCTATGATCAGGACATGCGTCTTTGTCACGCCACTTGTTTTGGAATGGTGAGGGTGAATTCCGTGCCTCCGTCGACCACCAGGCTTTGCTGGGCCCTGAGCTGACGGCACAACGCCGAAATCAACTGCTTGCCGAAGGACTGACTTTTCTCTCTCCATCGCTGCTCATCCAGCCCTATACCATTGTCCTTCACCTGGCAAACCAAATGCCTGGTGTTTTCGGTCAGCATGATGAGTAACGAGGGGCGGCTGACCGAAGGATAAGCATACTTCAGGGCATTCGTGACCATTTCATTGATGATCAATCCCAGGGGAAGCGCTTTGTCCACATCGAGCATTTCACTTCCCACGATAACCTGCAAATCGAAGCCATCCCTGTCGAACCCATAGGATGCGAGCAGCGATTCGGCCAGGTCCGTCAGGTATTCCTTCATATTTACCGAAGTCAGGGAATCTTTTTTATAAAGGCGCTGATGAATGAGGCTCATCGCCTGGACCCGCTGCTGGCTTTCCTTCAGGGCCGATACCGCACCCTCGTCCATCAGCTCGTAGCTTTGCAGGCTGAGGAGGCTGCTGACCACCTGGAGGTTGTTTTTGACCCGGTGATGAAGTTCCTTCATCATCATTTCCAGGCGCGCGGATTGTTCGGCAATCAGTCCTTTTTGCCGCTTCATCCTACGGTACGACCATATCATCCATGCAGCAAGACCCGCCAGGAACACGGCGGCGCCCATCAGCCAGCGCCCCCGCATTTGCAACAGACCGATCTGGTCCTCTTTCTTCTGGGTCTGATACTTCGTTTCGAGCTCCGAGACCTGGTTTGCTTTCTTTACGTTGGTCAGGGAGTCGTTGATATCGGTGGACAGGATATAATATTTCAGGGCCGAATCGGACCTTCCATAGATCTTATAGGCGAAATAAAGGTCGAAATACGCATTCACGAGTCGCTCGGGCTGACCCAGCTGCCCGGCAACGTCCACCATTTTTTTTGCATACAGGAGAGAACTGTCGAAGACATCCATACTGCCATAGGCGTTGGCGATGTTTCCGTAATTGTAGGTGAGTCCGATCAGGCTATGCAGGTCTTCATTATCCGCTACCGCCTTGAAAAGGTAGCCCAGCGCGGTACGGTAGTCGTGTTTGTACTCGATGTACACCTGGCTGATATTATTGTAGAGCTTGGTCCGGATGCTTTTCTTCACCTTCCCCTCCAGTTCCAGCAAATGTGCCGCCTGCAAATAGGCTGTCAATGCCGTATCGTAATAAGCCGGATATTTATGCGCTTTATCCCGTGCGGTAATCCCTAGCTGGTTCAGGCTGCTGGCCATGCCGTTGGTATCTTTCTTCTCCGCATACAGGTCGTAAGCCTCGCGCGAATAGGCTATCGCCTTGTCGATATAGACGCCCGTTTGGTCGAATCCGGTCATGTCTTTATACAATTGAGCCAATTCCAGGGTAACGCGACCCTGGATTGTGTTTGGCTCAAGGAGGCTCAGGCTTTCCTGGTATTTTGCGATGGCTTTGTCATACTCTCCCATGTCGTCGTAGGCCAATCCTATATTATCCACCGCAATTGCTTTACCTTGGCGGTAATGGATTTTATCCGCCAGTTGGTCGGCGGCCTGAGCGATGACCAATAAGGAATCGGGGCTGGTGTTGTGAATGGATGTGTCGAAAAAGTGGTTAAGGTGGTTCACCTTTGCCGAATCGGGGATATCGGATTGTAGTATTATTTGGACACCTTGCCGGACGCCCTGGCAATGAGCGGAGGCGCCCCAGGAAAGGGCTGCCAGCAAGAGGAGTCGGGGTAAGGCAGGCATGAGGACAGGCACTGAAAGATAATACAAATTGCACTATGAGACAAAAACGTGAATCATGTTAAACTATACCAGCTCGTTAACCACCTTTTCAGTTCCGGACCTGGGCGCTGCCCGCGCATT
>CAZJDB010000183.1:0-24765 GCA_964544695.1 uncultured Chitinophagaceae bacterium
TACACGATCAACTTGCACGGCGCCGACCATGTGTTCAAGCGCGGGCATCGGATCATGGTTCAGGTGCAAAGCACGTGGTTCCCGGTCTATGACCGGAACCCTCAGAAATTCGTGCCGAATATCTATGAAGCCTCCGCGGCCGATTACCAAAGCGCTACCCAAAAAGTATTTCACTCGGCGGCTTTTGCCAGTTGCATCGAGCTGCCTGTCATGCAAAAACAATAATACCATGTCTGCTTCATTCGCACCAGAGCTCATCATCCCGCATGGGGTCCGCGAGCTTGATTTTTATGTTAACGCTTTTGGCGCCGTCATCATCCGCGAGTTCCTCAATGACGACGGCAGCATTCACGTCTCGGAGATGACCATCGACGGAGCTTTGTTCCACTTCCACGAAGAAGGTATCGGCACTTTTCCGCCTTCCCGTCATGACGGCACTACGGTCATCGTCGGGCTGATGGTTTCCGATGTAGACACCTATATGGCGCGGGCCCTTGCGGCCGGCGCGGTTGAGCGTTCCCCCGCGCAGGATTATTTTTACGGGTACCGGCAGGGTTCAGTAATAGATCCCTTCGGGCATCGCTGGCAAATCGAGCAAGTCATATGAAGCTCCCCCTAATCATACTGATCGTTGCCCTCGTTGGATGCCGGACTACTGCCTCCGACCCAAACAAACCACACGTGCTCATCAAGACCAACCTTGGAACCATCGAAGTAGAGCTGTATCCTCTGCAGGCGCCCAAGACGGCAGGGGCTTTCTTATCTTATGTGGATTCGGGGCTCTTTAAAAATGCATCTTTCTATCGTGTCCTGAGTGAAGACAACCAACCCAGCGGTTCCGGGGCCTCCAAGCTCATTCAGGGTGGCATCTGGCAGACGAACAACGCTAAGGCGGCCGCTATTCCGGGAATTCCCCACGAAACGACACAGCAGACGCATATCCTTCATACCGACGGGGTCATTTCTTTAGCGCGGACCGCGCCGGGCACCGCCTCCACCGAGTTTTTCATATGCGTGGGGGATCAGCCGGGGTTCGATTACGGAGGGGCGAACAACCCTGACGGGCAGGGCTATGCGGCCTTCGGAAAGGTGGTGAAAGGGATGGATGTGGTCCGGACGATTTATGATTATGCTGCGCGCTCAGCCGGGTATGGGCAGACGATGAGTCCGGGGATTCCGATTACGGATATCGTAAGGGAATAATGGATTTAGTCATTATCCGGGAATAAAGGCTACATTGTATTGGCCCGGGCCATTCCTCTGTAATTACGCTTACCATGAAACATGTGTGTCTTTTCCTATTAGCTTTCCCTATCCTTTCGGCTTTTTCCCAGCACCAGCAGGTGAAATGGATAGAGGTGGATGTCACTATCGACCATGCGGATTTGAGCAATACCTTCCTGGAACGGAATGCCTCCACGACCTGCACCATCTGTAAAGAAAACGGGGAACATTTCGAGAAAGGCCGGTACGTAAGCATTTATAATCATGGGAAAGATACCGTGTATTACAGGGGCTCGGCCAAAGGACTCGGAAAGTATATACATAAGGGCGACCTCGGTTTCATGGCCACCGTATCCAATATGTCCCAATATTATCCGGTATATCCGGGTCGGTACGAACGGATTTACATAGACGGGTATGAGGATGCGGAAAGCCGCACGAGGGTTATGGACATGGTTATCGATTTCCGGTTTTTATCCAGAGGCCCGGTTCACAGTGGGGAAAAAGGAGATGAAAAGACATTCTATGTTTTCTTTACCGCCAATGTCACCCTGAAATCTGCCAAGAAGGTATTCGTGATTTCCAAACCCATTCTACACAAGGGTCAATTGACCGATCTCCTGTCCAGCGAGAAAGAACAATTTGTCGGGGACATAGACCGCCAAATGGAGCAAAAGCCAGAAGACCTGATTGAGGGCTTAAGGGCCAACAACTTTCAGAATGTGGTGGTGCACTATGGAAAGCCATATTCCACCGCCCTTCTCCTAACGCCCTCGGCTGTCGAGGAAGCCGTTGACGCCTATAAGCAGTCGGAAAGCAGCCTGTTACAAGGAATCGCAGACTTCGACTTTTTTCAATTGCGCTAAAAAATATAATATGAAACACATTCTTTGCTTAACTGTTCTGACCACATTCTTGCTTTGCCGGGTCCATGCCCAACAAAGCGTGTATTATGAAAAAGCCAGGGACCTCTATAAGGCGGCCGCCGGTAAAACAAAGTGCCCCGACAGGGCAGCAGTCCTAATGGAATATTCTAACTGGAACCAATGTATGGTGGATGAGCTGGCCGGCCGGACTACCAGTTGCGCGGCCTCTATCAGTACACCCATCCCTCCCTGCGACGCCGACGCTTCGGGCTCGGGAAGTTCTTCCGGCCAGACGGCAGGTTCTTCGAACGACCAGACCCAAGGAGTCAATAATGCTGTGGCGGCCATCGGCAACGGTATCCTGAACATCATTCAGAACGGGCAAGCCAAAAGGAACTCCATTACGGGTGCCCTGACCAAATCTTTAGCCCAAAATCTATATAACAATAAGATCAACCTAAATTGCGTCCACAGTACGGTCTGCACGCATTGCCAGGGGACAGGGTGGACCAAGGAAGGCGATTTCGATCCCATACCCTGCGCCTATTGCAACGGGCTGGGGAAACTGTACGTGTTGAATGACTTCTACAATGACGCCAACAAAGCGGATGACCCCAATCACCCTGCCACAAGCGCCTTGGTAAAATACCTGAATGAATGCCAATCTCAGGCCGAGATATACAATTATACCCTGGATGGGTACAAGGGGAGCACCTCCCTGAGGGTCACGAACGATTTTTACTTCAAGGGGAATTTCCTGGTGATCTTCACTACCTATATGTTCAAATTTCTAAAATCCAACGGCACTTATGATATATATGCTTCCCTTAATAACCCCTTGTACGATTGCACGGTCATCCCACTGACCGATATCCTTGGTGTTTCCAGTGTTCCCGGGACCACCAAGACCTTTGACCAAAACAGCATGAGCTCCGATACCCACTTCGCCTTGAGCGCCGCCGATGGGGAAAATGTGGAATTTCAATCGGCGAATAGTAACTTGATGGGGGAGTTGATGGATTTGATCAACAAGGCGAAAATCGAACAATCCAAATAATACAAGGTTTAAAAAAGGGCGGCGAATAAGATTATGTGCCCCAAGCGGGAGTTGAACCCGCACTCGCTTTTCGGCGAACAGGATTTTAAGTCCTGCGTGTCTACCAGTTCCACCATCAGGGCATCCGCTTCAGCAACCTCCCGGGGATGTGCTTCAGCGAAAAGTAAGGTAAAAAAAAAGGTGTGAAAATTCACACCTTTTGTCTTGAGCGGAAGACCGGGCTCGAACCGGCCACCCCGACCTTGGCAAGGTCGTGCTCTACCAAATGAGCTACTTCCGCGGGTTTCTAAAGAACTTTTTCCCGGTAGATGCCGGGTGGCAATCTCAAGGGAGTGCAAAAATAGGGGATTTTGTTATTGCGCGTATCGATAGCCTAAACTTCCTACGAGCTCTTTATCCTTGTCATAGCATACCTCTTTGACCCTCAATCCATTATCATCATAGGCGTAGAGCCAGATGAGGTAGTTGCCCCCGATGGTTTGGGTGACGGTCATTTGGTGAAGGCGACCCGATTCGTCGTATACGAAAGAATAGTCGGGAATCATGCCCTGGATTTTGTGATTGAAGTGAAGAATATCGGTAAGATGGTGGGTTGGGTCGTAGTAGTAGAAGTAATGTTCCACTTCCAATCCCTGGCGGGTTGAAATCTCATCGGTAATGTTTCCCTCGGCGTCCGATTTGAAGGCGACCCGGGTCGTGTCCTTGCCTCCCATGACGCGGAACATCCCCGTGGGCTGGCCCCCGGGGCCATATTGCCAAAGGTGCTGTTCTTCGCTGTTGGTCCAACTGGAATCGGGGTTGTTGGCGGTGGAGCGGCTGACAACGGAGTTGAGCACACCGGAAGAGTTGTAGACGTATTCGGTGGTGGTGACGGCGCTGGCGTTGCTGTCTACGGTCCGGACAAGTCGCGAGGAATCGTCATAAAAGGAGGTCAGTAAGGAATTTCCGGTGGCTGGAGCGGAGGTGACGGTTTCCATACGGGAAAAGTCGCGGTTGAGGGTTTGATTGCAGACGAAGTCGGTATCTTCGGTGCCGTCGGGGGCATAACTGTGGACAATGACCTGGTGGACCTTGTTTTCGCGGTAGCGCAGCTCCTTGGCACAGGTTTCCAGGGAGCCCAGGATGTCTTTATAGTAGTATTGTGAGAAAGCGGATTCCCGGGAGCAAGTCAGCAAAAGGATGAAGGAAAGGCAGCGTTTCATATTGGATACTCGAATTTAGTTATTTTAGCTGAAAATCAGTTTGTGTCTCATTTAACGGAACGCAAGGAGAAAAATTGCCTGAACTGCGGATCAGAGGTCCTGGGCCGGTATTGCCAGGTTTGCGGTCAGGAGAACCTGGAACCCAAGGAAACGGTCTGGCACCTCGTCACCCATTTCGTAAACGATATTACCCATTTCGACGGGAAGTTCTTTGCGACCCTGAAATACTTGTTGCTGAAGCCTGGCTTCCTGTCGCAGGAATATGTCCGGGGACGCAGGATGAGCTACCTCCATCCCATCCGCATGTATGTGTTCACGTCGGCGATCTTTTTCGTTATCTTTTTTTCCATCGCGGATTCCCAACTCAATTTCAAGGAAGGGGAAAACAAACCCTTTTTGGCCCTATACAAGGAACGAGTGGAGCTGCAAAGGGCATTAGCGCAGGCCCGGGACGGGGACGACAGCGCCGAATTGATCGCCCAACTGAGGGTGAACCGGAAAATCATCGGAACAGAGGATTCCTCCATCGCCCGTCGGGCAGCCATGGGGATGACCATTATCAAGGATACTCTGGGTATGGCAAAGATGGGGCTCACGGGGGCGTTCGATACGCTGGTAGCCGCCGTCAAAGCAGGGCAAAGGATAAACGATGAACCAGCGGTGAATATAAATTTGGAAAAGAAGGAGGGACACTCTAATGGTTTAGGTGGAGAAATCCTTCCGTCCAGGGTAAGCGCCTATGATTCGATGGAGGCGGCCACGCCTCCGGGTAAGCGGGTATCGGCCATAGACCGCTATATCAACCGGCGTTTAGTGGGGGTAGGGGAAAGGTGGAAAAAGGACAAGAAGGCCTTCATCAATGACGCCAAGGCGGAGGTGCTGCATACCTTCCCCAAGATCCTTTTCATATCCCTGCCCATCTTCGCTTTCTTACTGCGCCTGCTATATATCCGGAGGAGAAAGCAAATCTTTTACGTGGATCACGGGATATTCACGATACACCTGTATTGCGCGACCTTTATCCTGATGCTGGTCCTGCTGGGCCTTCAGAAGATCAAGGACAATTTCGACCAGGGATGGCTCAGCTGGCTGATAACGCTGCTTTTCCTCTCGGTCTTTGTTTACGAATTCATCGCCATGAAGCGGTTTTACCGCCAGGGATGGTTCAAGACCTTTTTAAAATGGGGTATCCTGAATACGGCGGCCATCATATTGGTGGGGATACTTACCTCTTTTTTCGCCGTTTGGGCCGTTATGGAAATGTAAGTATATGGAAAGTACAGCCGAATCTTTTTTGAGACTGGTCCGGATTATGGATGACCTGCGGGAAAAGTGCCCCTGGGACAAGAAGCAAACGATCCACAGCCTGCGTCAATTATCGATCGAGGAGTTGTATGAATTGGCGGATGCGATCACGGAGGAGGACTGGAAAGGGATCAAGGAAGAATTGGGCGACCTTTTCCTGCACCTGGTCTTCTACGCCAAGATCGGTACGGAGCAGGGGCGGTTTACGCTGAGCGAAGTTTTGGATGGGATCAGCGATAAGCTGGTGGCCCGTCACCCGCACATTTACGGAGAAGTGACCGTCCGGGACGAGGAGGATGTGAAGCGCAACTGGGAGCGCCTAAAACTTAAAGAAGGCAAAAAATCGGTGTTGGAGGGGGTCCCCGTGAGCCTCCCCGCCCTGGTCAAGGCCATGCGCCTCCAGGAGAAGGCCAAACAGGTGGGCTTCGAATGGGATACGACCGAACAGGTAAAAGAAAAGGTGGAGGAAGAGACCCGGGAATTGGCGGAAGCCGTCGCGGGCGGAGACCTAGGGAAGGTGGAGGAAGAGTGGGGGGACCTCCTGTTTTCCATGGTAAATTACGCACGGTTTTTGAAGATAGACGCGGAGAACGCTTTGGAAAAGACGAACAAGAAGTTTATAAGGCGGTTCACCCGGATGGAGGCCCTGGCGGCTGAAAGGGGGAAAGCGCTATCCGAAATGACCCTTGCCGATATGGACGGTCTTTGGAACGAAGCCAAACGCAGCGAACAGTGATCAAAGAAGGCACTTTCAAGCATTTCATTTATCAACACGGCTACTTGCTCATTACCTCGGCCTGGTTGTTCACGCTTTCATTTGTCATCAGCAATTACTGGTCTTATACTTCCTCTCAAAGAGCGGTTACGCGTTCCCTCCAGACCTATGTCAACGACGCGGAGCGGAAGGTGGTGGCTTTATCAGCGGACCGCTCGCTACTGGCCAAGCTTTACGACGGCACGTATTCGGCTGCTGAACTCAAGGGGCTCCAGTTTGGTCAGAAGCCCTACTTTGTCTACCTCTATCCGACTTTTAACTCCGGGGCCGAGCAACCCGTCTTCTGGAGTACCAATGTGGTTATCCCCACACCCGCCATCCTGTCCGGGCACTACGGAACAAGTTATGCTGAGCTGCCCAATGGCCGCTATGTCAGCATCAAGAAAGAAATCATTTTTGCCGACGGGCATACGGCCCTGCTGATCGCCCTGATCCCCGTGCAATGGAATTATTCGGTCAAGATCAACGAGCCCATGGAAAATACGTTCGTGGGCAAACCCGGGATCGAGAAAAACTACGAAATAAGCCTCCAGCCGGGCGATTACCCGATCAGGAACCTGGACGATAACCCCCTGTTTTACCTGGAAAAGAAGGCCCAGCCCGTAAACCTCCAGCATAGTGTGTGGGCCCTTTGCGCCCGGATAGCGGGCATCCTTTTTTTCCTTTTCTTCATCCATACGTTCGCCCTTTGGATCGCCCGGCGGTGGGGGAATGTATGGGGCATCGCCAGCCTCGTGGCGATCGTATTTTCGGTGCGGGCCCTGAGTTACGTGCTGGCCGCCCCCTTCGATTTCCGGCAATTCGAGGTCTTCGATCCGGGCATTTACAGTTCCGGGCCCATTTTGAGGTCCCTGGGAGACCTCCTGATCAATACCCTCCTCTTTTTCTGGCTGGCCGTTTTTGCCCTGGATCACCTGTCTTTCAGGGTGCACGAGCGCATCCTCAGGGACAAGCGTCTGAGGTGGGGTGGGGCCGTTTTAGTGGCCATCCTCATTTTGGTGTTCACCCTCATGGGGGGTAATATCATTCGCAGTCTGGTGACGGATTCACAGATTTCCTTCAGCGTTACCAATTTCTTCAGCATCCTGAACGTATACAGCCTGTACGGTTTCATTTGCTTTTGCGGCATCGCCCTGGGGTATTTCGTGACGATGCAGATCCTTTACCGCTATTACGTCATCCTGACCGAAGGCAAAAAGGATATGCAATTCCTGATCCTCACGGTGCTGGGTCTGGTCATGCTGAGCATCCAAATGATGGGGCACGTAGTGACATATGAATTGCTGTTGCTGGCATGGCTGCTGCTCCTCATCCTGCTCCTGGGAAATGCCCGTCGCTGGCACATGGCCGAATCATTCGGCACGGGGAACATCATCTTTTGGCTGTTCTTTTTCTCCGCGTCCATCGCCCTGCTGATCATCCGCGAAAACAACATCAAGGAATTGCAGCAGCGTCGCGATTTCGCCGCCAAGCTGTCCCTGCAGGCGGATCCGGCCAGCGAGGCGTTGCTGGATGTGGCTCTGAATAATTTCAGCGCCCCTTTCCTTTACCAACATTTTTCCAGTTTCACGGATCCCCAACGTTCCCAATTCTTCAAGGACAGCCTGATCGATGAGATATTTTCCGCTTACCGGAACAAGTACGATTCCCGGATATACGTATATGATCTCTTCGACAAGCCCATCAACAACCCCGACAGTACCAGCTATAACCTCCTGAATGGCACCTATACCTTCCAGTCCGGGCCCACGGAGGTCAAGGACCTGATGTACCACCGCGAAGCCTTCGATAAATTTTCCTATATCGTCCGAAGGGTAGTGGAAGACTCCGCGCACCAATCGAGATTGGGATACGTTTTCCTCGTGGCCCGTCCCAAGAAGGTTGAAAGCGAGGCCTTCTACCCCCAACTGATGACCTCCCCGGTGGACGAAGGAAACGCCAATTCCCCGGAGTATGCGTATGCCATTTATGACAGCCTGGAGCTGATCAAGAACAACAACGACTATCCTTTCGCCATCCACCTAACGGACAAGGACATCCCCATTGGGGAATACGAAACGCGCACCCACAATGGCTTCAAGGAGTTCTGGTACAAGACGGAAGGGAAGATCATCGTGGTGGTAAGGAAGGCCCAGTACTTTATAGAGGCCATCACCCTGTTCGCCTATCTTTTTTGCCTGTTCCTTTTGCTGTCAGGCACGATGCAACTCGTGGGGTTCCTGATCCGGGCGCGTTTCCGATGGAGCAATATCAAGGAGCTGTGGCAGGTGAACATCCGAACGCAGGTGCACCTGACGATCACCTTCATCAGCCTGTTTTCCTTCATCATCATCGGCGTCAGCACCTTTGTCTTCCTGAGTAACCGATACCAGCACAACAATGAAGACAAGCTGGCAAAAACCATACAAATCATGGTGGCCGAGGTCCAGAATGACCTGGCCTACCCGGGCATGTCCAGCGCCCTGTTGCAACAGGACTCCCTGTCTAATGTCCGGATCGATGAAACGCTGGGTAAGGTGGCCGATGTGCATGGCGTCACCGTGAACCTGTACGACCCCTCAGGGACCCTGCATTACACCTCGCAACCTTATTATTATTCCCGGGGTTTGGGCCTCCTGAGTGAAAAGATGGAACCGGAAGCGTACTATAAATTGGTCCAGGAACACCAGGTCCAGGTGATCCAGGACGAGAAGATCGGGTCCCGGACCTTTATGAGCATATACGTCCCCGTTAGGGATGACCAGGGGAAAGCATACGCTTACCTGAACATACCCTATTTTGCCACACAGGACGAGCTGAACCTGGAAATATCGAACTTCCTGGTTACCCTCATCAACCTGAATGCGTTCATCTTCCTGGTAGCCGGAATGATTGCCCTGCTCATTACCAACCGTATTACGGACTCTTTCGCCCTGATCGGGGAAAAGATGAAGGCCATCAAGCTTGGCCGTCGCAACGAGGAGATCATCTGGCACCGCAACAATGAATTGGGTGAACTGGTGAAGGAATACAACAAGATGGTCCGGGAGCTGGAAGCCAGCGCCAACCTCCTGGCCAAAAGCGAACGCGAAGGTGCCTGGAGGGAGATGGCCCGCCAGGTCGCCCATGAGATCAAGAATCCCCTGACCCCCATGAAGCTGAGCATCCAGTACCTCCAAAGGGCGATCAACAACAATCACCCCAATGCCAAGGCCCTGTCGGCGAATGTGGCAAAGACCCTGATCGAACAGATCGACTACCTGTCCAACATCGCCACCGACTTCTCCAGCTTCGCCAATATCGCCAATCCCAAGAAAGATAAAGTGGACCTCGTGGAAGTCCTGGAGTCCGTCGTCAAACTCTTCAGTATGGACAGCAGCGTGCGCCTCGTCTTCGAAAAAACGGCCTACCCCGTCTTCGTGCTGGCCGATAAAACGCACCTGAACAGGCTGTTTACCAACCTGATCCGTAACGCCATGGACGCCATCCCCGAGGACGAGCCCGGGGGCATCGTCCAGCTACGCTATGCCCTCCAACCCGACAGAGAGTCGGTCATCGTGACCGTACAGGACAACGGTTCGGGTATACCCGAAGAACTGAGGGACAAGATTTTCATCCCCAATTTCACCACGAAGTCATCGGGGACGGGTTTGGGGCTGGCCATGTGCAAGGGGATTACAGAGCAAATGAATGGGGCGGTCTGGTTCGAGACGGAGATGGGGCGCGGATCGACCTTCTACGTCGAAATACCGTTGTTGGAGAGTTAATGCGGCTGCGCCGCGGCTGGAGGCGCCTGCGGCGCCGTGCGTTTGGGCTGCGGCCGCGCCGTTTTGCGGCGCCGCGGGGAGCTAGATTCCTTTTACAATGCGGCGTTCGGCAAGCCAGTTTTCCATTTCTATCAGGGAAAAGCTACTTAGGTTTTGTGCTGCGGTGAGGCCGGCCTTTTGGGCTACGAGGACCCCGTACCGGGTGTCTTTGAACCCTTCGACCGCGTGTGCATCCGGATCGATGGAGGTCAGGACGCCCTTATCCATCGCATCACCCAGCCACCGCCAATCCATATCCAGGCGACGCGGATGGGCGTTCAGCTCCATCACCACGATTTCTTCCGCGCAAACGTCCAGGAGGGCGCGGTGGTCTACGGGGTAGCCCCGCCGGCTGAGCAGGAGACGACCCGTCGGGTGGCCGAGGATGGTGGTAAAGGGATTGCGCAAGGCGGTAATGAGACGGGGCATGGCTTTCTCCAGGGGCATATTGAGGTTGGAGTGAACCGAAGCGATCACGAGGTCGAATGTGGACAGGACGGAATCGCTGTAGTCCAGCCTTCCGTCGTTCAATATGTCCGATTCGATGCTTTTGAAGATTTTGAAGGGGGCCAATTTTGCATTGAGCTCCTCGATCAGCTCATGCTGGGCCTTGATCCGTTCCTCGGAGAGGCCATTGGCATAAAAGGCGGATTTGGAGTGGTCGCTGATGACGAGGTATTCCAGGCCCCGGGCCCGAGCCGAGGTGGCCATTTTTTCCAGAGTATGCGCGCCGTCGCTCCAGTCGCTGTGGGAGTGGATGATGCCTTTGATGTCTTCCGGTCGGATGACTTCCGTGGCGGTGCGCCAGGGCGCTTCACGCATGGGCGCGATCACGAATGGCAGGCCCGCGGCCTCGAAGATGGCCTCTTCCGTTGCCGCGGAGGGCGTCGTTGGCCAATCTTCCAGGTAGTCCTTTGAGCCGGTGGTGGCGAACAGCCGGGAACCGAAGTTGTCTACCGTCGCCGGGTGCCAGATCATCGGAGGGCGCTGGCGTATACCCTTTTCCCTCAAAAAAACCTCCAGGGCTGTCGGGTCGATGGTGGTGACCCATTCCAGCTCGTCGATGACCTCCATCTGGCGTCTAAAGGCCCCCGTTAGCTCGGTCCGCGCTTCGGGAAAAGCCTCCCGAACGGCGCTGGTAAGCTCCTGGGCAAAGGTTTCGATGTCCGCCCAAAGGAAACGGTCCTGGCTCTTGAAATAAAACTCGATGTTCTCCTTGATATTGGCCTGGGTCTTGGCCCCGAAACCCTTATACATGGTTAACCGATTCTCCGTGCAGGCATACAGTAGTTCCCCGAGGGATTCGATGGACAGCTCCTTCCAGAGGGTGGCGACCTTCTTTGGCCCCAGGCCCTTGATCTGCATCATATCCAGTACGCCGGTGGGGGTTTTTTCGATGATGTCCTTCAGGGCTTTGAGCTCACCCGTTTGGTTAAGTTCCATAATCTTTTTGCCCATGGCGTCGCCGATGCCTTTCAGGGCAAAGATCTCGGCCTGCGTAAGGTCTTCCAGGGGGGTGGGGAGGCGTTCGATGTTGAATGCGGCTATGCTATAGCCCTTGGATTTGAAGGAATTCTCCCCATGGATGTCCATGAGTTTCGCCATCAGGGAGAAATTGTCCGCGATTGCTTGGTTGTCCATGTGTCAAATATACCACGGCCCACGGGCGGACACAAAAAAAGTCCCGCCACCAGGCAGGACTTAAAACTATCATTTGGCTAGTTCCTACTACTTTAGAGAGCCGGGGGCATAGGAGAAGAGGGCATGGGCGCCGGCTTTTTGGCGGCAGGCTTCTTCTTCTTGGGGGCAGCTTTCTTAGCAGCCTTCTTGGGGGCTGCTTTCTTAGCACCCTTCTTAGCGGCTTTCTTAGGAGCAGCCTTCTTAGCGGCTTTCTTTGCAGCTTTCTTAGGAGCGGCTTTCTTGGAAGCCTTCTTAGCGGCTTTCTTGGGAGCAGCCTTCTTAGCGGCTTTTTTAGGAGCAGCCTTTTTTGCGGCTTTTTTTGCAGGCTTTTTAGCGGCCTTTTTTGCAGTTGCCATTGTGATAGAATTTAAATGGTTAGTAATTATGGCTTAAAAATATGAAACATATTTTTTTTTGCCAAATAAAACTGCCAAAAATTCACCACATGCTCAAACGTCAGGCAAGTACTTCGGCGCGGGAGTAACCGAAATCAGGCTGGTACCTCGGCGGGAGTAACCGAAACTATGGTCTTATTTTCCCTGCTTTTGCGGAATTCAACGACACCATCGACGAGTGCATGCAGGGTGAAGTCCTTCCCCACACCCACATTCTTACCGGGATGATAAACCGTCCCGCGCTGGCGCAGGATGATGTTTCCGGCGATAGCAGGCTGTCCTCCGAATATCTTTACACCGAGGCGCTTGCTTTGCGAGTCCCGGCCGTTCTTAACGCTGCCTTCCCCTTTTTTGTGTGCCATATCTGAGAGATTTAAACTATGTCGTTAATCTTGATTTGGGTGTAATGCGTGCGGTGGCCGATTTTCTTGCGAAAACCCTTGCGGCGCTTCATTTTGAAGGCAATCACCTTGTCGCCCTGGATGTGACCGAGGATCTCGGCCTTCACAGTGGCTTTCACGGCGCTTCCGACGCTCAGCTTACCGTCGGTGTCGACGAGCAATACTTCGGGGAAATCGACTTTGTCGCCGACTTTGCCAGTTAATTGGGGAACGTAAAGGCTTTGGTCCTTTTGTACCCGAAATTGCTGGCCGGCTATTCTAACAACTGCAAACATAACTGTCCAAAATTAGGACTGCAAAAGTAGGACATTTCCTGGACAATTCTAAACTTCAGGCCCAAAAATATGCCCCCTTCTTTCAAATAGGCCCCCATATCCATAAATTGGCCGTTTTTAGTGTAGGTTTGCTCCCGGTTATCGATAATAACCCTGGTTTACATGAAGATCAAATCGTTATTGGCGAAGCCTTTTGCCAATTATATATATGGTAAAATCCGCCGGGATATGATGAGCGCGGTGGAGGACCAAAAGGCGGTGTTGCAGGAATTGCTGAAAGTAGGCGCCAAAACCCAATTTGGGAAGGATCATGGGTTGGACAAGGTCAAGACCTACGAAGAGTTCCGGGATGCCGTCCCCGTCAGGGACTACGAGCAGTTCAAACCCTATATCGAGCTGGTCAAACAGGGAAAGCACAATATCCTTTGGAAGGGGCAACCCCTCTACTTCGCCAAGACCTCGGGTACGACCAGCGGAATCAAGTACATACCTATTTCAAAAGACTCCATTTCGAACCACATCGATTCGGCCCGGAATGCCCTGCTCTGCTATATTGCGGAGACCGGAAATCCCGGGTTTACGGACGGGAAAATGATTTTCCTCTCGGGTTCCCCCGAATTGGAACGCATCGGGGGGGTTCCCACCGGCCGTCTCAGTGGAATCGTCAACCATCACGTTCCCGGGTACTTGAGAACCAACCAGTTACCTTCTTACGAGACCAACTGCATCGAGGACTGGGAGACCAAATTGGACGCCATCGTAGGAGAAACCATCAAGCAGGATATGACCCTGATCAGCGGCATTCCTCCCTGGGTTCAGATGTATTTCGACCGCCTGACCGAGGTCAGCGGGAAAAAGATCATGGACCTTTTCCCCCATTTCAGCGTATTGGTCCACGGGGGCGTCAATTTCGAGCCGTATAAGGCCAAATTGTTCGAAAGCATCGGCAAACCCATCGATACCATCGAGACCTTCCCTGCTTCGGAGGGATTTATCGCCTTCCAGGATACCCGGGTGGCCGAAGGGCTCCTCCTGAACACCAATTCGGGCATCTTCTTCGAGTTCATCCCGGCGGCCGAGATTTCGGCCGAAAAGCCCACCCGGCTGAGCCTGGAGCAGGTCAAGGTGGGGGAGAATTATGCCCTGGTCATCACCAATAATGCAGGCCTTTGGGGGTATTCCATCGGGGATACCGTCCGTTTTTTGAGCACCAATCCTTATCGGCTGGTCGTCACCGGTAGGACCAAGCACTACATTTCGGCCTTTGGCGAGCACGTGATCGGCGAAGAGGTTGAATACAGCCTCCTCAAGGCGGCCACGGAATCTGGGGTGAAGATCGTAGAGTTCACCGTTGCGCCCAAGATCAGCAGGGATCAGGGGAAGTCCTTCCACGAGTGGTTTGTGGAGTTCGAGCAGATACCCGGGGACCTGGGTTCCTTCATTAAAAAGGTGGACGATAATCTGCGGACCAAAAACATTTACTACGATGACCTCATTACAGGTAACATTTTGAGGCCGTTGCAAATACTACCCCTTCGTAAAAACGCGTTTATCGACTATATGAAGTCGGTCGGCAAGCTGGGAGGCCAGAATAAGGTGCCAAGGCTTAGCAACGACCGGAATTTGGCAGATGCTTTAGAATCCTATATAATCCAGTCCTATTCATGAAAAGTATTGCTAAGAAACGTATAGCTGTTTTCGGTTCAACCGGTTCCGTAGGCTCCCAAACCCTGGAGGTAATCGCCGCTCATCCCGAGCTTTTCGAGGCCGAGTTCCTCACCGCCCATACCAATGACGAGCTCCTCGTCGAACAGGCCCTCAAATTCCATCCGAATGCAGTAGTCATAGGAGACGAACAAAAATATCCCGTCGTCAAAAAGGCACTTGCAGGCACCAAAGTGAAGGTTTTCGCGGGAGAAAAAGCTCTGGAGGAAGTGGCCTCCTTCGATACCTACGATATGATGGTGGCGGCCATCGTTGGCTTCGCTGGTCTCAGATCGGTGATGAAGGCCATCGAGCACGGCAAAGCCGTTGCCCTGGCAAATAAAGAAACCCTGGTCGTAGCCGGGGACATCGTCATGCGCAAAGCACTGGAAAACCGGGTCCCCATCATTCCGGTGGACTCGGAACATTCGGCCATCTTCCAGTGCCTGGTGGGAGAGACGCGGAATCGAATAGAAAAGGTGATCCTGACGGCTTCGGGAGGGCCATTCCTGGGTAAGAAGCCCAATTTCCTGGTCAATGTAAAAAAAGATCACGCCTTGCAACACCCCAATTGGAACATGGGGGCCAAGATCAGCGTGGATTCCGCGACCCTGATGAACAAAGGGCTGGAGATGATCGAGGCCAAATGGCTGTTCAATCTGGCGCCATCCCAGATCCAGGCCGTGATCCATCCCCAAAGCATCATCCATTCCATGGTCCAGTTCGAGGACGGCAGCATCAAGGCCCAGATGGGCCTTCCAGATATGAAGGTCCCGATACAATATGCCCTGAGCTTCCCTCAGCGGATACCCAACGATTACCCGCGCTTCGATTTCAAGAAGATCAGCACCCTCAGTTTTGAAGAGCCCGATGTTAAGACCTTCCGCAACCTGGCCCTGGCCACCGAGGCCTTGCAAAGGGGGGGGAACCTGCCGTGCATCCTGAACGCGGCAAACGAAATTGCCGTCTGGGCCTTTTTACGCAACCGCATCGGCTTCCTGGACATGACCGAAGTCATCGAGAAGACGGTCGATAAGCTGCCCTTTATCACACAACCAACCATGGATGAATACATGGAAAGCGACGGCGAGGCCCGTAGTTACGCCGCAAGTCTTATAAAATTGTAATTTCGGGATATGACCGTATTTCTCGCAAGCAGCTTACAAGTTGGGCTTATCAAAGCCGCACAATTAATCGTTTCACTTTCCACCATCATCATACTCCATGAGCTCGGGCACTTCCTGCCCGCCAAATGGTTCAAATGCCGGGTAGAAAAATTTATGCTTTTCTTCGACGCAGGATTTGCCCTTTTTAAGAAAAAGATCGGTGAAACCGTCTATGGGATTGGCTGGCTGCCCCTGGGCGGCTACGTGAAGATTTCAGGAATGATCGACGAAAGCCTCGACAAGGAAGCCCTCAAGCAACCGCCCCAGCCCTACGAATTCCGGAGTAAACCGGCCTGGCAGCGCCTCATCATTATGGGCGGAGGGGTGACCATGAACGTTATTCTAGCATTTTTTTTGTTCGCCGTCATACTCCAGGTGTGGGGAGATACCTACCTGCCTCCGGCCAATGCTACATATGGGATCTATGCGGATTCCCTGGGTCTTCAGTTGGGTTTGCGCGACGGGGATGTTATTGTCTCGTACGATAATAAACCAGTCAAGAATGAAGAAAAGGTCGTCCTCGACGTCTTTACGCATGCCGCCAAGAGTCTTCAGGTGATGCGCAATGGCTCGATGATCAATATTGCCGTTCCCGACACGTTTGTTGGAGAGCTCAGCCATAGTCACCTGGAGAATTTCGTTGAAGTTTCCTTCCCGGTCGTCGTCGATTCGGTGCTATCGGCGCATACCACGGGGGGCACACTGCAGAAAGGGGACAGAATCCTATCGATGAACGGCATCGCCGTCGGTAACCCCTACGCCCTGACGTATGTCCGCGCCAAGCATAAAAAAGAAACGGTGGACCTCGGGCTGCTCCGGGGATCCGATACCGTGCACCTGAACGCCCTGCTGGATAGCAACGGATCGGTGGGTTTCCTGTTCAAGGGGGAACCTTTGATGGTAAACTTCGTAACCAAGAAATACGGATTTTTCGAGTCCTTCCCCGCGGGGGTCCGCAAAAGCGCGGAGGTAATGAGCGACTATATCGCCCAGCTCAAATTACTCTTCACCAACAAACACGTGAAAACCCAGGATTCCGTGGGGTCCGTGATCACCATAGGGAATGCTTTTGCGTCCTCCTGGGACTGGGAAAGCCTTTGGCGGCTTACCGCATTTCTCAGCGTCATACTGGGGTTCATGAATATACTGCCCATTCCGGCGCTAGACGGGGGGCACATCCTTTTCCTTCTCGTGGAAATGATCACCGGGCGCAAGCCGGGAGACCGCTTCATGGAGGTGGCGCAGATTGTGGGGATGGTGCTGCTGCTCGGCCTAATGGCTTATGCCCTTGGCCTTGATGTGTTCCGCATCTTCCGGCACCATTGAGCTTCCGGGCCGCGCCTCACATTTCGATGCCGATCTGCCTCATCAGCAGCTCGGCATTTTTCGTGGTGCACACCCCTTTCCGTAACGTATAGTCGAAACCCAGCTGATCCCCGTAAAACTGTACGTCGAAGTAATAGTTGTGGATGTTCTGAGGGTATTCCTCCTCCATTTGCGCCAGCTCCAGGTCGTGGGTCGCGATGATGCCTACCGCCTTTTCTCTTATCAGTTGTCTGACCAGGGCTTTTGAGCCCGCCAGGCGATCTCTTGAATTGGTTCCTCTCAGAATTTCATCCAGTAGTATGAATACGTGTTCTTTGCTTTTTACCATATCTATTATACTACGGAGCTTCTTCAGCTCTGCATAGAAAGTAGAGGTGCTGTCCTCCAGGTTATCGGCAATCCGCATACTGCTGACGACTTTTGCGGTGGAGGTCCGGCATTTGGCGGCGCAGACCGGTGACCCGGCCATCGCCAGGACGATATTCACTCCTACGGTTCTGAGGAATGTGCTTTTTCCAGCCATATTCGAGCCCGTCACGAGCTCCAGCTGGCCCAGCCCTTTAGTTCGGAAATCGTTGGTGACCCTTTTGGCTTCGGGGATCAGGGGGTGTCCCAACTGTGTGGCTTCGAACTCGAAATGTTGGTGGCTGATCTCGGGGAAGCACCATTCGGGATGATTGAAATGCAGGAGGGCCAGGCTGCTTAAGGCCTCCGTGGTGGCCAGGGCATGTACCCATTTATCCACCTTACCCCGGTTTTGTTCCTTCCAATGGGTTAAACCATGCATTTGCCACAGGTCCCAAAGGAGGAAGGCGTTGAGGAAAATGAATATGTACGGGTTCAAACGGTAGTCGAAACGACCCAGCAGGCTGTCGAGGTCCTTGATTTGTTTGGAGGCGCCTTCCAGGTCACTTCCCAGGGCTTTGTTCAATGCTGCTTTGTTTTCGCGGCCCTCAAGATTGTTTATGCTTTCTCTCAGTACACTCACCTCTTTCACGATCCCCGAAAGGATCATATAATGGCTTATCACCCTTTTGCTGAAGGAAAAGGAGATTATTAAAAACAATACGAAAAAGAGACCGAATACGCTGGACTGCATCCAACCTGCTGAATATATGGCCAGTATTCCTAGCGTTACAATTGGGTAGGCCCATTTAACTATATTCCAATACTTTGCCGTAAAGGGATCGTCTTTTTGCTCAAGCCATTGCAGGATGCGGCCCACCGTTTCCTTTTTCAGGGGTTGCTCTTTGCCTATTGCAGCCAGGTCGAAGATGGAATCGGGATTTTTCGCGAGCTCTTTCGCTGCATCCTGCCTTTGAACGATAACGTCCTTTTCCGCGGGATTCAGTAGCCAGTTTGCGAGAAGGTTGCGTCCGACTTCGGATTGGCAGCGGTTGACCATCGCATATACCGATGCCTTGCCCAGAATGTCCAGGTCATAGGCGTAATGGTGATCGTTGATGGACTCCATTTCGCTGCCTTTGATCGGTTTCCCTTCGGTCAGGTATTCATATTCCTCTTTTATGAGCGTGTCCAGCCCTTCCAGGCGCTTTATTTTGGCATTGTTGTCCACGTCCATCGAAAGTGCCCTTCCGAATCCAATAAGTCCTGCCAGGACGGCGATCAGCCATAGGAGTTGCTGGTTTTCCCAGGCCAGATAGCCTCCGGTTAACGCAATTAGGATTGTCGCAAATCGCACCCATGCCAGCACCGATCGTTTGCTTTTGGCTTTGTCTTTTATGGCCTTTATGGTTTCCCTTTTATTCTGGTAATATTCCTTTGGAATCATGGGGCCGAAGGTACGCTTTTGCGTGTGTTGAATCCTTGGAAAATCAGTACATTTGCAGTTGGATTACCCTTATGGGGGTGACAGGTTTTGACAGCATCTGGTCTTTTTTGGTAAGCATGCCGTGCGTTGGGTAATTAGCACGCTAATCTGAATACTCAAACTCTAAATGGCGAATCTAACTTTGCCATGGCTGCCTAAACGATAGTTTAGCTTCCATTATGTCCGCAGATAGTGGCCGCCCGTTGCCGCTCCTGCCGATGAATCAAACCAATAACGGGATAGATTAGAGGTTCTCCGTGACCTTCCTTCGAAACACACAGCGGATAAGGAAAACGTTGGTTTGTTGCGCTCCTGCGGTTTCCCGACAAGTAATGAGCAAATAAGCATGTAGAAAGCTTAAGGAGAGGATGTTTGGACGCGAGTTCGAGTCTCGCCACCTCCACCAAACCGATATTATGTTAAAGGCATGATATCGGTTTTTTTATTTTGTGGTTACAATCCGCTGCATTGCCGGATTAGACAACCATTGATTCTTCTTTGTAAGGAGGCATTTGCTTCGCTTGCGATACATTTAAAGTAAAATCCCCCGACACTCGTCTTCTATAATAAGGATGTCAATGCCCGAGCAGAAAAAAGATACCATCATACAGATGATCAACCGATATGGAACGCAGTTACTGGCGTTCATAAGGGGCAGGGTATCAACCGATGAGGACGCAGAAGATGTGTTGCAGGACGTGTGGTATCAACTTAGCGACGTGGAAGAGATCGAGGGGATAGATAGTATGAGCGGGTGGCTGTACAGGGTAGCCAGGAATAAGATCATTGATAAATTCCGTAAGAAAAAGAGCGAATACCTAGAAGATTTTTTTCTTGAAAGCGAGGATGGGGAAATAGACTTTAAGGAGATCCTCCTGGCGGACCCCCAGACACCGGAAGACGAGTATGTCAAGCGACTTTTTTGGGAGGAGCTATGGGAGGTCTTGGATGAATTGCCCGAAAGGCAACGCTCAGTCTTTGTGAAGAACGAACTCGAAGAAATGACGCTACAGCAGATTGCCGACGAGTCGGGAGAGAACCTAAAGACGATCATTTCCCGGAAAGGCTATGCCGTCAGACACCTGAGGGACCGGTTAAATGGGCTCTACAATGATTTCTTATCGTATTAAACGTCATCAATATGAAAATAAAAATAAGGGATACCTGGCCAATTCAGTTAGGCGTGCGGTTGCTGTTCATGCTCGCGGTTGCGTTAGTGGGCGCCCTGGCGATAATGCTTCTTTGGAATTTTGTTATTCCGGATGTGATTCCCGGGGCCACACGCCTGAGCTACCTGCAGGCCTTGGGCTTGTTGATACTTGCCAGGATCCTCTTTGGTGGATTTCCAGGGCGCTTCTCAGGCCCATTCGGCAGGGGCAGATTCCGGAACGGCCATGGTGGGCATTGGGGCCCTCGCGGCCCCTGGGGGCCCGGCGGATACGGTGGCCCTGGCGGATACGGCGGTCCAGGTGACCATCCCGATGCCCCGAAAGGTTCCAACGATCCCGCCTGGAGGCAAAAAGTCCGGAACATGACCGACGAGGAGCGCGAGAAGTTCAGGTCCGAATGGAGGAAGGGCAGGCATAGACATCATTAATGAATAATTAAACACACATATGTATACACAACACTACAGCGCAGAAGGTCCCACAGGTGGAGACCCTGCATTCGAAAAGGGCCCCTTTGGAGGCAGGTTCAAAGAACATTTTAAAGGACACAGAGGCCATCATGGCCATGGCGAAGGCCGCGGTTGGGCGCATCCCCGTTTTGCCGGGCACCGCGCACCGGTGAGCATGTACAAAACAGCAGACACGTATGAAATGCTGGTATTTGCGCCGGGCAGGGTGAAGGAAAACTTCAAAGTAAAGATCAGCGCGGGCCAGCTAGTGGTCAGCTATCAGCCTACAGAAGACACATCCTCCCTCAATTGGGTCATCAAGGAATACAGCCGCGGAGGTTTTGAACGCAGCTTCCTGGTCGGGAACACCATCGACCAGGATCACATCCAGGCCAGATATGAAGACGGCGTTTTAAAGCTGACCTTGCCCATCAAGCCAGGCAGCGAGCCCGAGTCCCAGGACGTGCCCGTCAGCTAAACCGCCGGCGCAAACCACACCGCAATAAAGGCCGTCGCGAGGGACTTGAAGAGTCCCCCGACGCCTTTGTTTGTCATTGTTTATTCAGGCTGATTTTCAGCGGCTTTTTCATTGCGCGATATTCAGTAAATTCATGCCATGAAGAAATATGTTCTGCTTACCATTATGTTCTATGCCGGCAAGACATTGGCACAAAATGACCTGACTTTTGATAAACGGTTTGTCGAGTGCGAAAACAAGTGGGTAGCATTTCAAATTTCCAAAGACAGTACATACCCCTTTGGATTCATTTATATCGATGAACAGGCTGGCCTGACATTTGATCTAAAGGGAAACTTCTCGATTTCTGCCGACAATATTTGGATGCCACATAGAGTCGGTGATAGTACGATGGGTAGTATAAAATATCGTTTGCAGCCGAACCAAGTAAAGGTTGCTATCATTCCTTCCTCGAGATTTGGCGAACTGCAAATCACGACCCAACCGGATTGGTTAAAGTTTTATCAAACTGATACTGGCTCAATACAACATCTTTACCGATGGGGGTTTTTGTATAATTCATGGGATTTTTCAGCCAGGGCGCTGACGTACCTTCAAAGGGCTTATGTGTTAAATCCTGACTTTAAAGGCTTGGCATTTGAGTTGGGTTATGCATACAACGCGCTTGAGCAGTACGAAAAGGCGATCCCAGTGCTGCAAAAGGCAATTCAGACTGAACCGAATGATTGTTATGTACTTAAAGAGCTTTCTTATGCTCAGATGCATCTCGGACATTTGGCGGATGCTGCAGAAACTTGCAGAAAGGGTATTGCGAATTGTACCGATAGTGCTCTGAAATGCGAAATAGCCTACAATCTTGCATATGAATACTTCGTAGCAAAGGACAGAATGGAATTTAGTACTTGGGCGGCGGAGGTAAAAAAATGGGCCAAGCCGGGCGATCGTTTTAGTAAGGCTTTAGCTAAATTAGAAGCGCGTAATAAGGACTAATTTTACTGGATCGGCTTATAATCTTTGAATAAATTCACTTTTGTTCCCTCCGCCAGGCTGCGATAATCTTTCCATTTACCGTCGATAAATGCATTGATTTTTTGAACTGCTTCGACAACTGCCGACTCCGCATTCGATGCCAAAGTCTCTTCCTGTTTACCCGGCGCTACCATTTTACTTCCGATGGATCCTTGGGCCTCCCGCAGTTGCGACATCACAGTTACCTCAAACGGGCTTCTTGACAGGCCTTGCCGATCCGAGGTTTTACCATTTATGGATTCACGGATCGATTTTATTTCATCTTGCATTTTGGTAGTCATCTTCCTTAGGGAATCGGCGTCTTTTCCTTCTATCCCTTTTAATTCATTCAGAATTTTAGCACAGGTTTCGTCCATTTCGGTCAGCCTGTCCATTCCCTCGGTTAATTTGTCAGAGGATTTTCTTAGGCGATCATACATGGCTCTTTGGGCGACCTTTATTTCATTTCGATTTCCTAACCTTGGATCGTCGTTTACCGTTACAAAGGTCGAATCAGATGCTCCGGCGTAAGCGATCACTAATTTATAGGTACCGGGCAACACTTGTAAGCCTCCCGGCTCTTGTGCACCGGGTTGGGGTTTAGGCGACCCCGGTTGACGAAAGCCTTTTTCTTCCATTCCCCAATACTGACGATTGAAGCCGCTATCGACGTTCCACCGCAATGACCTGATCAACTCATTTTTATCATTATAAATTCTTACCCGTGCGCTGTCGCCTTTATGGCCTGCGCCCGACGCTTCTTGCCCAAATCCTGCTCCACCCCGGCGACGGGCGCCACTTTGTTGTTCTTCGGGAGCGGGGATTGATTGTGTTTGTAGGCTGTCCCCTTTCGATTTTTGGGTGGCCGGTTTATTTATAAAAAATGAAACTTCGGCTCCCCGTTTCCTGTTTTCAGCTTCGTATAAGCCATCAACGCTCCATTCATAACCGGTGGCAGCTCTGATCTGCGCCTGATAGGCGGCAGGCGCCGGAAAAACGGTAATTGTATTTGTGATGGCGATACCTTTATTGGCTGCGATCTTTCTGAACGGACGAATATCGTCGAAGACCCACAGAGACCTTCCGAATGTCGCAACAACGAGATCAGCCTCTCTATCCTGTATGGCCATGTCGTATGTAGAAACAGAGGGATAACCATTTTTCCATTGCCGAAATGTCGATCCGTTGTCGAAACTTATCCATAAGCCGTTTTCAGTTCCGACAAAAATCAGATTTGGTTCAACAGGGTCCTCAATCATACAAAGCGCATAACCTCTTACTTTGTTTTCATCCACCACTCTTTTCCATGTTTTTCCATAATCGGTTGTACGGAAAATGTATGGTTTGAAATCGCCACGGCGATAATCGTTAGCCACGACAAACGCCTCGCCTGCATTGTAACGTGATGCCGTTATTTGGGGTATCCAGCAACCTGCCGGCAAGCCCGGAATTTTGCCGCGAAAATTTTCCCATGTCTTTCCGCCATCTCTTGTCAATTGCACATTACCATCATCCGTCCCCGCCCAAATAACTCCTTGTTCTTTCGCCGAGGGGGAAATAGTTATGATCGTGCAATGCGTTTCCGCTCCGGTTATGTCCAGGGTTAGCCCGCCTGTTGTCTGAAACGCTTTGATCTCTGTTGAATCATTGGTGGTAAGGTCGGGCGAGATGATCTCCCAGCTTGCCCCTTTGTTTGGGCTCCTATGTATAAACTGGCTGCCGAGATAAATTGTCCCTTTGTCAAAAGGGTCCTGTGCCATAGCTGTATTCCAGTTCCAGCGCAGCATCAGTTTTGGATCCAGAGGCGGCGGTTTTATGAACCAGCTCTCTCCTGTTTTCCAGTTCAGGCGCTCAGCACTTCCTCCCTGGCTTTCACTGTATATCCAGCTTGCATCTTCTGCATCCGGCATTACCTCAAAGCCATCGCCGCCACCGATATTATCCCAATAGTCATTTCGAATGCCGCTACTGATCCAGGTATAGGCAGGGCCGTGCCAGCATCCGTTATCCTGCATGCCGCCCATTACATTATAGGGCATTTCATTATCCGTATTAATATGATAAAATTGACCAACAGGAATTTTGTCGTCAAAGGTCCAGTTCTCGCCCCGGTCATGCGTGATGCCGATGCCGCCATCATTACCTTCTATCATAAAGCTCCCGTTCTTTGGATGTATCCACCATGCATGATGATCCGGATGAATACCTGAATAAGGAATCAACGTGGTGAATGTTTTGCCACCGTCTTCACTTACCTCGACCTGATCGTGGATATTGTATACCCGGTTTTCATTTTGCGGATCGACGCGTATGTCCTGAAAATAGAAAGGACGATTCGTGACCACTTTTGGATCATTTGTTACCAGTTGCCACTTGGCGCCGCCATCATCACTTTTATACAAGCCATTTTTTGTTGCTTCCACCAAAGCATAGACACGGCTAGGTTGGTTGGTCGCGAACGCCAGGCCGATTTTTCCATAATCGCCATCGGGTAAACCATCGTCTTTGCCTAATTTTTTCCAATTCTTACCGCCATCGATGGTCAAATACAACCCGCTTCCGGGGCCGCCACTTTTAAAGTCCCATGGTGTGCGGCGATGTTGCCACATGCTCGCAAGCAAACGATTGGGATTGGACGGGTCCATTACCAGGTCTGTGCAGCCCGATGT
>CAZJDB010000184.1:0-4323 GCA_964544695.1 uncultured Chitinophagaceae bacterium
TGATCGCCATGGCATACAAGTCTCCTCCTTTCAATTGGAAGGTGTACTCCTTGGGATTTCCATCCCCTTTGGTGAATTCCCATTTTTGGGGATCGATCCAAAAGGCGAGGTTTTCCACCTTTTCGCTCTTCACGGGAAAGTTGGCGGCATCCCCCTTGCTGAAGGCTTTAGGATTCATGGAAATGGAAGTGTCCGGAGTGCCCGAAGCCGTATCCGATGCATACTTCCAGGTGCCATCGTCGAAGAGGAATACCTGCTGTCCCGTTTCGGTGACGGCTTTTTTTTGCGCCTTCAGCGCGGAAACGGTGAGGATGAGTGCGGCAAGGAAATATAGTGGTTTCATGATCCCGTAAGGTACGCTATTCGGTCGAAACGGCCACTACCCTGCTCCCCCGCCCATTTTCCGTGAATGCCCTGAGGCGTATGATGCCCTTTGCTGTTAAGGGCTCTGTGTATTTTGGGCTGCGTGCGTCGGGCTCGGCTCCATTGATGGTGTACCGGATAATCAGGCCCGGAAACTGATCGTTGGCCCATACTTTTCCGTTGATAATGCGTGCACCGGGGGGAGGAATACGATAGGCGTAACCTTCCAATTCGGGCAGCACATGGCGTCCCAGCGTGCTCGTGAATGCAAACCAGGCATCGGCGTAGGCCTGGGCGGCGCTGGCTGAATCTTTTGCCGTCGCCCATGCCGGATCGGGGGCCCAGGCGCGCTCGGCCAACCCAAGCACTTTCGGAATGAGTTTGTACTCAAGGTCCGCCGGAGACCTGAGGGTTTCGCCCCACAAACAGCCTTCCAATCCGGTGATGTGGGCTTTCCCATAATCGGTCAGACGCTCCTTTGTCGCTTTGAGCGTTGCCGTTATCGGGTTGCCTTGTCCATCCTCCTTCAACAGGCGCAGGTAGTCGAATGGAATATAGGAAAAGGGCTTGTCCACGTCCTGAAAAGTGGCCCAATAATATCCGAATTCATCGAACGATTTGTTATAGGCCATATCGAAATAAAGATGGGAGGCCACGCCCAGGACGACCCTGTACCCCGCATTGGCCATACGGTAGGCCAGGTCTTCCGCTCCGTCTCCATTGTTCCAGATGGTCACTTGCATGGTGCTGTTTGTGAAGTCGGGGTTGGGGAGGATGTAGGGTTTGCCGTCCAACAGGGTTTTGCGCATACCGGCTTCTTCCCAGGCGGAGGTGTAGAGGCCTTCGGCGTGGAGGATGGAGTCGGCTTTGGCGAAATAGTAGTACCAGAGATCTGGGATCGTGGGGGTCGCGCCTGCAGCGCGTACTTCGCCACTTGCCAGCAGCGCGTTGCAGGCGGGTGAGCGTTCCCATACGCCCGCGGGTACTTCATCACCGCCCAGGTGAATAGTTTCCAACGGTACGCCCGCTTCGCTATACATTTTCACGATCTCCTCTGTCACGTGCCCGATGAAACGGTATACGGAGGGAAGGGCGACGTTCATTACGTTGTCGTGGTAGTATTGGGGCGTGGAATAGACGCTGAGATCGGTCGTGTCCCTCAGCAGGAATTCCAGGGCTTTATCGGGTTGGCCATTTTGCATATAGTTGCGGTAGCGATGATCCATGGCTTTGATGGCTGCGCGCGCGTGGCCGGGGCTTTCGATTTCGGGGATTACGCGGATGTGGAGCCTTTGGGCGTACTTTAGTATTTCTTCGAATTGCGTTCTCGTATAATACCCGCTACCGGTGGAGCTTGCCGTGTCGGGGCCGGAGCCATAGCAGGGCCTCAGCCAATCGTGGTCGTCCAAGGTGTGTCCCCTTTTTGCGCCGACGGCTGTCAATTCAGGCAAGCCGGGAATGTCCAGTCGCCAGCCCTCGTCGTCGGTGAGGTGGAGATGAAGGACGTTCAGCTTACAAAAGGCCATCAGGTCGAGGAGACGGAGGATTTCATGTTGGGGCTGGAAATTCCGGGCCACATCGAGCATGACGGCGCGGTAGCTAAAGCGGGGTTGATCCGCGATGCGCAGTGCGGGGAGAAGCGTGGGCGCGAGCGCGTTGAGTTCGGTTGCGGGGGGCATCAGTTGCAGGAGGGTCTGTATACCATAGAACATGCCCGCGGGATCGGAGGCTTCGATACGGATGTTGCCGCCGGAAGTGGACAGGCGATATCCTTCTTCGGGAAGAGAATCGGCATGGATCAACCGGATGCTTCCCGTTCCGCCCGTGCTGGGTTTTATATGTTCTTTCAGGTAGGCGGCCTCTTGTTTGAATGGGGGGTCCGCCAAAATCGGGCCTCCATCGTAAAACGCGCTGCTGTCGGAAATGACCGTCACCGAGCGCGGCGTGGGAAAGAGGGGTAGCACGTCCGGTGCATCCCCTGCCTGGGCCTGCTGGTTCAGGTCGTAGGTCAGTTCGGGCGTCATTTCCGGAATGCGGTCCCCCGGGTAGCGTTCCAGGGAGGTGATGGGTGTTTTGGTGTAGTGCCCTATGGGTATGCCTTTGGCGGGTTGATCTTCCCACACCATATACCAACCTTCGGGTGCGTCGGATACGTTCGCGGCCCAGTCGGAAGAAGTATAGTCAACGCGTAATGAATCGCCGGCATCCAGTCCCCGGAAGTCGCCCGCGGGTTGAAGACGGAAGAGACAGCCACTGAGATCCTGGAAGTTCAGGCCCGAGGAGGTGGCCCCTGATTGCGGGCCCGGAAGGGCATTGAAATAGAGCGCCCAGCCTTTGGAAGGAAGGGGGTCCTTTCCCGTATTGTATATGGTCAGGGCGCAATGCGTTTGCCTTTTGCCCTGATAAAAATTGCTCAGGAGCTCCCAGCGAATGGATATGGATTGGGCAATACGCGACTCCGAGGTCGGCCCCGAAAGGATAGCAAGCAATAGGATATTCCACATATAAAGTAAGATACCTAATTAAGTGCATTACGCCGGATGGTTGTAATCTATTTTCCGCTAAAACGATTTACATTTGGCGGATAACCATTCTTATACATGAGAATTCTTCCATTTTGCGCGCTCCTGTTGCTCGGCGGAGGCGTCTCCGCACAACTTGTACAATACATCCACCCGATCATAGGCACGTCACGCATGGGCCATACTTACCCCGGTGCCACGGTCCCCTTCGGGATGGTTCAGTTGAGCCCGGATACGGACACGATCCCCTATGAACAAAATGGCAAATACAATCCGGATGTGTATAAATATTGCGCGGGTTACCAATATGAAGATAAAACCATCGTTGGCTTCAGCCATACGCATTTCAGCGGGACGGGGCATTCGGATTTAGGAGATTTCCTGGTGATGCCCACCGTTGGACCCCTGCGCCTCAACCCTGGCACAGCCGACCAGGCGGGCAGCGGGTACCGCTCCGCCTATTCGCATGCCAACGAGACCGCCGAGGCCGATTACTATAGCGTGATGCTTGACGACTACCACATCAAAGCCGAACTTACCACCACGACGCGTGTAGGGATGCACCGCTATACTTTTCCCCAATCGGACCAGTCGCACATCATCCTGGACCTGATCCACGGGATTTACAATTATGAGGATAAGAATGTCTGGACCTATATAAGGGTGGTCAATGATACCCTGGTCACGGGATACAGGGAAACGAGCGGGTGGGCGCGCACCCGTAAGCTCTACTTTGCCCTGACCTTTTCCAAACCCTTCGAAGCGTATGGTTATCGGAATTATACGAGGCGCACGGCCTATCACGGATTCTGGGGCAAGTTCAACCAAAACCGGGACTTTCCGGAAATCGCGGGACGCCAGATCAGGGCCTATTTCGATTTCCACACACACCAGGGAGAGGCCATCGAAATGAAGCTGGCCCTGTCTCCTGTCAGCATGGACAATGCGTTGGAAAACCTCCGTTCGGAGATACCCGGTTGGGACTTCGATTTGGTTAAACGCCGAGGACAGGACGCCTGGGAAGCGGAGCTTCAAAAGCTGACGATCGAGGGCGCCGATTCGGACAAGGTGAATTTCTATACTTCCCTTTACCATGCCTTCATCAATCCTACGGTGTACATGGACGTGAACGGGCAATACATGGGGCTGGATAAAGAAGTACACACGGCTCAAGGCTGGACCAATTATACGACCTTTTCGATGTGGGATACGCACCGGGCTTTGCATCCCTTTTTCAACCTGATCGAGCCGGAACGGAATGGGGACATGGTACGTTCCATGCTGGCGCACTTTTCCCAAAGTCCCGAACATATGATGCCCATTTGGGTGAATTCGGCGAATGAAAATTGGTGTATGACGGGGTACCATAGCGTATCTATCGTGTGCGACGCCATCGTCAAGGGGATCGGGCCGTTTGCGGCGGGGGGCTCCGCGGCCG
>CAZJDB010000185.1:0-28218 GCA_964544695.1 uncultured Chitinophagaceae bacterium
TGTTCGGGATCATTCCTTCCATTACCTATAATTTCAAATTCTGATATTATGAAACGCCTTTTCCTTCTATGCCTCGTTGGAATGTCTTGTCAAAAGATCGTCACCCTCAAACTGGCCACGACCGCGCCGCAGTTGGTGATCCAGGGAGATGTGAATGACGGCCCCCAGCCTTATTTCGTCACCCTCAGCCAGTCCGTCGATTTCTACGCCAGCAATAACTATCCCCCCGTGTCCGGTGCCAAAGTGGTGATCACCGATGTCACCGCGGGGGTCTCGGATACGCTCACGGAGACACCTACCGCGGGGACGTATCAGACCAGCATCCTCCAGGGCATGAACGGACACACGTACAACCTGAATGTCTTGTCGGGGGGTGCTACGTACACGGCGACGTCTACGATCCCATCGACTTTCGTGGTCCTGGACTCGGTTACCTTTGTCGTGACGGGACGCCGGGGCAAAGGCCAGAACATTTCACCCGTACCCAACTTCCAGGACCCCGACACGGGGAGCCACTATTACCAGTTTGTGCTGTACGGCAATGGGGTGCAGGTGCCCAAGACCTACGTATTCAGCGACCGGCTGTCCCAGGGACGGTATATCCACGAGCCCCTGAATACCGACACGTCCGACGTACAATCGGGGGAGGAGCTTCGGGTTGACTTGTATTGCATCGATTCGGATGTGTACACGTACCTGAATGAACTCACGAGTATCACCAACATCGGCGCCCAGTCGGAGAATGCGGCTCCCGCCAACCCCACGAGCAACATCACGGGTGGGTGCCTGGGGTATTTCAGTGCACATACGGTTTCGGAGAAGGTGGTGCTCGTGCCGTCTTTTTAGTATCTTTCGGCTCGTGTCTAATGTCTATTTATACATGCGCCTCGTTCGGGCTAAACTGTTCATCGACGAACACTATGCGTCCGATATTGACCTGGACAATATTGCGGATGAGGCTTCCTTTTCCAAATACCATTTTATCCGGTTGTTCCGGCGGGTGTTTGGTGCTACGCCGCACCAATATTTGACATCGGTGCGTCTTTTCCGCGCGCGGGCGTTGTTGGCGCAGGGGGTACCGGTGACGGATACGTGCTATTCGGTGGGCTTCGACAGCCTTTCGTCGTTTACGGGGTTGTTCAAGCGGGCGGTGGGGAAGACGCCGTCGGCGTTCCGGCTCGAGGCGCTGCACTTGCGCGCGGATATGGCCCGGGCGCCGCTGGCGTATATTCCGCATTGTTTTGCGTCTTCCTATGGATGGCTGCCCGGCGTGTCCCCCGAAAACCGCAATTTTCAAGAAGTCCCCCTGGCGGCCGCGCCTTTACTTTGAGGCTTCAACAATTTTTACTTTTATGATCACGCGTCTATCGCATGCCTGCATCTATGTCCTGGACCAGGACAGTGCCGAGAATTTTTATGTCAATATCCTGGGGATGGTGGTCCACACCAATGCACCCATGGCTCCTGGGATTCGCTGGTTGACGGTGCACCCCAAGAACCAGCCCGACCTGGAGCTGTCCTTGTGTCCTGTGGTGGAGGGGATGATGTTCAACAAGGACACCGCCGGGAAAATGAGGGAACTCGTCAAGGCGGGGTCCTTCGGCTTCGGGGTCTTCGATTGCGACGACATCTACGCCACCTACGAGGAACTGAAGGCCAAGGGGGTCGTGTTTTCCAAGGCGCCCAAGGAAGAGTTTTACGGGGTGGAGGCGTTGTTCAAGGATGACTCGGGGAACTGGTTTAGCATGACGCAGCGGAAGGCGGAGTAAGTTTGCGTGGCTCCGGGTCGGCACGACGGCTCCGCGCCGGCACGCGTCACTTCGGCGCGAAGCCGGGCGCCAGGCGAATTAAGAGGCTTGGGAAGAAGCGCCAAACTATTAGGGCGAGGCGCTCCATGCTGAATTTTCCGATGTACTTCTCGTATTTCTTCGCGGCCATCGCGCGGAGCATTTGTTGCGCGGCTTTTTCGGGGGCCATGCCGTGCTCGATGTTGCCCGTGTTTTGATTCAAGGGGGTGCCGTCGCCTTTCATGGCGTTCAGCGCCACGTTGGTGCGGATGTACCCGGGGGTGAAGATGGTGACGTGGATGCCCTGGGGCGATACTTCGGCGCGCAGGCAGTCGAAATAGCCGTGGAGGGCGTGTTTGGCGGCCGCATAAGCCGAGCGGTCGGGCGTGCCGATCTTCCCCATGACGCTGCTCATCACCACGATGTGGCCCGTATTCCGCTCGTGGAAGTGGGACAGCAGGAGGCGCGTCAATTCGATGTAACTGAAATAGTCCACTTCCATGACGCGACGGTGAACGTCCAGGTTCGTATCGGCCGCCAGGGAGCGGCTGCTGATCCCCCCGTTGTGGATGATCATGTCGATATGGTCGAACAGCACGATGGCGTGCGCGGCTTTGGCCTCCAGGGAGGGGATGTCGGTCAGGTCCATGGGGAGGATCTTGACGAGGCCCTTGTTGGGACAAGCATTCTTTACCCTTTCGAGCTCCGATTCCCGGCGGCTGGACAGGATCAGGCGCGCGCCCTGGGCGGACAGGGCATAGGCCAGCGCCTCGCCGATACCGGAGGACGCGCCGGTGATCCAGATTACCTTTTGATTAAAGTACTTCCTCATAGCGGGGCAAATGTATAGATTTGCGGCTATGATTCATATAGTGATTGTACTGCTTTCTTTGGTCCAAAACTCAGATTCGGTTGCGTCCCGGAATGCCACGCTCCAATCGGACCTGATGGCACAGGCTTTTCTGCACCAGGACTACCCGACTTTCGAGCGCTATGCCTATCCCGGATTGACCAGGCTGCTGGGGGGAAAGGATAAATTGGAGGCCGTATTGAAGCAGGGGAGGGATATGATGGACCAGCAGGGTCTCCAACTGAATTCTATCGACATGCAGCGCCCGGCTTCCATCGTGAAGACTCCGGCTACGTTGCAATGCGTCCTGCGCGAAACGATGAACTACAGCACCTTCACCGACACCGTGTATATCATTGGTGTATCCCGGGATAAGGGCCTTCACTGGACGTTTCTAAACGCGGGAAAGAAGGACCTGGCGACCCTGCGCAAGACTTTTCCCGAATTGAGCACTGAGTTGAAAATCCCGGCGTCGCAATGAAGCACATCGTCGTACTCACGGGCGCGGGGGTCAGCGCGGAAAGCGGGCTGAAGACCTTTCGGGACAGCGATGGCCTTTGGGAGGGGCATTCCATAGAGGACGTGGCCACGCCCGGAGCGTGGAGACGAAACCCTGGATTGGTCCTGGACTTTTACAATATGCGCCGCCGGGATGTCGCCGCGGCGGTCCCCAATCCGGCGCACGTGGCGCTGGCCGACCTGGAACGCGATCACGAGGTGACCGTCATCACCCAAAATGTGGACGACCTCCACGAACGCGCGGGGTCTTCCAAAGTGATGCATTTGCATGGTGAAATTTTCAAGATGCGAAGCGACCGGGACCATACGGTCACCTTTCCCATCTATGAGGATATGGTGTTGGGTGCGCAGGCGTCCGATGGGGGCTTCCTGCGCCCCGCCATTGTCTGGTTCGAGGAGCCCGTGCCTATGATCGAACTGGCGGCCTCCATCGTAGCCGAGGCGGATATTTTCATCCTGGTAGGATCTTCCCTACAGGTGTATCCCGCGGCGGGGTTATTGAATTTGGTGCCGCGCCATGCCCCGATTTACATCGTCGATAAGAAAATCCCCGAAGTGGCACCCCATCCGCGCCTTCACCTCTTTGAAAAGCCCGCTACCGCAGGCATGCGCGAAGTGTTGTCCGCGATCAGGTTGGGGTAATCCCAGGGCTTGTTATACGAAAAAGGCTTCGAGCCGAAATCCAACTCGACGTAATAATCGGTTTTTGCGACGTGCATCGGGCCCGGACCTGTAGGTTGGAGTTGGGTGGTCCGGTAGATCGTCATCCTCAGCGCCTTTTGGGCCGTCCATTTGGCCATGAAACGGATTTCGGGATAGTATTGGAAGCGGACGGCCTCCACGCCGTTGTTATCCGACCCCTGGGCGGTCAGTACGAAGTTGGCGATGGAGTCTATGTTTTCCTTGTATGCTTTCGGTTCCCTGTCGAGACCCCTGAAATGCACGGTGGTGTCGGCATCGTTCAGGGCTTGCACGTTGATGGGGGCCTTGGGATCGCCATACAGGTTGCAAATCTCCCTGTAGAGGCGCTCCACATGGGCGCTGTGCATATACAAAGTAAAAGCATCCAGGGTGTCGTTTTTGAAATATAACCGGGCCTGCGTTTGTTCATGGAAGTATTCGGTAGGCGTCTCTATGTTGCAGGTGTCCTGTTGCTGCTTGTAATAAGCTTTGGGCGTGCCCAGGCGCCATTCGCCTATGCCCTTTAATACGTCCAGGTTCCTGGCCTCCCCGTTTTTGAGTGCAGTGGAGTCGATGGGGGGGAGGTGGTCTATCGGGCGGCCCTGATGGCACGCACCAAGGACCAGTCCCAGGGTAAGGATTGTACAAAGGGTACGCATAATCAACAAGATACGAATAAAAACGCTTTTTTCGGGGTTTTATTTCGCCCCGGGCGGCGGCCCCACGGCCTTTCCGGGTTATTTGGGCGGGGGCGGGGCCCTGACGATCGCGGTGTCCGTGGGTATAAACGGCAACCCGTAGCCGCCGGAGTCTAATTTGGTATGGGGAAAGGTTGATTGCAGGACGCTCCAGTCGTTCCGGGCCACGTGCGTTTGGTAGAGATAAAGTTCCTTCAGCTGGGGTAATGTTTTCAGGGGGGTGAGGTCGCTCACGGCGGTGGCGGTCAGGTTGAGGTAACGCAGGTTTATCAGGGGTTGTAGGCTGTTGATGTTCTTTATATTGGTATGGTCCAGCCACAGGCGCACGAGGTGCGTGCAGCCTGCGATGCTTTTCAGGTCGTTGTCGCCGATGGGCAGAAAGCTGCATTTCAGTGAGACCAATTGTTCGCGGATGTCTGCCAGCGCATCCAACCGGCCGGTATCATTCGGAAAACTGACTTCCAGGTAATTACTGCCCTGGGCAATGGGGAGCACCAGGGCGCCGGCGGCTTCCAGGCGTTTGATGGCGCTTTGTTTTGCGGGGAATACGGTTTCTTTTGGGTAAGCGCTGTCGGCAATGTTGGCCGGACCTGTGCTGCCCGTGGGGGCCGCGGTGCCGTTTTTGAAGGCGGTCAATACGGTTGTCATGGCGCTGTCCGCCCGCAGGTCGGCGACGCGTTTGTCCCTGGGCGCCCCCGCGTCGATCCACCAACGCAACAGCGCGATTTCGGCCTTGGTGGGCTGGGGCTTGTCTTTGGGGGACATATGGTGCTCGTCCTCCAGGGGGAGGAGGAGGCGCTTGATGAGTTCACTGGCGGCCGCGTTACCGGGTTGAATGGCGAGGCCGTCTTTACCGCGCCACGCTGTGGCTTTGCTTAGGTCCAGGCCCCCTTTGACATGCCCCCCGCTGTGACAACGATAACAGTTGTCGTGCAGGACCGGTTCTACCAGGGCCGTATAGACGTTGGCGTTTCCGATGTCGGGGACGGCAGCCAGTTGAGGGGCGATGGGCGCGTCGTCGATACCCGCCGTCAGGTATCCGGGACCGTGGGTGAGGGTGCCGCCCCAGTGGCCCGTGAGGATCAGGAGTGCGAGCACAAGGACGCTGATTACCCGCGCAAGGTTGCCGAAGGCGCGCCCCCGGACCATCGCATAGAGGATGAAGGCGACGATCGTCAGGCTGATGGCAAGCCACTGGTGCACCGTTACCGTGGTTGCATCGTAGTCCCCGCTTTTGCTTAGAATAAACCCTGTGATGCACGACAGCAGCGCCATGAGCGCCCCCACGCCGATGGCCATGTGCGCGGCGGGTCGCCAGGCGGCGTACGCGGGCTTCAAGGCCATCCACTCCATGAATAGCCCCAGGAGGAGGATGCCTATAGGCAGGTGGACGAGGGTGGGATGCAAGTGACCGGCAAGGGAAAGCATCAAGCGTATCTTTTTCTCAGGAGTTCCATCATGTGCACATTGATCGCCCATTGATCGGCCAGGGGCTCGCGCGTGTAGGGTAGGGTGGGCATATAGTCGGGAGGACCGAATTCGGTGAGGATGGTCATCACCTCCCCGTTTGCTTTTTTGCGTTGGATGACCTCGTCCCACCAGGCAAAATGTGCTTTTACCGCTTGTTCCCACTCGGGCGCGCGCGGGTCGTTGACCTGCGGTCCTTCGGGGTGGCCGATGCGCGCGTGGATGTGGTCCACCCGGCTCAATGCGAGCGCGACGGTGGCGGCCTGGTCCTGGAGGAGGCTTTCGCTGACGTTGCACCAGTGCGACACGTCGAACGTCAGGCGCAGGTCGGGGATCGTCTCCAGGTAGTGCCGGGCCACGGGCGCGGCAAAGAGCATGCGCGAGCGGTGGGTCTCGTGGAGGATTTTTATCCCGGTCTCTGCTGACAGTGCCCGCGTATGATCGATGAAAGCTTTGTTTTCCTCATAGGAAAAATAGTCGCGCCCGCTGTGGCAATTGATGTACAGGGGCCTTTGGATCGTATTGCGTGCCGCGCCATCGACCATTTGAATGAAGGTTTTTAAATGCGCTGTGGCGTCGGGATCGGACCCTGCGGTCAGGAACCCTACTTTAAGGCCGTGCTTGCCTATAGCCTCGAAGATGGCGCTTTGGCGTTGGGGCTCCAGGGACCACCAGATTTCGATGCCGTCATAGCCCGCGGCCCTGGCTTTGGCGCAGTACTCGTCGAGGCTTCCGGGAAAGCCCCAGTCGGTGGCCATGATGTTGAGTTCGTAGCCTGGCTTTTTCGGCAGTGCTGCAGCAGCGCCCGCAAGGGCAGTCGTTTGGAGGAATTCTTTGCGATTCATTAAGCGGCGATAATTTCCTTGATGACGTTCCCCTTCACATCCGTGAGGCGATAAGGCCTTCCCTGAAAATCGAAGGTGAAGAGCCTATGGTCGAACCCGAGTTGGTTCAATATGGTGGCCTGAACATCGAAGGTGTCCACCTTCCCGCTCACGGCGCTGTATCCGATCTCGTCGGTTTCCCCGTGGACGTGCCCCTTCCTGATCCCTCCCCCCGCCATCCAAATGGTAAAGGCGTCCGTATGGTGGTCCCGTCCCTTGAAGGGATTGGGTTTGTTCTCGCGGTTTTCCATCATGGGCGTGCGCCCGAATTCCCCGCCCCAGACCACCAGGGTCTCATCGAGGAGGCCCCGTTGCTTCAGGTCCAGGATCAGGGCCGTCATCGCCTTGTCCACCTGCCGGCACTTGTTGATAAAGCCCACGTCGATGGCGAGGCTGGCATCCGTCCCGTGACTATCCCAGCCCCAATCGAAGATCTGGACAAAGCGCACCCCCTTTTCCACCAGCTTCCTGGCGAGAAGGATATTATTGGCCAGCGTAGCCTGCCCCGGTTGCGTCCCGTACATCTCGTGGATATAGGCGGGCTCGTCTTTTATATTCATCACTTCCGGAACCGAAATCTGCATCTTGTATGCCATTTCGTATTGCGAAATCCTGCTGAGTATTTCGGGGTCGCCCAATTCGTTATACTCATCCGCATTACAGGCGTTGATGGCGTCGATGGAAGCCTTTCGCAGGTCCCGGTCCATGCCTTTCGGGTCCTCCAGGAACAGCACCGGATCGCCCTCGCTCCGGCACTGGACGCCTTGGTAAACGCTGGGCAGAAAGCCGCTGCCCCATACGCTTTTCCCTGCGTCTGGAAACTTACCTCCGCTGGTCAGTACGACGAAGCCCGGGAGGTTTTGGTTTTCGGTTCCCAACCCATACGTAACCCAACTGCCTATACTGGGTCTCCCCAGCCTCGGGGCGCCGGTATGTACCAGTAACTGAGCCGGGGCGTGATTGAACTGATCCGTACTGACCGCCTTGAGGAAACTAACCTCGTCTACTATAGTCGAAAAATGCGGAAGATGTTCGCTGACCCAGGCTCTGCTTTCCCCATGCTGCGCAAATTTCGCCTGAGGGCCCAACATTTTGGGGACGCCCCTGATAAACGCAAAGCGCTTGCCTTCCAGCAGGCTCTGCGGACAGTCTTGGCCGTCCATCTTCATGAGTTCGGGCTTGAAGTCGAATAGTTCCAACTGGCTGGGGGCGCCTGCCATGTGCAGGTATATAACACTTTTCGCTTTGCCGGGGAAGGGCGGGGGCTTGGGCTCCAACGGGTGGGCGGGGTCGAATATTGGGGATGTACTGCTTTTGCTGTTGCAGCCTATTAGCGTTCCCAAGGCCAAGGCACCGAGGCCCATGGCGCTTTCCTTCAGGAAATGCCTGCGTGAATGCTGCCTGAGTAACGCCATGCGCGCCTCCAGTGCAATTCTTTGGGCTATGATGTCTTGTCGGGTCATTAGTTCTTGGTTATTACTTCATCCAGGTTCAACATGGCGTTTGCTACCACCGTCAAGGCCGCTATGTTTGGCCCCTCGTTGCTGCCTTCGACCATCTCCTTTGCCTTCTCGGGGTCTTTCGTGAAGCGCGCCAGGGCATCGTTGTAGAGGGCCATCAGCACTTGCAGTTTTCTTGGGTCGATGGGCTTGAACAGCATCATTTCATATCCTTTAGCGATCGACCCAGCAGGATCGCCGGGCTTGTTCATGCGGTCTGCGAGCTTTCTTGCCATATCCAAATAGGAAGAATCATTTAGCGTCACCAGTGCCTGGAGCGGTGTGTTTGTTCGGATACGCCGCGCGGTACAGACCTCGCGGGAGGTCGCGTCAAAGGTGACCATCGAAGGATAGGCGGCAGTGCGCTTCCAGTAGGTGTAGAGGGCGCGCCGGTAGGCTTCGGGGCCACGGCTGTTCACCCACTCGGCACCGTTCCAGGGAGACATCCAGATGCCCTTGGGCTGGTAGGGGAATACACTCGGGCCGTACATTTCGGGGTTATACTTTCCGCAGATGCACAGGTCCTGGTCACGGAGCTGTTCGGCGCTGAGGCGAACCCTGGCCCCGCGGGAGTATAACTTATCGAAGGGGTCATTCTTCAACGATTCCGGCGTTACTTTGGAGTCCTCCCGGTACGTCGCACTCATCACTATGTCCTTCAGCAAGCGCTTCAGGCTCCAGGCGTCTTCGTTCATAAAGCGCCACGCCAGGTAGTCCAGGAGGTCCTTGTGCGTGGGCGGGCTACCCTGGGTACCCAAATCCTCCAGGGTCTCGACGATCCCCGTACCAAACAGTTGCTCCCAAACGCGGTTGACCATCGTCCGGGATACCAGGGGATTTTGCTTGCTGGTCATCCACATCGCCAGCCCAAGGCGGTTCGCGGGCGCATTTTTCGGCATGCAGGCAGCCAGGGATTGCGGGACACCGGGCGTTACCACGTCTCCCTTCACGAGCCAGTTGCCCCTTTCAAATACATTCGAGACGCGATGCATATCGCCGGGGTTGTCCATCATCACTGGTGTGGTGGACACCCCCTTTGTCATCAGCCGCCAGAATTCGCCATAACGTTCTTTAGGGAAGCGGGGCGTAAAGCAGAACCAATCATACATGATTCCGTTATCGAGGGGCTTTTTCAGACTTGGATTATGATACGTCAGATATAGGTCATGCGTACCCGTTATAAGGGGAATCTCCGAGGCACGGATGGTCCAGTCTTTTGTTTCGGGCGCGGGCACCGTGGCGATCACGCGTCCGTTCAGGCTGTCCAGGTGGATCATCCAGGTCCCTCCTTTTAGATATGCCTGGTAGCGGAAAATCAATTCATCCCTGTCCTGCAAATCCACGGCCTTCAGGCGCGCCGAACCGTTCTGGCGAAAGGCCAGCCACTTCGTATCGCTCAACTCGCCGTTCACGAAATGGTCCCCCGTCAGCGAATTGATCGCGGGCTGCCACGTGCGCAGTAGGCGGTTGAACCACGCGGCCCTGGATGCCCCGGCTGTGCGGTTGGTCCATGCCGTAAGCGTATCCAATGCCACTTCATCCGAATCGCTATAATTTCTTAACAAAGGATAATCCCCATACGAGTCCTCATCCCGCGTATCGTTGAAGTAAGCCATGAACTTATAATACTCGTCGTGGTGGAAGGGATCGTAAGGATGGCTATGACACTGCGTACACGCGAACGTCGTCCCCATCAAGGCCTCCCAGGTCGTATTCACCCGGTCCAGCACCGCCGCCGTGCGGAACTCCTCGTTGTCCGTCCCCCCCTCGTCATTGGTCATGGTATTACGGTGGAAAGCGGTGGCGATATATTGCGCATCCGTCGCATGGGGCAACAGGTCTCCCGCGAGTTGTTCGGTAAGAAAACGATCGTACGGCTCATCCGCATTAAAGGCTTTGATCAGCCAGTCCCGGTAACGCCAAATGTTTCTGGAATCGTCCCGCTCATACCCCTTCGTATCCGCATAACGCGCCAAATCCAGCCACATCGAAGCCCATTTTTCCCCGAAGTGCGGTGAGGCAAGGAGCGAATCCACCAGCGTTTCATAAGAGCCCCCCGCCAGGTACGCCTTGGACTGGGCATCGGTGGGATAGACGCCCGTCAGGTCCAGGCTGACCCGCCGTATCAACTCAGGCCTCGGGGCCTCGGCGGCGGGCGTGAGGTTTTCTTTTTGTAATTTTTCAAAGACATAGCGGTCGATGTCGGTGCGGACCCACGGGTCGCTCACCTTCGGCGGTGCCGGTGCCGCGACCGGGACATAAGCCCAGTGCTCACCCCATGGCGCCCCTTCCCGAACCCACGCGCGGAGGATATCGATTTCTTTTTGCTCCAAGGCCTCGTGCTGGTAAGGCATGCGCTCCTCGGGGTCCTTGCTGCTGATGCGCCGGATCATAGGACTGTGGTCGGGATCCCCGGGAATGATGGCAGGCGTACCGGAAGCCGTCGGGGCCAGCGCTTCGTCCCGGAACAGGAGGCTGAACCCGCCCTTGGCCCTCACCCCTCCATGACAGACAATGCAGCGCCGGTTGATGATGGGCTTGACCTGTGTATTGAAGTCCACCGTTTCCGACCGGAACAGGCAGGCCTGCACGGCCCAAAGAGCCGAGATCAGTACCAACACGAAACATAGATTCCTTGGAAGGGAGTGGGGCATAGCCGGAGGCAATCGTTATAGCCTCTTTAAAGTTACGCTTTTCAAGAGTTACAAACCAGATCAATCGTTTGCGCAAAAAACGGGTGGTGATGATCGGGTTCAAAGGATCATGATTGGCTGCACGAACAATATGCTCAGGCAGGGTCAGACCGGGGTCTTACGGCCTGAAATTTTGGAACTCCTGGTGAAGGTGCTGTAACAAGTTTCGCCGTTATTGATAATGAATTCCGTTTTGCTTAGAGCATCTCCAAAAAGGCCTTCTGCTGAAGCCGAAAATGTACTTATATGGACGTTTCCATGTTGACATAGGGAGCCAACAATGTTCTCCTGGTCATCTATAAAATGAAATATGGGCAATGCTGCGTTACACCGCACAAGCCAGAATAAATGGTTGATAAAAGTGGGTAATTCTTCAAGGGAAACCTTTAATCCGCCATCAAATCTTTTTCCTACTTCATTATTATCCAGTTCCTGGGTTTTATACACCTTGGGAAAATAGAACTGATCCTTGGCATGGTCAGACCTTGGGAATTCGGGATAAGTCTCCAGGCAATCTTTGTACTTGATTTTTATCATATTACACCTTCTCCAAAATAAAGTTCCCATCAATTCCCAACTTTTCATGTACTGCTTTTAAAAAGGGCACGTCCGGTTTCCGTTTCCCGTTGAGGATTTGAGACAGTTTGGATTTGGCAATGCCAAACATATCCGCCAGTTGCGCCTGTGTTATTTTCAATTCGAGGATTTTGTCCTGGACGATGGAAGCGACCGTAACGGGCAATGGCATTATTTTTAAAACATTGTCCTCGTAATATTCGATGGCTTTAGACAATGCCTCGATGTTCAATGCCTCGGCAAACTTACTATGAATTGGAACTAATTGGGTATTATTGGGTAATTTTGTGGGTATAGTATACAATGGCCCCTATAATCAATTGGAGGTATTTGGATAGAAAATTGGGTACCATGTTCGATGCAAACAATATCATTATAAGCCCGGATATTCTGGCGCTCATCGCAGAAATTGATGAATTTAAAGGTGCTTGGCGGGCATTGGGTCAGCTTGCTCCGGAGAAATTGTCCAATCTGAAACGTGTGGCTACCGTTGAAAGCATTGGATCCTCAACCCGAATCGAAGGGGCGAAACTTAGCGACAAGGCGGTTGAGCAATTATTGGGCAATCTATCGATCAGGCAATTCACCACCCGAGACGAACAGGAAGTGGCCGGATATGCCGAGATAATGAATACCATTTTTGAAAGTTATGAACATATCACCATTGCGGAAAGTTATTTGAAACAACTGCATCGGGATTTATTGAAGTATAGCGACAAGGACAATTGGCATAGGGGTCAGTATAAAAAGTCGCCCAATCATGTTGAAGCTTTTGATCCGACTGGCAATAGCCTTGGTGTTGTCTTTGAAACCGCGTCGCCATTTGACACACCGTTGCAAATGGAAGATCTGGTACGCTGGATAATGGAGATACTGGAAAGAAAAGCTCTTCACCCCCTACTTGTGATTGCCGTATTTATCGTGGTTTTCCTGGCTATTCATCCATTTCAGGATGGGAATGGTCGACTTAGTCGAGTGCTGACAACCCTCCTATTGCTGCGAGCCGGCTATCAATATGTTCCATTCAGTTCGATGGAAGCCATTATTGAGCAAAACAAAGAGGGCTATTACCTGGCACTCCGTCGAACCCAAGGAACGCTGAAGGACGATGAACCCGATTGGACCCCATGGATCATTTTTTTTCTTCGGACCTTACAGCAACAGAAGAACAGCCTTCAAGTCAAGATTGAACGTGAAAAGCTATTAATTGGGCGGTTGCCGGAATTGTCATTGAAAATCCTCGAACTGGCAAAGTCAAGAGGGCGTATCACGATTAGTGAAATTATCGCTCTCACAAACGCAAACAGAAACACTGTCAAAAAACATCTGGAAAGTCTCGTTGCGGCAACGCATTTGCAAAAATTTGGATCAGGCAGGGGAGTATGGTATTCCATCTAGGGCAAGGTCTGCCCATGCGGAATTTTGGAACTCCTCGTGAAAGTGCGGTAACAATCTTTATAAGTCTCTTGGCAATCTTTGTACTTGATTTTTATCATACTTGGGTGATCTTAAAGTCCCTCCTTGGAAGGCCCTTCCACGTAGATGGAAATAGCGGCCGCGCCCACGCGCAGGCTCGGGGGATTTAGGTGCGTGGTCACGCCGTTTTTCCATAAGGTCACATAACTATATCCGCCGACGTCCTCATAACCCGCGGCGTAGACGTCGTTCCCGTACACGAAAATGGCGTTTGCCGAAGAACCTTCCGGGACCATGGAAAGCGTATCCGGTACCCCGTTCTTCCAATAGACGGCGTGGTAGATGCCGTCGGCGCCTTTTAGATTGCCCGCGACGTACACGTCGCTTCCGGAAGCGAAAATGGCGTTGGCATACGTCAGGGAACCAGGACTTGGCAGGTAGGTCAGGGATCCGTTTTTCCAGTAGAGGGCTTCGTAGGGACCTGTGGTGAAGGTGTATTCATTGCCGGACACGTACACGTCGCTTCCGGATACATAGATATCGGAAGTATAGGGGAATGCCGTGAGGTAATATTGGCCGTTGGCGTAAGTACTGTCCAGCAGACCCGAGGTCAGATTGACAGACACCCCGTTCCGCCAGTACTTGGCGAATTGGTAGGTGCCGCCATTACCCATCCGGTATTCGTCGCTGTAACCAGCCACATATACATCCGTTCCGGAAACGAACAGGGAACTGACGAAATCCCCGTAAAGGAAATTGCCATAACCGTTGTATACCTGCAGGACATGATCGCCGAAAAGGACGGAGGGCACGCCATTCTTCCAATAAGTAGCCACGGGACCGCTGATGGGGTAATTCGCGGTCGGCGAAGTGTAGGGTACGCTGAGACTGAAGGGATAAGACGTATAACCTGCCGCATAAACGTCGCCTCCGGAGACAAAAATGGCGTTCGCGTCGGACTGGTCCGGGGGGGCCTGCAAATGGAAGGTCTGACCGTCTTTCCAATACGCCGCGGCTTCGCCAGTCGTCCCCGCGATATAGACGTCACTCCCGACCACGGCCATGGCCTTGGGACTAATGCCTGTCATGGCCAGGCCGGTGAGGGTGGTCGGCACCCCATTTTTCCAGTACCTTGGCGTATCGTCAGCCTGTCCTAAGACATAGACGGCCAGGGACGTGTCCGAGTCCGATGAAGGGGAAGGGGGGACGGTGGCGTGGGGAGGCTTCGCACAGGAAGTCAACAATATGCCCCAGAAAAGAAGGTGGTTTTTTGTGAACATGGAAGGAAGTCCTAGGCACTTATACGCCGAATCCGGACGGTTTGTTGGCTTTTAGCACAAAGAGAGCTTGTCCCTATCCAAAGGTTTGTTTAAAAACCTGCGCACAAATTCATTGCGCTCGGCCTTGAGACGATCATCCTCGTTCAGGGAAGTGGTGAGCATCATGATGATGCACTTACTCCTGATATTCTCAGGCAATTGCTGGTACTCGACAAGGAATTCAAAGCCGGTCATTTCAGGCATGTTGATATCGAGGAAGATAAACTGGGGGATTTCACCAGGGTCGGAATAGAGGGGTCTCAGATAATCGAGCGCTTCCTTACCCGATTTCACGCAAATGACCTGCTCCGCAAATTTCGTATTTCTCATGACTACCTCCGCGACATACAGGTCAATTTCATTGTCGTCTACGACCATTACCTTGGCATACTTGTATTCCATATATTGGGTATTTGAATGCTGAATTCAGTTCCTTTGCCAACTTCAGAGGTCAGGCTGATGGTGCCGTTTAATTTCACGACGGCTTCTTTTACAATGTACAATCCGAGGCCGGAACCTATCGATTTGTTGGACACACGATAAAACATCCTGAACACCTTTTCGTGATTTTCTTTGTCGATACCCACCCCATTATCCTTAACCCGGATGCTTGCGGCGGATTTGGATACGTTCACTTCTACTTCGACAAAAGGGTCGGGGGCTTGGGGATTTTGATACCGCATGCCATTCGAGATCAGGTTATTCAATATAATACTTAGTCGGCTTTTATCTGAATAAAAGGGGTCTCCATTATTCACGATTGTCCTTATACTGACTTTCCTTTGTTCCTCATTACCCATGAATTTCAGGTTATTGGATACCTCGCTCAGTAACTCATTGAAATGTATTTCGCAGTTCGTAACCTCCATTCTTGAATTTCTCGAATAATCCAATATGTCGATAATAAAGCCGTCTAGTTTTTTTATACTGGTTTTTATCAGGCCCACATTTTTCAACATGAAAGGGTCTTCCGTTGCCGTTTCACACAAGCCGACGACCCCCAACACAGAGGAAAGGGGGGCACGCAGGTCGTGGGAAACACTGTATACAAAACTGTCCAGTTCCTTATTGGATTTCCTTAATTCATCATTCGATCTTTCAAGGACTTTCTTTTGCAATTGTTCTTCCTGGAAGCGGCCCATTTCATAGGTCTGCTTTATGAGGCGCCTGTTAAGTTTGTTCAGTTGGTAACCCCATAAGCCACAAATGAAAAATACGACCGTTGCAAGGATGCCATGTATGATAAACGTTTGCAGGGTCATGTAGGGCAATTGGGTAAAATAGACGTTTCCGTACCCGATGTATTGGAGGTAGCCAAATGAGGCATGGTGGACAACAACCAGTAGTGCCAGGGGTATTTGCAACTTCCAGTTTTGATAGGTGACCAATATGGCGCTTCCGATAAATGCGATGAAATGCATCTCGAACAGCCCGTGCATCTGATAAATATATTGGGCCATAAAGATGCCGAATACCACGCTTAATACATATTGGTAGGCATTCGAGGCGGGCAGGAGCCATTTTGTGGAATAATAAGCCATCAAGGACAAGCTTCCCACGCCTACGGCGATCAGCCAGGTATCGTAGAAGAAAGCAAGGAGTAAACCGCATATATAAAAACTGATGAGAAAGTAATTCATCAGTTTGTCCGATTTGTGCTTTATCTGCTCCAGTAGGGCATTATGTATAGGGTTTTCCATAGTTTTTCATTTTAGGGTACAGGCAGGTAATTGGCAACCGTAGGCTTTCACCGCATCTATGCTGAACATGGGATGCCGGTTATCATTAAACAGCGATTCGATCGCCATTTGGGCGAAGTTGCTTCTGGTATCGGTACAGTATCGGCTCCTGTTATAATTTCCCCTGTAATAAAGACGCTGGTTGGCATCGAGAAGGACGGCCTGCGGGGTGGAATAAACACCACAGGCTGCGGCTATGCTCGAGTCGAAAGAGACCGGGACGTTCAGGTCGAACTTGTCCTGGATTTCGGCTGAAGTATATTTTTTATTATTAAGGACCACGATGGCGAAGCGGACCTTATCCCCATATTGCCGGGCAAGCGATTTGAAGTAGGGGATATTGAAGCGGGAGCAAGGACAATCCGGATTAAAGAAATGAATGAACACGGGTTTATTACCCGATACGGGTAACTTTCCCTTCAGGTCGATAAATGCTCCAGTGTTTACGGCGTGGTATTGTTTGGGAAGTGGGGTGGGTAAACTATACTTCCAATCCGTGTACCAAAATATACCTGCAATACTGCTGAATATGGCAGTAAGCAATAGAATGGCAATTACCGTTTTCATTTGGTTTCAAGGGGTTCAGCGTTTCAGAGCCTATAGCTCTTCAAATATAGTTTTTTTTACTTATAATACTTACGTAGATACTGAGTATATTGGTTTTATTAATAATACCCATGCGTCGTTACCTGATCATCCTCACTCTCTTATGTTCGTCTTGCCGCGTCGGCAAATCCTATGATGTCTGCTATACCCAAGGGTCGCTGACTATGCTGCTTTCCCAGGCCGACAGGAAGGAAGATACCCTTAAGAACGACGCCTTCGATCCGGACCTGTCGCCGGATGGCTCCAAGGTGGCGTATACGAAATATGGGAACAATGATGTGAGACAAATTGCGGTCGCCGATCTGACGAACGGAACGACAACTATATTGGATTCGGCGTGCAAAAATTGTTATGCGCCGGTGTGGTCTCCCGATGGAAAGAAAGTCGCCTATAATGCTTTCACCACCGACCATTGGTCTATCCTGCTGCTGGACCTGGATGGTACGGCTCCTCCTGTGAACCTGACGAAAGGATTGAATGCGAAAGAGGGAGCTTATTCCCCCACCTGGAGTAACGACGGCAAAAAGCTCCTTGTCCAGGATATGACGAACGTGTATATACTCGACCCGACCGGCAAGGTCATGGACAGCATTCCCATTGCCTCGTTTGGCGAAGGATCGGGGGCTTCCAGCAATTCAAAATTCATCCTGACCGGGGAGGAGACCCGGATCCTCTTCGATACGGAAACGGATGACTCCACTGCCGGGGACGGGCCGCCCAGCGCCATTTTTGTCTACGATCGCACGGCTAAAAAAGCGAAGCGGATTTCGCCCAAGGGGTATGATTGTTTTCAGCCCTATCTGAAGGGCGACCGTGTCTTTTTTACCGGCATTCATACAAGCGACCCGGCCTTTAATAAAGACAATCCTGTTATCGATATTTACAGTTCGGCCATTAGCGGTGGCCATTTCCGGTTGGAATTCAAAAACCGCCAGGATTACAGTTGTAAAAGGTAAATCAGCCGGATATTTTCCTTATATTGTATGAAAATAATCCTTTATCCTTATATGTTCCGCCCCCGCGACCTCTGCTTTCCCATTCTATTGTTGCTCTACCTTCCCTCCAGGTCCCAAAGCACGTTACCAAACAGTGGTGAGATCCTCGAACGAGGCACCAAACTCCATGACGATGGTCAGTTCAAGGAGGCGATCGCGCTGTACCAGCAGATTCCGATCGACGATACAAATTATTCGCGCGTTCTGCACGAATTAAGCCTGAGCTCCTACCAGGACAGCGACTTCAATAGTGCGGTGCGGTATGCGGACTCGGGGCTGCTGCTTTTTCCGGAGGAGGCTTCGTCGTGGCTGGTGTTAAGGGCTGAGGCGCTGGACGAGCTGGGACAAAAGGATTCGGCGCTGGCGGACTATAACCGGGTGATCCGCATGTCGCCGTATAATTATTCGGCGTGGTTCAACCGGGGGGTGACGCTTTTTTCGATGAAGCGCTACGACTCGGCGAAGGCAAGCTTCCAGCGGTGCGTGCTGATTTATCCCTACCATGCTTCGGCGCATTTTTACCTGGGGTTGATCGAAATCCAGGAGGGGCGCCCGGTGCCTTCGATGCTGAGCCTGATGATGAGCTTGATCGTGAACCCGGAAGGGCGGCACGCCAGGGCGATCGCCAATCTCCTGACGTCGGAAGCGAATGTGACGGATGAGATTTCGGGGTTGGTAAGCAATGGGCAGTCGGGACCGGAGGACAATTTCGATGCGGAGCAGGAGATTTTCCTGAGCAAGGCGGCACTGGATAAGAAGTATCCGCTTCAATCGGACATCGAGGACCCGATCACGCGGCAGTTGCAGGTGATCCTGGACAAGACGACGTACCGCATGGAGGACAAGGGTTTTTGGATGCAATATTATGTGCCCTTTTTCAAGGACGTATTTAGTGCGGGGGAGTTCAACGTGATGCTCCACGAGATGTTCAGCGGATTGGGGATCAAGTCGGTGGATGAGTGGAACAAGCATCATTCGTCGGAGCTGAAGGCGTTTGCGGATCAGTTCGTGGCGTATTTCAAGGACATTGCGGAAACGGAGCAATTGGATTACCCGTCGCGCGATACGGCGATGGTGAAGTACCTGTTCAATGACGATAACAACCTGGAGGGGATCGGGTATTTTACGCACGAGGGCAAGAAGACGATATTGTCAGGACCCTGGACGTTTTATTTTTCTACGGGCGCCATCCGCTCGAGGGGTGTCCTGGACGCGCATACGAATAAGCAGGGGGAATGGGTGTTCTACCACCGCAACGGGCAGGTGTCCGAGATCAGCAATTACAAGGACGACAAACTCAACGGGCGCTCCCGGAACTGGTTCGACAATGGGATCCAAAGCGAGGACGAGGTGTGGGTAGACGATAAGATGGAAGGGACCTTCCGCAGTTGGTATTATAACGGTTTGCCTCACATGGTAACCGAGTATGCCAAGGGGTTGAAGAATGGGTTAAGCGTGGAGTATTCTTCCGACGGGTTCCTGCTTTCCGATGAGACCTACCAGGCGGGACAGGAAGACGGGATCGTCAAGTCGTATTACAGCAACGGGCAGCCCAGCATGGTGACGCACTTCATCAAGGGGAACCCCGAGGGCGAACGCAAGAAGTTCAGCCGGGCAGGCGTTCTCATAGAAGATGCGTGGTTCATGTACGGCCAGGAAACGGGGACCTGGAAAACGTATTATAACAACGGGAAAATTCATGAGACCTATACGATGGAAAAGGGGGCTATGAAGGGCCTGTATACCGAATATTATACCAACGGCAGTGTAAAGCAGACCCAGAATTATGTAAAGGGGCTGGCCGAAGGTAAGGAGTCCGATTATACCGAAGGCGGGCGTTTGTGGGAAGAAGATTTGTATGAAAAGGGTAAAATCAGGTCAGTCCAATTTTACGGCCCCGACGCTAAACCCGTCAACGCTTCCGAAATCAAGGGCTCGGGCGGACTCCTGTCCTTTTACGATTCCCTGGGGGCGCGCCTCAGCGACGCCAACTATTCCTTCAAGGGGGATAAGGAAGGGGAGGTGACCTATTTCTATCCCGGAGGCCAGATCAGCGGCCGGGCCAGCTTCAAAGGCGGGGACCGCGACGGAAGGCGGGTGAACTACTTCCTCAGCGGGGCGCTCAGCGACAGCACCAACTACAGCCAGGGCCAGGAAGAAGGCTATTACGTCTATTATTATGAAAACGGACGCATCAAGCAGGATGGGTGGTACCACAAGGGGCAGCGCACCGGTCCTTTCCGGGAATTCGATGTGCTGGGCAACCTTACGTACAGCGTGTATTTCGTGGACGGGGAGCGCAACGGATACGCGACCTCTTATGAGCCATCGGGACGTCCGAACTTTCAATACCTGTACCAGCAGGGCTGGCCTGTCCATTTCACCGAATGGGACAGCGCGGGGCACAAGCTGGGGGAGCGGAACATCCCGCCGGGGGATACCCTTTTCGTTTCGCACATCGCCGAGGGGAAGGCCGGGGGCGAGGGCCATTACCGTCATTACCACCTGGATGGCCCGTATGATTACTTCTTTTGCGACCATACCCTTTCTGCGCGGAAGTATTTCCGCCAGGAACTCAAGGATAGCACTTACGTCTCCTATTATTTTGGAGGGAAAAAATCGGTGGAAGGGACGTACCGGCTCGATAACCAGGAGGGCATATGGACCTATTATTATGAAAACGGCCAGGTCAGGGATCGGGAGCCCTATCAGGAGGATGCCCAGCAAGGCGAGCGCGTCCGCTTTAACGAGGATGGTACCCTTTCCCGGAAAACCAATTACGTGAGCGATCAGCCGGAGGGACCCACGACGTATTACGGGGACAGCAACCGGGTGGCCTTCATTTTATACTACCACGAGGGGGACCTGACGGGGTACAGTTATCCGGGTAAGGATGGGAATCTTGTACCGATGGTTGCGCTGCCCCATGGGACGGGGGCGCTCAAGGCCTGGTATCCTAACGGCGTCGTCAGTGCCGAAGTGACCTTCGTGAATGGCTCCATGGACGGGGAAAGGACCTTTTATTTCAGCAACGGGAAGGTCCAAATGAAGGGCAGGTCCATCATGGGCAAGGACCAGGGGGTGCAACTGATGTACTATCCCAACGGAAACCTTGCCGCGGAAGAGCCGAACTATTTCGATAATTTGCATGGGCTTTGCAAGTATTATTATCCGTCCGGAACCCTGAAACTCGAAGAGAATTATTACAACGGAGACCTGGAGGGGATGTACAAATCGTATGACCCCGGGGGGCATTTAAAACAGACGAGGGTCTACTATTATGGAATTCTTGAAGAAGTATATTAATATCGGCCTGCGGCCGGCCGCCTTGGGTGCGCCTGCGGCGCTTATTTTGGTGCTGATGGCCGTGGGGGCTCGGGCTCAATCGCTCGATGAACTGCGGGCATTGTTCCCGGGGGAGTACGCCGTGATTTTGGATTACCGCAGCGAGACACGATTTTTTGTGGTGGATGGCGTTCCGGGCGCGGAAACGAAGATCACGGAGAAGTTGATGATCCTCGACGATAAGGCCAACGGGGAGTTTAACAAGTATGCCGTGTACCATGGCGACTTCAATACCGTGGAAGATTTGCAGGCGTACACGGAAGTGCCTGACGGGCACGGATTCAAGCGCCTAAAGGTGACCGACATCAAGACCGAGGACGCCTCGGACCGGGATGTGTTTTATGACGACGTAAAGAAGTCCGAATTCGATTTTCCTTCCCTGGTCAAGGGGGCGATCGCTTACGTCAGTTATACCGAAAAGGAAAAAGACCTGCATTTGTTTTCGCCCTTTTACTTTGTCCGCTATATCCCCGTGGTGCATGAGTCCTATAGCGTCAGCTTTCCCCCCGATATGGAAGTCCTCTATGACGTCCGCAATGATTCGGGCCACATGATCGCGGTGGACAAGGGGCGCAGGGAACTGACCTTTTCCTCAAAAAATGTCCGTCCCATCACGACGTTTGCGGATGCGCCAAGCCCGGCCTGGTACGAGCCCCACGTGATCGTGCGGCTGGGGTCTTACCAGGGGACGCCCTTCCTGGCCAACCTGAAGGATTTGTACGGCTGGGATTACGGTTTTATCAGTCACCTCGACAGTGGCTCGGATGCGCAACTGCATGCCCTGGCGGACAGCCTGACACAGGGGCTGACGAGCGCGGGCGACAAGGCCGCCGCCATTTATCACTGGGTCCAGCGCCACATCCGCTATGTGGCCTTCGAGGACGGGCTTGAGGGCTTTATCCCGCGCCCCGCGGCCCTGGTATGCAACCGGCGGTTCGGGGATTGCAAGGACATGGCGAGTCTCCTAACGGCCATGCTCAGGGCCTGTGGGCTCGACGCCTACTTCACTTGGATCGGGACCCGTGATATTCCATATGACCATACGGACATTCCGCAGCCGATATGCGACAACCATATGATCTCTACCCTGCGCCTGGGGGACCAGTGGATATTCCTGGACGGCACCGACCCCAGTTGCATCTTCGGTTATCCGAGCGCGTTCATTCAAGGCAAGCAGGCTTTGGTGGCCCTTTCTCCCACGGAATACAAAACCCTGCGCGTGCCCGTTGTGCGGGCGGACAGCAGCAGGGTGACGGACAGCACCTTTATCGCGTGGACGGGGAGCGGGCTCCACGGCAGCAGCAGCGTGTATTACCATGGGTATTACGGGTCGGATGTTTGCGATCACCTCCTGTTCAAGGACACCACGGACGCGCGCGATTATGTGAAGTACAGAATGGGGAAAGGGAGCAATAAATTCATCCTGAACGATTATTCCATCCGCTACCTGAATGATGAGCGCAGGTTGGTGAACATCCGCGCCGGCTTCGACATTCCCGATTACGGAAAGACGGTGGGATCAGAGCTTTACATAAATCTTAACCTGGAAAAATTCTTCACGGGGGCCGCGGTCATCGATACTTCGCGGCGAAAGGTGCCCATGGAGCACGAATACGAATCGGTGATCGACCAGTTCACCGTCTTCTCTATCCCCCAGGGATACGAACTGAGCTATCTCCCCAAGGACTTTGCCTACAGCGACGACGATATGGATTTCAGCATCAGCTACACGCGGAAGGAGGACCAGGTGATCTGCCGCCAGACCTGGTCGGACAAGACCCTGCTGGTGGAGTCCAGGGATTTCGGGCGCTGGAACGGGGCGGTGAAGCAGATTTTAAATCATTATAAGGAGCAGCTTGTGTTCGTTAAAAAGGACAAACCATGACCAGGGGGTTTTTAATTTTCTTCATTTGTGCCTCCGGCACTGTGCGCGCCCAATATGAACCGATTGCGTACTCAACGAAGGCGGAGTTGCACGTTGTACCTGCCGAGTTTGGCGACGCCAGCGCGGTGTCCATTGTGGACGAGCGCAGCCTGGAATATAAAAAGGAAGGGGACGACTTTGTTGTCTATCAGACCTACCATAAAATTGTTCACATCAGGGACGAGAAGGGGATCGAGATGTTCAACAAGCTCTACCTGCCCGTCAGGGAAGGCAGCGACATTAGCGACATCCATGCCCGCAGCATCACGGCCCTGGGACAGGTGACCGAAGTGACCCCCGACAAGATCAAGTCCACCACCGAGGACGGGACGGAGTATCGTCAGTTCGCCATGGACGGGGTGGATAAGGGGTCCGAGGTGGAATATTACTACGTCGAGAAGCGCCCTTTTTATTTGTTTGGTTCGGAGTTCTATCAAATGGGGGAGGTGCCTTGCGTAAAGGCGCGTTTCCTGCTGACCAGCCCGGCGAATCTTCGCTTCAGCGCCAAGGGGTACAACGGCTTTGAAGTCAGCCCGGACAGCCTGATGGGGGACAAGCGCGTCATCCTGGGGACCCAAACGAACATCCGGGACCTGCCCGATGAAAAGTATGCCTTCCGGGACGCTTACCTTTCGCGCGTGGATTTCAAGCTGAGCTATAACCTGGACAAAAGCGAGAACGTCCGCCTCTATACCTGGAGGGACCTGGGCAAGCGCGCCTATTCCTTCTACACGGACCGCTCCGAAAAGGACGACAAGGCCCTGAGCGCCTGGGTATCCAAGATACCCGACGCTCCCGATACCAGCATGGAGGGCCGGATCGCCTTCCTGGAGGATTACGTCAAGACGCACATCAATATCGACAAGAAGCTCGCCTCCGGTGGCGACCAGTTGCCCCAAATCCTCACCACGCGCAATGCCAACGAGGAAGGCGTGACCCGCCTTTTCGCGGGCATCTTCGATAAAATGGACATCGACTACGATTTCGTCCTGGCCAACGATCGCAGCGGCGTTCCCCTCGACCCCGACCTGGAAGACTGGGACCGCGCGGAAAACGTGCTGATCTTTTTCCCTCGCACGGGAGGCTATATCGATCCCAGCCAGCAGGAAACGCGCTATCCCTATATCCGGCCCACGCTGGCGGGAGGGAAGGGCCTTTTCCTGAAAACGGTCACCCTGGGCAATTTCAAAACGGCCCTGGCTACGTGGGGAACGGTGCCCATCGCACCTTTCGATTCGAGCTCCCTGAACATGGAAGCCGACCTGCATTTCAACGCCACCCTGGATACCCTGCTGGTGCACGGGCGCCAGGTGATGCGGGGCTACGGAGCGGCCGAGTACCGGCCCATTTATACCTTCCTTCCCAAGGACAAGCAGGACGAGGCCAATAAAGATATCGTCAAGTCCATCGGCAACAGCGCCGACGTTTCCAACATCGTGGTGGCGCACAGCGCGCTGACCGAATGCTTGCACAATACGCCCCTCAGCATAGACGGCGACATCCGGTGCCCCGACCTGATCGAAAACGCGGGCAGCCGCCTCCTGTTGAAAATCGGGGAAATCATCGGCACCCAAACCGAGATGTACCAGGAGCGCCCGCGCCAGCTCCCCGCCGAAATGGAATTCCCACACGAGGAAGACCGGACGATCGTTTTGCACGTCCCCGACGGGTATAGCGTGAAAAATTTGAAGGACCTTTCCTTTGACGTGTCATACTCCGGTATGGGCTTTGTCTCCACCTACAAACAGGCGGGTCCGGTAGTGACCGTGACCATCCGGGAAAGCTACCGGAACCTGATGTATCCCCTTTCGCAGTTCGATGATTTCAAGAAGGTGATCAACGCCTCCGCGGACTTCAATAAAGTAGTGCTTGTGTTGGAAAAGAACACACCATGAACGCAGAACAGGAACGGCTACAACATCTTGCATGGAAGAAATGGGGCCCCTACGTCTCGGACCGTCAATGGGGGACGGTCAGGGAAGATTACAGCGCCAACGGAGATGCCTGGAACTATTCGACGCACGACATGGCGCGAAGCAAGGCCTACCGCTGGGGCGAAGAAGGGATCGGGGGGATTTCGGACGACCGGCAATTACTGTGCTTTTCCCTTGGCCTTTGGAACCATCGGGATCCCATACTCAAAGAAGTTTACTATGGCTTGGCCAACAAGCAGGGGAACCACGGGGAAGACGTGAAGGAGCTGTATTACTACCTGGACAGCACGCCCACGCATTCTTACATGAAGATGCTGTATAAGTATCCGCAGGCGGCTTTCCCTTATGCTTTGTTACTCGACGAGAATATGCGGCGCTCGCGGCATCAACCGGAGTATGAGATTTACGACACGGGCGTTTTCGCGGATAATGCCTATTTCGATGTCTTTGTGGAATACGCAAAGGCTTCTCCTGAGGACATTTTGGTGCGGATTACGGCTTGCAACCGGGGGTCCGTAGCGGCTCCTTTGGAAATTTTACCGACGCTTTGGTTCCGGAATACGTGGGCGTGGACGGGGGTTGCCGCCAAGCCTTTGATGGGGTTGGTTCCAGGCGCGGTGGATATTGCGCATCCCGACCTGGGCGTCAGCGCGCTGTTTTTTGAAGGCGACCCCGAGGCGTTGTTTTGCAACAACGAAACGAATCCTTTGCGGTTGGCGGGAAACGATACGGAGGAGTCCTATTATAAGGATGGGATTAATGATTATGTGGTTGGCGGGCGGTCCACCGTGGATCCGGAGTGTTTGGGGACGAAGGCGGCGCTGCGGTACGGCGGCGTCATTCCGGCGGGGGAGTGCCGCGTAGTGCGGCTGCGGCTGAGCCCGGCGCGCGGTGGCTCGGCCTTCGCATTCGACGATTTCGATGCGATTTTCGCGGCACGTATTTTTGAAGCCGATGCGTTTTACGCGGACTTACAGCAACGCATCCCTAGTGAAGACGAACGGCGCGTCCACCGCCAGGCCCTGGGTGGGATCTTATGGAACAAACAATTCTATTACTATAACGTCCAGCAGTGGCTGGAGGGCGACCCCAACCGCCCGGCCCCGCCGCCCGCCCGGATGGAGGGGCGCAACCATGACTGGAAGCACCTCCACAACGACGACATCGTGTCCATGCCCGACAAATGGGAATATCCCTGGTACGCCAATTGGGATTTGGCGTTTCAGTGCGTGACGCTGGCGCTCGTGGATATCGGCTTTGCGAAGCATCAATTGGAACTCCTGACTAAGGATTGGTACATGCACCCCAATGGCAAGATGCCCGCCTTCGAGTGGTGTTTCAACGACGCCAACCCGCCCGTGTTTGCCTTTGCCGCGTGGGAGGTGTATTGCATGGAGGGGAAGAAGGACTATGGGTTCCTGGAATCGATGTTCCACAAACTCCTGGTCAATTTCACGTGGTGGGTGAACCGGAAGGATACAAGGGGACACAATGTATTCGAGGGAGGCTTCCTGGGCCTGGATAATATCGGGGTCTTCGACCGCAACGTCGCCTTTTCCGAAGGCATCCTGGAGCAGGCCGACGCGACAAGTTGGATGGCCCTGTTTGCGCTGATGATGCTGCGCATTTCCATAGAGCTGGCCATGACGAACAAGCGCTACCTGGACATGACGAGCAAATTCTTCAGCCACTTCCTCTACATGGCAGGAGCGATCAACATCATGGGGGACGGCATGCTCAGCCTGTGGGACCGCGATGACCGTTTTTTCTACGACCAGGTGCGCCGCAGCGACGGGTCGGTTGTTCGCCTCAAAGTACGCAGTATGGTCGGGCTCATTCCGTTGTTTGCCGTGGAGGTACTCGATAAGAATGTCCTCGACCGGGAGCCCGAGTTTTTTCGCCACATCGAGTGGTTCCTCGAAAACCGTCCCGACCTGATGGCCCTGGTGACGCGCTGGACAGAGGAGGGTCGCGGAAACCGGCACCTGCTTTCGCTGGTGCGGGACCGTTCGTTGCGCAGTGTGTTGTCCCGGATGCTGGACCCCTCTGAGTTCCTGAGTCCTGTTGGGATCCGGTCGCTGTCCAAATACCATGAGGAGCACCCCTACACGTTTACGACGGGGGAGCGTATCCTCAGCATTAGCTATGTTCCGGGAGAAAGCGACAGCGATATGTACGGGGGGAACTCCAATTGGCGGGGCCCCATATGGTTCCCTGTCAATTATATGCTGGTGCGGGCGTTGAAGCGTTTTCAGGATTACTATGGGGATTCTTTCCAATTGAATGGGCAGACCTTAGGTGAGGCGGCCCAGGATTTAAGCAAGCGACTCGTGGGGTTGTTCGTACGGGACGATTCGGGGCGCCGCAAGGTCTTTGGGGCCAACGAACAGTTTCAAAACGATCCCCACTTTAAGGATAACATCCTGTTTTATGAATACTTCCACGGGGAGACCGGCGAGGGGCTGGGGGCGAGTCACCAGACGGGGTGGACGGCGCTGGTTGCCAATCTGATACAGACGATGTACGAATAACGATTGCTTAACGCCGCGTGCGCAAGGGTTGAGAAAATTTGTTATATTTGTAGGGAATCCGATATCAGTATGAAACCCCTGCTCCTCTGTTGCTTTTTTATTGCATTGGCCTGTACTTCCCGGGCCCAATTTCATTTGCTACATAAGTCCAAACCGCCTACCGAATTCGGTGCTGCACCTGTCAAGTCCAAACGCCACATGGTGTTGCCGCTGGCGCCCTTTTATGCGCTGGTGGGTCATGTGAAGGATACCACGACCGTCTTCCTTTGGATTTCGATACGCGATAGTGCGGTCAGGGGGATGGCGATGTACCACGTGGGACCCGCGGTGATTGCGCATAAGCGAAAACTGATGGCGATGGGATCGGTGGTTCCCTTGACGATGGATTCGGCCGCGACGAACGACAGCGCGCACGCGGCTTCGACGATCGCTGCGGCGCCCCAGACAATCCCGGCAGCGCCCCCGCCCCCAGGCTCTGCGACAGCGCCCCCCGGCTCGGCGACAGCGCCCGCACCAGGGGCCGCGCCCGCGTCCGATTCCGCCGAAGACGCAGCGGACAGCGCGGCGATGCGGGCCAATTGTGTTCCCGTCTACGGGACCGTGGAACCCGACGGAAGTCTGATCTTCTGCGGCTTTTCTTCGGACGGCAACATGCAGGGCTGCTTCCAGGGGAAGATCATCGACGACAGCATTTTCCAGGGGAAGTGGTTTTCCCTCATCAATAACATGGGCCTGGCCTGCCAGTTATATCGTAA
>CAZJDB010000186.1:0-8592 GCA_964544695.1 uncultured Chitinophagaceae bacterium
GCGCCGGATGCGGGGCGGCCGGCCTCGGAGCGGGCGGCGGCTTGTGTTCCTGGGACCAAATATCGGTTGGCGCAAGCAACAAGGCGGCCAGGCATAGGCAAAGGAAACGAGTGGGTGTCTTCATATTATCAAGTTACACAAGATTTTTCCTTTTTGCATAATCCGTTTTCCCGACGCGGGAACCGTCGGCGTCCTGCAGGCTATAAGCCATGTAGCGGCCGTGGTGCGAGAAGGAAACGGGGCGGCGTTCCCAATCGGGAAATCCTTTTTTTATTAGAGACCTTACTTCTTCGGACGGATCACCAGAAAGGGGCGCGACTTCGAAAACCAGTCCGGGCGTGTCTACTACAGAAAGAATATAATCAGAGGTTACTACAGAACGAACGTGCAAATCGCCCACGCGGTTAAGGGCATCGAGAACGATTCGCGTAGGTTGAAAGAAGGTGCCACGCCGGAATTTATACACCGCTTCCTTGACGGACCAGCACAGCCATAAAAAGATATGAAAAGACATCTCTGCCGGACGCAAGGCGTACTCGGAAGGTGCCAGCATCTTAGGCGCCAGGCGCTCACTCCGCGCGGGATCGGTCAGCGAAAGATCGACGATGTCGATGCCCGCTCCGGGCAGACCGAGGGGCAGCGCGCTCACGGCTGCGACGTTTGCGCCAGCTTCTCCTGGATCACATCCAGGCAATTGCTGACAGTCACCATTTTTTCGGCGGAGTCGACGTCGATTTCGATATGGTATTTGGACTCGGCATCGATGACGATATCCACGAGGTTGGCGGAATTGATCTTCAGATCGGTGACCAGGTTGGTTTGTTCGTTGATGCCCGCCAGCAACTCCTTGTTTTTGATGTAGGGCGCCAGGACTTTCTTCAGCTCTTCGAGTATTGCTTTTCTATCCATGATCATTGCATTTTGAAAATATTAAGCACGTATTTACGTCTCCGAAACCAAAGTTGGCTTTGATCACCGTGTTGATTTCATGTTGGAGGCATGCAGTGGGCATCCGGTCTTCATCGATGCGCTTAACGATTTCGGGGTTCGGATCTTCCAGGTTGATGTTGGGATGTATGAACTGATGCACGATTTGCAAGACCACTGCCACCGATTCGATGGAACCTGCGGCGCTAAGACAGTGCCCAACCATGGATTTCAGCGAATTTATCATTGGAAAATTACCACCTTTCCTGTCAAGCGCCAAAATCCAGTTCTGGATTTCGGGCAGGTCTCCCAAAGTGGCCGTAAGGTGCCCGCCGACCAGATCTATGGATGCAGGATCCGTGCCAGTTGTTCGCAAGGCCTCGCGTATGCACCGAACCACCCCTTCCGAACTGGGAGCGGTCATGGAGCCTCCGCCCCGCTGCCCACCCGAATTAGTGGCGCCGCCCCGCACTTCAGCGTAGATGCGCGCTCCGCGGGCGCGCGCGGATTCCAGGGATTCCAAAATCAGCGCCCCCGCTCCGGAGCCCGGTACAAAGCCCCCCGCACTCCGGCTCATGGGCCGCGACGCTTTTTCGGGCGTATCGTTGAACTTTCGGGACAATACGCGCATAGCATCGAAGGACGCGAAGATGTATGTGTCCACGTATTCCGTGCTCCCCACGACCATCCGGTCGGCCAGGCCGAGCGCGATGTATTCGTATCCCATCAGGATGGACTGCGTACCCGTGGCACACGCCGCCGAATTGCTGAGGGTCTTTCCCCCCAGGCCCAACCGCCCCGTGATGTATGCGGTGACGCCGCTATTCATGATCTGCTCCACCACCCTGGACCCTAATTTTTTGGTCTCCAGGGCGTTCACCTTGTTGATGACGCTGCTCATCAGGGTGGAGTCGATGTCGCTGTTTCCGAAAACGCAGCCCGTATCCCAGCGCGGTTGCTCGGTATCCATGTCCAGCCCCGCATCGATCCAGGCCTCGCAGGCGGCGCGGATCCCATAGGCGATGCCCCAGCCCCTGAGGCCATGGTAGGTGACTTCAGGTATATAGTCCAGGAGCGACTCCCACGTAAAATCGGGCCGCCCCGTCACCTGGCAATAGAATTTTAAATCCTGGAATTCGGGCAACCAGCGCACGCCTGACCGGCCCTGCATGATCGCCTTCGTGAAAGCAGGCACGCCAACGCCATTGGGCGCAACGACACCCAGGCCCGTCACGACGACGCGGCGTTTGCTCATGGGACCGGCTGGTTTATGAGTTTGATGACGCCCGAGAAGGTGCCTTCGGCGATCCGCCTGCCGTCTCCATCGGTCATGATGACGTAGCACTTTAATTTCCCGAAACGGAAATATTGTTTTTTGGAATGGACGTATACCGTATCTCCGGGGAGCACCATTTTGTGGAAGGATACGTCGGTGGAAGTAAGCAGCGGATATAGCTGGCCCGTATCGGGTCGTTTGGACAGGTAAATGCCCAGGGTGACGAGCCCTATCTGGGCCATGATCTCCGTGAGGATGACCCCCGGGGTAACGGGATTTCCCGGGAAATGGTCTTCATAAAAGAAAGCTTCCTTCTTCAACGTGTATTCGCCCTTGACCTCACATTCGTCAATGTAAGAAAGACGGTCTACAAATCGGAAGATCGATTTATACGGTAACTGATCGAGTATATCTTTATACATCATGTTATAAAAGGTGTTCTCCTCCATCCACGTGAATCAGCGCTCCGTTGATCCAGGAGGCTTCATCGGTACACAGCAGGTATATGGCGTCCGCAACATCTCCGGGCGTAGTCAGCCGGCCCATGGGATTTCGACCGGCGGCGTATTCCAGGAGCCGGCCGCTTCCGGGTATCCTTTCGAATGAGGGGGTCGGCGTAATGCCGGCCTGTATCAGGTTGGTCCTTAAGCCATATTTCCCATATTCAACAGCCATATACGCGGCCAGGCTTTCCAATGAGGACTTGGCCATCGATACGGCTGCGTATCCTTCCCAATATTTTTTCGCCCCCTCGCTCGTCAACCCCACGATCCCCGCGCCGGGAGCGAAAAGTCCCGCCGTATGCAGGTCCCTCACCCAATCCAGCAGGCTGGCCGACATGGCGTATGCCGTCGCGTGAATATCGTCCGCACTGAGCGTTTCCAGGGGCTTCAGGTTTCCCCTTGCAATGGAGTGAAGCAATATCCGGACCAGGGGCTTTCCGCCCACGTGCTCCGCGAAAGTGCTCACGAAGGAATGCCTGGCCGTGTCGTCGAGCGCATTGAGGTTATACGTCAGCACGCTGACTCCTTCCCTCGCGGCGATTTCACTGGCGGTTTCCTGCATCTTCCTGTCTTCCGCCGCCCTTTCCCGGTAGACCACCGCGAGGTTCAACCCCCCGCCGGCCAGTTTCCCCAGGGTGGCAAGCCCGAAACCGCTTGAACCTCCTAAAATAATGCCCCAACCTTGAGAAAATGGCTTTTGATACGTCATATTCGGGCCGCCAAAATAACGGAAAAGTTAAGTAAATTTGCCCAATAAATAGGGGCTTATACGATATAGGGAATGATATTAAGAATACTTCTAATACTCTTGCCGGTCCTGGCCTCGCCCTTTTCCTCCTTCAATAAATCCCATTATTACGTGGTGTTTGCAAAAGGTACCATGGCGGAAATCAAAGAAGAGATCTCCGGTGAACTCGCAATGGATTTTCCCGGACGCCAGGCTTATGAAGGGGCTTTATTGATGAAAAGGGCGGGCCTACGCAGCCTTCCTGTGGACAAGATGCACGATTTTAAAAAGGGGCATGCTCAATTGGAAAGCGCCATCGCATCGGACACCAGCAACACCGAATACCGCTTTCTTCGCCTATGCATTCAGGAGCAGGCTCCCTCGTTCCTGCACTACAACGAAGACCTGGACAGGGATAATTTGTATATTCACCGGCATTTTAATGAATTGTCCGGGGAAGTGCGCATCGCCGTACTGGATTACAGCCGCCATTCCCATGTACTGAGAAACCTATAACTTCCGAGAATGAACAAAAAAGTACTGGCGATTTACTATTCTCAGACGGGACAATTGGGGGACATCATTTCTAATTTTACGGCGCCGCTGGTTGCTGCGGGCAATTCGGTAGAAACAGTGGTCCTGCGGTCCAAACCCGGTTTTCCTTTTCCCTGGACTTCCACGAGCTTCTTTGACGTCATGCCCGATTGCGTGCTGGGGGTTGCGCGTGAGCTGGAACCGGTTACGCTTTTGCGCGATTCTTACGATCTGATCATTTTAGGCTACCAGGCCTGGTTCCTTTCTCCCTGTATTCCGGTAAATACGTTATTGCAGGATCCCGTATTTTCGCGCGTCCTTTCGGGGACGCCGGTGATCACGGTCACGGGGGCCCGCAACATGTGGATCAGCGCTTACGGGCGATTAGCTTCTTCGCTTAGGGAGCGCGGGGCCGTCCTGGTGGGAAATGTGGCTCTGGTGGACCGCCATCCGAACCTCGTGAGCTTCGTGACGATATTGTATTGGATGTTCGCAGGAAAAAAGGACCGGTATTTGAATCTATTTCCGCCACCGGGGGTATCCCCTTCCGATGTGGCGGGCATGGCATCATTTGCGGCTATCGTGCAGCCGTATTTGGAAAGCGGTCACTGGGAAGGATTGCAACCGGCCCTTGGGGCAGCCGGAGCGGTGGATGCCAAACCCCACCTCCTGTTCATAGAACGCAACGGGAGCCGTATCTTTGGGATCTGGGCTCGGGTGATTGTTCGCAAGAAGAACCGGAGGCCCTGGTTAGCCGCGTTCAAGTACTACATTATCTTCGCCCTTTGCCTGTTGGGGCCGGTGGTCTATGTGGTGACCCAATTGATCGTGAGACCCCTGTTTGGAAAAAGAGTCAAGTCGCTTATATCAAAATTGAACAACACATGTCCTTGAGCCCCGTCTATATCACACGAACGGCCATTTTTTTACCGAATGATCCCATTGGCACCGAGGAAATGGAACAATACCTCGGCTACATCAATGGGAAACCCTCCAAATCCAGAAAGATCGTACTCAGGAACAATGGAATACAAACGCGCTATTACGCCCTGACCAAGGAGGGCCAGCCCACCCATACGAACGCCGAACTCACTGCGGAAGCCATCCGGGCCTTGTTCAAGGACGACCCTTCGGGGATTTCCCGGGTCGATTTGTTGACTTCCGGCACATCTTCCCCCGATCAGCTCATGCCCTCACACGGGGTCATGGTCCATGGCAGCCTGCCGGAGATGGGCGCGGTCGAAGTCGTTTCCCCCGCAGGAAATTGCTGTGCGGGCATGCACGCCTTGAAATATGCCTATTTGGCCATCAAGTCGGGGGACGCCCACCAGGCCGTCTCTTCGGGATCCGAGCTGATGTCCCTCGTGATGCGCGCAGGGATGTTCGAGGAAGAAGTTCATCACCTCGCGGACCTGCAGGAGAACCCCTATATATCTTTTAAGAAAGAGTTCCTTCGCTGGATGCTCTCCGACGGGGCGGGCGCCTTCTTGTTGTCCGATAAGCCTTCTGGTTCTGGTCTTAGCCTGCGCATCGATTGGATCGACGGGGTTTCCTACGCCAACGAAATGGAAACGTGCATGTACATGGGTGGAGAAAAGGATGAATCCGGGGCGTTCCATGGTTATAAATTGTTCAATCCCGAAGAGATATTGCACCAATCCGTGCTTAGCGTGAAGCAGGACATCGGGTTGCTTTCGGACAACATTGTTTCCCTCGGGGGGCGCAAGGTCAAGGAAATCTTCGAGCGCCGGGGCTTATCCGTCGACGACGTGGATTATTTTTTACCTCATATTTCTTCCGAGTTCTTCAAGTCTAAGATATTCGAGGTGATGGAGGTGCTGGGGCGCGGTATTCCTTACGAGAAGTGGTTTTTGAATCTTTCTTCCATGGGGAACGTTGGCGCGGCCTCTATTTATTTGATGGTTCACGAGCTGCTGCACTCCGGGCGTCTCCGTGCAGGGGATCGTTTGTTGCTTCTTGTGCCTGAGAGTGCGCGGTTTTCTTATATGCTCGCGATGCTCACCGTCGTATAATCCCAACCGCCGAAGGCGGAAATTTTTAACGAAATGAAAAAAGAAGAAGTCCCGCAGGATGATGGTGCGCTGGGTAAAATGACCCGGGAGGTCTGTTATGCGACGGATAAGGATGGCAATTACATCACTGAGCTAAGCACCGGCTGGGAAGTAAAGTCTGCCGCGCTGGATGCTGCGTGGGAAGACATTGCAGAGCGGGTGGCCAACGCACGCGCGCGGGTGGAGAAGGGCGAAGCAAGCCCGTTGCTGTTCTTCATGGAAAGCAGATTGATGGATATGCCCACGCTGAAGGCGTATACGGGCCTGTGGGGATGGCAAATAAAGAAGCACCTGACGGCGAAAGGCTTCAGAGGGCTGAACGAAAAGAAATTGCAGCGCTACGCGGAGGCCTTTGGGGTCAGCGTGGACGACTTAAAAAGCATGACCCTGCATGAACGCGAAATATGACCACCTGCAATCGGCGCATTGTGAGACGGGAGTGACGACGGGTTTGATGCACCACATAGGCGTGGCCCAACTGACGGAGCCCCTGACCCTGGGCATAGGCGCCGGGTTGTTTTTCATCTATATCCCCTTTCTCAAAATAAGCAATGGCCCCGCCATAGCCTTCCGTGTGGCGCCGGGGCTGATTTTCAAGCGTACGTGCAAGGCCCTGGGCATCCCCGTGACGCGGCGCAAGTTCAGGACGCGGGAGGAAGCCGCCGAGGTCCTCGACGCGCAGCTCAACCTGGGACAACCCGTGGGTTGCCAGGTGGGGGTTTACTATCTGACATACTTTCCCAAGGAATACCGCTTTCACTTCAATGCGCATAACGTCGTAGTCTTCGGCAAGGAAGAAGACCGCTACCTGATCAGCGACCCCGTCATGGAGACCCCCACGTCGCTGAGCGCCTATGAGCTGGAGCGCGTGCGCTTTGCGCGGGGCGCGCTGGCACCAAGGGGGCAGTTGTACTTTCCGGTTCGGGCCTCCGAGCCTGTTTCCGATGCACGGATAGCTCAGGCAATACGTAAGGGGATCGCCGGCAACGCTTTCGCCATGCTCCATATACCCGGACCCATCGCGGGCGTCCGAGGCATCCGATTCACGGCCCACCGCATCAAAAAGTGGCGGGACAAGCTGGGCCAGCATACGGCAGGGCTGTACCTGGCGCAGCTCGTGCGCATGCAGGAAGAGATCGGAACGGGCGGAGGCGGCTTCCGCTATATGTATGCCGCTTTCCTTCAGCAAGCGATGGCGTATACGCCACATGATCAGCTTTTGGCGCCCTCGAATCTCTTTACGCGCTCGGGCGACCTCTGGCGGACCGCGGCCGTGCAGGCGGCGGGTATCTACAAGGGCCGGTTGGGCAGCCAGGAAGACTTCAACGTCATGGGAGATTATCTCCTGGAGATCGCGGACATCGAAAAGCAAGCCTTTACCCAGTTAGCGGGTCTCAAATGGAAATAGCCGTCCATATCGAGGATTTGGAATTCCGGTATCCCGGGGCTCCCTTCCCGATCTTCAGGGGGTTGAACCTCGACATTCGTCGGGGCGCGCGCTTCGGACTCTTCGGTCCTAACGGGGCGGGGAAGACGACGCTGATGCACCTCATGACGGGTATCCTGCCTTGTTCGAACGGAAGCATCCGCTTGCTGGGGCAGCCGCCGCGACACGCATCCTTCGGGTTTGTTCCCCAGGATTTGGCTTTTTATCCCGAGTTGACGCCCATACAGAACCTGGAATTCTTCGGGGCCTGGGCGGGGCTGCGCTCTGTCGAAATTCGCAGCCGTACGCGTGCCATTTTGGGAGTGCTGGGTTTGGCCGACGTCGCGGACCAGCGCGTTGAAAAATTCTCGGGCGGCATGAAGCGACGCCTCAACCTCGCCATAGGCGTTCTGGCCGAACCCCCCATCTTATTTCTGGACGAACCCACCGTGGGCGTGGACGTGCAAACGGGGCACGCCATCGTGGCCTACCTGCGGGAGCTCAATGCCAGGGGCACGACCCTGGTGTATACCTCTCACCAACTGGAGGAAGCCGAAGACCTGTGCGAGGAGATCGCCCTGATCGACGAAGGCGCCCTGATCGCGGGCGGGGAGCTCCACGGATTGCTGCGCGAGCATTCCCAAGGCGATCTGCAGGGTTTGTTCCTGGAATTAACCGGTAAAGCCTACCGCGATGCATAAGCTCCTTGCCTCCATTCAAAAGGATGTGCGCATCCTGTTGCGCGACAAGGTAGGACTCCTGTTCATGTTCGGCATGCCCCTCCTGCTGGTCCTGATCGTGACGGCCATCCAGAACAGTGCTTTTGAATCCGCGGGGAGCGTGCGCATGCCCCTCCTCGTCAATAACCGGGATACGGGGGCGTTAAGCAGCGAGCTTATAGCGGCCATCGAAGGATCGGGGATGTTCAAAGTTGTTCCGATAAAGGACCCTGTTTCGGAGCATGTACATGCGCAGGAAGCGCTGGCAGGGATCGATATCCCGGCCGGATTTTCCGCGGCATTGCGCTCAGGCGCCAGAGGTGTCGCGGGCAAAGCGCTACGCTCGTTCGGAGTTTCGGATACAACATCGGCGTCTTCTATCGGCCCCCTCACCATCTACGAGCACCC
>CAZJDB010000187.1:0-89804 GCA_964544695.1 uncultured Chitinophagaceae bacterium
AATTTTCCGCCAGTATTTTTTGGTTATATGATAATCAAGATTATATTTGTTTCCCGCGCAATTTCCGCTGGACGTGCCCGTTGTAAGGATGATTTACGGTCCGGCAGTATTGCTAAACCATTATCCTGTTTTAAAAACCGAATTAGATGAAGAAGCGTCTTAATGTTTATTTTTTTGGTTGCCTTCTGTTCCTCTGCTCCTTCGTGCAGTTTTCTTTCCGGTCCCCCAACAACCAACCCGGGTCTCCCATCGCCGCACTACTTCCCGTTGTTTCCATAGCCCCCATGGGCGGCCTTACCGCGTGGATGGAGGAATATGATGAATTAGGCCTGGATTCGGCCGGATTGTCGCTCAACGCGTTCACCACTGCCCTCAAGGGTTATCACCGTCTCCTCGAAAAAGGCCTCCTGGATAAATCAGGCCTGCTCACCATAATCGATTTCAGCCAGCCCTCCAGCAATAAACGCCTCTACGTCCTGGATTTGAACCTTGGGAAAATTTTATTCCATACCTACGTTGCACATGGTCGGAAGTCCGGTAAGGAATACGCCACGTCCTTTTCCAACCGGAATCACTCTAACAAAAGCAGCCTTGGCTTTTATATAACCCAAAGTACGTACACCGGCGCGGACGGCTACGCCCTTCGCCTCATGGGCCTGGACCGGGGCTTCAACGACAAGGCCTTCGCGCGTGGCGTAGTGCTCCACGGCTCCTGGTACGTAGGTGAGCAGTACATCAGTTCCAACGGCCTTTTGGGCCGTAGCCTGGGTTGCCCCGCGGTTCCTATGGAGGAGCACGAGCAGATCATCGACGCCATTAAAGAAGGGAGCTGTCTGTTCATGTATTACCCCGACAAGAATTACCTCCATCATTCGACGGTATTGAAGGGTTAAGCCCCGTGGAAAAACACGAAGCCTAACGCTTGCCCGACCACACCAATGGCCAGGCCAAACAGGATTTCCTTATTGCTATGATCGGATATCGCCAGACGGGCCGAACAAACCAACCCTGCGATCAATATGGATAGGGCCAGGGGAATGCCGATCCCTTCAGCGCCCTGCCAGCCCAACAGTAGCATGAACATGACCAGTCCACCCACCCCGATGGCATGCATGCTGATTTTGTAGAAGCTGTTTAAAACCAGAGCCATGGAAGTAGATAAGAAAGCGCCGAAGATCATGGCGGTCATAGGAGCGGTAGGAAACTGCTGGTATTGCATCACCCTCCAGGTCCAGAAATAGCAGGTCAGGGTAATGACATAGGGGATGATGCGGTCCTTACGGTCCTCCATCGTCAGCGAACTCACCAATTTCAGCGCCCGGGTCAGGAGTATCCCAAGTAAGGGGAAGAAAAGGGCATTGGCTACCAGGCGTAGTAAAATAAAGTTCTTCACATGGGTGTCCAAACCCGTATATAATCCCGGAACCCCGTAAATCAGAAAGGCCCCCATCAAGGGCACCAGGAAAATCGGGTGGAAAATATAGCTGATCAGGGTGGCGAAGACCCTGGTGGGGGCGGAAATCGCCGGCAAGCCGGTTGTGGATAACGTTGTTGTGGTCATATGTGTTGCGCCGAAGGCGTGTCAGAGCTCCTTCCTCAGCCGCGCCACCGGGATATTCAATTGCTCCCTGTATTTGGCCACGGTCCGGCGCGCAATATTATACCCTTTTTCCTGTAAAAGCTCCGTAAGTCGTTCATCGCTCAGGGGTTTTTTCTTGTTTTCCCCTTCCACCATGTCGCTCAGGATCTTTTTTACTTCCCGGGTGGACACCTCTTCCCCGCTTTCCGTACTGAGGGATTCGCTGAAGAAGAACTTCAACCGGTAAGTCCCGAATTCGGTTTGGACAAATTTGCTGTTGGCTACCCGGCTGACGGTGGAAATGTCCAGCCCGGTCCTTTCCGCAATATCCTTCAGGATCATGGGCCTCAGGGTCGTTTCATCCCCCGTGAGGAAAAACTCGTGCTGGTATTCCATGATCGCCTGCATCGTGCTGATCAGGGTATGCTGGCGTTGCTTGATGGCGTCGATGAACCACTTGGCGGCGTCGATTTTTTGCTTGATGAACAGGACGGCTTCCTTTTGTCTTTTATCTTTTTTACTACCCTTGTCGTATTCCTTCAGCATTTCGCGGTATCCCTCGCTGATGCGCAGGTCGGGTGCGTTCTTGGAATTCAGGGTCAGCTCCAGCCTCCCTGCGTTATTGAAGATGAAGAAATCGGGGATGACATAACTTTCGGCCTTGTTGAGCTCTCCTACGCTTCCTCCCGGTTTGGGATTCAGGCGGATGATCTGGCCGATCACTTCCTTCAGGTCATCGTCGCTGAGATTGAGACCCCGCTGGATTTTTTCGTAGTGCTTCTTGGTGAATTCATCGAAGTAGCGTTGCAGGATCTCGATGGCCTTGTCCACCTTTTTCCCTTCTATCTTTTGCCTTTCCAGTTGAAGGAGGAGGCACTCCTGGAGGCTGCGGCAAGCCACACCCGGCGGATCGAACAACTGGATTTTGGCGATGAGCTCTTCGATTTCCTCTTCCGAGGCATCCACCCCCTGGCGGAAGGCCAGGTCGTCCACGATGGCGGTAATGTCCCGCCTCAGGTACCCATCGTCGTCCAGGCTTCCGATGATCTGTACGGCGATCTTGTGTTTCCTTTCATCAAGGGGTAACATCCCCAACTGGTCAAGGAGGTATTCGTGGAAGGTTTTTTCGATGCGGTGGGGAATTGTTTTTTGTTCTTCAGAGTCCGCATAGTGATCATCCCTCAGGCGGTAATCGCCCACCTCGTCATCGCCCTCGTGCACATATTCGCTTATATCGATTTGACCGTATTCATCCTCACTCCCGTCCGAATCGTATTCATCCCCTTCGAACTCATCCGTTGCCCCGTCCTCGTAGTCTTCATGGTTATCTTCCGTGACTTCCAGCGCGGGGTTTTCTTCCAGTTCTTCCTTGATCCGCTCTTCCAGGTTTGCCGTAGGCACCTGCAGAAGCTTCATCAGCTGGATTTGCTGAGGCGAAAGTTTCTGGAGGAGCTTTTGCTGTAAACTTTGACTTAGTCCCATACAGTCGTAAATTTACATACAAAATGAATGGAGCATGAAAAAATGGAATAAATTTTGCTGCCTTTTTTTAGCGCTCTCCGTTTCAGTCCCGGCAGTTCAAGCCCAAATCCCCACTCATACAGCGTCACAATGGTCCCCTGCCACCTCCGGATTGCCTAGCGCCCAGGATATTTTCTTCGCCGGCTTGTGGTCGCCATCGACCGGTGGATATCTTTTCGAGAAAAATTTACAAAGAAATGACAATTTTAGCGCGCTAAATCACGCAAATGTCTCGCCGGCAAGCGCAGAGACTCGATTGGCGCTGCTTCCCGGCAACTATTCGCTGGGTCACATGGCCTTTTTCTGTAAAGAAGAATGGAATGTCGAAAAAGCCACCGGAATTCCTTTACGTTTTAGGGTAGGGTCCCTCCAGGATTGCGATTGGCTGGAACAAAAGCCGAACGCGCAACATCCTTAAACCGCCGCGCCATGGCGGGACAGCACGCCCTTGATCACCTCCACCATTTGCTTTCCCTTTTGCTCCAGCTGTTCGGGCGTCCAGGTTAAAGAAATAGCTGTGGATATACAGCGGCTCATGGTCCGGTCGCTGATACTGAAGTCCTGGACCCTTATTTTCTCACACGCGGAAGCCTGCACCGGACTCAGGGGAGCAAGGGTGTGTCCCTCCTTGAGGTGGTGCCACTTCCGGACATAGTGCCAGTTATTGTCGTACCAGTAGAAATTTCCCGCGAGGATCCCCTTGGCCCGGAAGCCTTCCACCACGGCGCGCGTTATATCCTCGGTGGGAAGGAACCAACTCAGGTGCGTTGCGCTGTCGCCGGCGGGATCCGGGATTCGCCTCCAGGTAATTTCCGGGACGACCGCCAGCATGTCCCTCAGGATTTGATAATTCTTGCGCAGGATCGCCAGGAAATTGTTGAGTTTCCTGAGTTGAGCCAGGCCCACAGCGGCGTGTAACTCAGAAATGCGATAATTGAATCCCAGGTTGGGATGTTCATCGGCGCCCCGGTCCACCCCTTTATGGTCGTGCCCGTGATCCGAATATTGATCGCACTTTTCGTATATCGACGCATCGTTGGTCATAACGGCGCCGCCTTCTCCGCAAGTCACGGTTTTGACGAAATCGAATGAAAGGGTTCCCGCGTGCCCGATGGTCCCCAGGGACCGACCCCGAAAGGTGGCGCCCGTGCTTTGGCAGGCATCTTCCAACAGGATCAGGTTTCGCTCGTGGCAAATCTTCAGCAGGGCCTCGAGGTCTGCCATGCTGCCGCACATATGCACGGGCATGACACACTTGGTTCGGGGAGTAATGGCTGCTTCCACCGCCGCGGGGTTCAAAGTGAGCGTGTCGTCCACATCGACCAGGACGGGGACTGCTCCTACGCCTAAAACGGCTTCGAAGCTGGCCACAAAAGTGAAGGTTGGCATGATGACCTCGTCTCCGGCTCCAATGCCCAGGGCCGCCAGGGCCGTCGTAAGGGCCGTCGTACCACTGGAAGTCAACTGAGCGTGGGCGCAGCCCAGGCGTTCGCACAGGGCCTGTTCCAGTTCTTTGGCCTTCCAAATCCCTTTGCGGGGACCATCGAAGCCATAGCGCATGAGGATTCCTGTCTCCAGGACGTCGTTGACTTCCTTACGTTCTTCTTCACCGAAAAATTCGAACCCTGGCATAAAAAAAGATTTGCCTCAAAGGTAGGGAAAGCGGCCCAAAACGATGCCGCGCCTGCCGCGGGGCCGTGATCAGAACGTCGCCGCCGGCCCCTCCACATTGGCCCGGCTGACCGCCGTCACCGCCCAGCGAATCTTTTCATCGGCGTCAGCGCGTCGCCGCCCTCGCCGCCTGCTGGCCAGATTGAATCTTCCCTGTCCTCCGTCCGCAGGAATGATCTTGTAGATGTGCACAGGATCCAAAGCAGTATCCGCGTCCCCTGTCAAATACCGGTATACCACGAACAACCGCAGGGGCAGTGAATCGGAAGCGCTGAGCGTTACGTGCACGCTGTCCCCTTCCACCAGCGCCTCGATCTGAGGGGCGGGAGGTTGGGTCGTATCGATCCAGGACATAGGTGGTACCAAGGCGGGGTATCGATAATAATTTTCCCTAAGGCTGTCACACCAGCCTAATGGATTGTCCATGAAATTTGCGGCGCTGAAGAAAACACAGCCCTGGGAAACGCCCCTGGATTCCGCGACCTGGATGGGAAGCTCACTCCTGTTTTTCCAGGCTGGATTCGTCCCGGCCTTATATAGGCCTATTCCAATGTATAGTTGTCTGTCGTACGTATGGCGGGACCACCAGTCGAGAAGAACGTCATACGGTACTACACGATGCCCCCTTTCCCAATATAACTGGGGACATACATAGTCGATCCAGCCCTTTTGAAGCCAAAGCATGATATTGGCGTAAAGGTCGTCGTAGTCCGTCTGATGCGAGGTAGTTTGACTTCCGGTGGAATCCTGGTAAAGGTTCCTCCAAACCCCATAGGGGCTGATGCCGAATTTACACCAGGGCTTTTCTTCCTTGATGGCCCTGGAAACCTTCAGGATGAGGCTGTCCACGTTGCTCCTTCTCCACGTTTCTTTGTCGAGGCCGCGGTTATACTCGGCGTAGGCGTTGTCATCGGCAAAGTATTCGCCCTGCGTTTTATAGGGATAGAAATAATCGTCGAAATGGATGGCGTCCACATCATATCGGCGGACGATGTCCCGTACGATATTGGTCACATAATCCCAGACGGCAGGGATGCCCGGATTGAATTCGGTGGTATTGTCGTACACCAGGAACCACTCCGGGTGCACCCGGGTGATATGATCGGCGGATGCAATATCCTTCCGGCTATTGTAAAGAGCCCGGTAGGGATTGATCCAGGCGTGGAATTCCATACCCCTTTTGTGCGTTTCTGCGATCATAAAGGCCAAGGGGTCATAATACGGATTGGGGGCGACGCCCTGCTTGCCCGTGAGCCATACGCTCCAGGGCTCATAGGGCGAAGGAAAGAATGCATCCGCGGTGGGACGGATTTGCACCACGACAGCGTTCAGACCGTCGCGTTGAAGCATGTCCAGCAAATGAACGAATTCCTGCTTTTGAAGCACGACGTTTCCGGTCGCCTCCGGGCTGGGCCAGTCGATATGGGTTACGGATGCGATCCAGGCCGCCCTGAACTCGTACTTAGGTTGCGCAAAACAAACACTGCCGCATAAGAGCAACAATGGGAAAAGAATTTTTTTAGCCAAACGGGCGTGCTGGGGTATGTCTTTTTCCAGGCTCATGTACGCAATTTCCAGATGGTTTCAAGATGATGGGATTCGTGCAGTAGGAAAAACTCCGTCCACAACAACAAGGTTCGATCGCCATAGCGCGGATGCGTAGCCCGTCGCGACAACTGCTCGCCTGAAAGCGACGTCAACCAATCGTGCAGATACAGGCGATCCGAATTCAAATAAACAATTAAATCTTCTATTGAATTTTCGCGTAACTGCAAAAAACACGGGTCGGCATCGCCCACGTAGGCGGGGATCAAAGGATTTTCCTCGCTCAGTATGCGCTGGATTCTTGCGGCAAAGATTTTCTGATAGGCCCCAAGGTGAGCAATATTTTCCAGGATGCCCCATTTTTCGGGAGCCGGACGTCGCGCCGGGTCCTGGTCCGCTATCAACAACGGCAAGCTTTCGTGCTGATAGCGCAAGCGCGTGACAGTGCTTATCCCCAAACTTTCGTCCCCTCGCTGCAATTGGCGCATATGTCTATATTCTTCCTGCTATTCATGAGTTCCCTGCGGAACTGTTTGTAATTGTCGTTGTTCCAGATTTCCTTGAAGCTCTGTTGGCTTAGGTTACCCAAACGGTGCATGGCGTCCTTGTCGAAACAGCAGGGCACCACCATCCCATCCCAGGTGATGACATTGGCGTGCCATAGTTTCCAGCAATGATTCCCCAGGCCGCTCTTGATGGAATAGGTCCCATCGCCTTTGGCGCGGTATCGACTGAATTTGTCCAGGGTGGGAATGAGCTCATTCCCATGCTCGTAATCATAGATTTGGGCTGTTTTAAAGCGAACATCGTCCACCCCTACTTCGGCGGCCAGACGTTTGACGTCTTCGATCTGGTGCTCGTTTGGCTTTACGACCAGGAACTGGAAAAATATAAACGGAGTTTTGCTTTTCAACTCCTTCTTCCAGCGGACAATATTGCGGGCGCCCTCCAAAACCTTGTCCAGGTGTCCCCCGATGCGGTATTGCTGGTATACATCCTGGGTTGTCCCGTCTATGGAAATGATGAGGCGGTCCAGGCCACTTTCCACGGTCTTGCGCGCATTGGCATCGTTTAAATAATGTGCATTCGTCGAAGTGGCGGTATAAATGCCCTTGTCTGAAGCGTAGCGCACCATTTCCAAAAAATCAGGATTCAGGAAAGGTTCCCCCTGGAAATAAAAGATCAGGTAGGCCAGCTCCTTATAAACCTGGTCTATGGTTTCCCTGAAAAAGTCCTTGCGCAACATCCCCGTGGGGCGGGTGAAGGACCTGAGCCCGCTGGGACACTCGGGACACCTCAGGTTGCAGGACGTGGTGGGCTCGAAGGAAAGGGATATTGGATAACCCCACTGGATGGGTTTCCCCGTCCACCGGCTCAGATAAAAACTGGTCAGAACCTTGGCCGCATTCAGGGCCCTCCTCGGGGTTAGCTTGGACAAAAAGTTGAAGCTATCGGTCCAATTGATGGATGGCATGAAAGCAAAGGTAACCCCCCGCTGGACTTTTGAAAAATTTGTGTATCTTTAAATGGTTGTTTAACTAACAGTATGTCTAACAACCATTTTCAATCCAAGGAGCTGTATAGCTTCATCACTGGAAAAGCTTCCACCGCCGTGGCCAGGCGCCTTCAAAAGAATTTCAAGGGCGCGGGGGTGGACATTACGATTGAACAATGGAGTGTGCTGTACCAGTTATGGAAACAGGATGGCCTTAGCCAGCAGGAATTGGGCAACGCCACCTTCCGGGACAAGCCCAGCATTACGCGCCTCGTGGACAATCTGGAGCGTTGCAAACTGGTGCGCAGGGTCCCCTCGAAAGAGGACAGGAGGATCAACAGGATTTACATTACCGACCTGGGAAAGAAGCTGCAGGATCAAACGATGGGACTGGCTAACCAAACCCTGAACGAGGCCCTGGAGGCGGTTTCTCCCGAAGAGATCGAGGTCTGCAAGAACGTCCTGCAGCGAGTTTACGACAATTTAAAATAATCATATGACCACCACCGAACTCAAAACCGCACTCAAAGGTGGGGAATGGCTGATCCGCGAAAGCCACCCCGAAGACACCTTTATCCCCGAAGACTTCAACGAAGAGCAGCATATGGTCAAGGATATGTGTGCCGCTTTCCTCGACACTGAAGTCCTGCCCATCATCCAACGCATAGACGCCATGGAGCCGGGACTCATGCCAAGTCTCATGGACAAGGCAGGCGAGCAAGGCCTTTTGGGCACGTCCGTTCCGGAAGAACTGGGTGGATTAGGCAAGGATTTCATAACCTCGACGATGGTCACCGAGGGCCTGGGCGGAGGATTCTCCTTTTCTGTCGCCATTTCGGCACATACGGGGATCGGTACCCTGCCCATCCTCTATTTTGGAACGGACGCGCAAAAGAAAAAATATATCCCCAAGTTAGCCAGCGGAGAATGGAAAGGATCTTATGGCCTGACCGAGCCGGGCAGCGGGAGCGATGCACTGGGGGCCAAAACCACGGCCACCCTGAGTAAAGACGGGAAGTATTACCTCCTCAACGGCCAGAAATGCTGGATCACCAACGGGGGGTTCGCGGATGTGTATACCGTATTTGCCAAAGTGGATGGGGAAAAATTTACGGCCTTCATCGTCGAACGCGGTTTTGAGGGATTTACGAGGGGACCCGAAGAGCACAAGATGGGCATCAAGGGGTCCTCTACGGTTCAATTATATTTCCAGGATTGCAAGGTGCCCGTGGAAAACGTCCTGGGGGAAATAGGGAAGGGACACATCATTGCCTTCAATATTCTCAACGTAGGGCGCCTCAAGTTATGCGCCGCCACTACCGGGGGCGCCAAAAGATCCATCACGACCTGCCTGGAATACGCCGCTACACGGGAGCAGTTCAAACAGCCCATCGCCAACTTCGGGGCTATACAGCATAAGCTGGCCGAAATGGCCATCCAGGCCTGGGTATCCGAAACGACCCTTTACCGGACAGCCTATTGGATCGACGAAAAGGAAAAAGCCCTGGCTGTGGAGGGAAAGCCCTTCAACGAGGCCGTCCTGGGCGCGGCGGAAGAATACGCGATCGAATGTGCCATCCTGAAGGTACTAGGCAGCGAAATGCTGAATTATGTAGTGGATGAGGGCGTACAAATCCACGGAGGAAACGGGTACAGCGACGAATATATTATCTCCAAAGCATACAGGGACAGCCGGATCAACCGGATTTACGAGGGGACTAACGAAATCAACCGCCTCCTGACGGTGGACATGGTCCTGAAGCGCGCCATGAAAGGTCGCCTGGACCTGATGGGCCCCGCTATGGGGGTACAAAAGGAGTTGATGAGCATCCCGGACTTCGGGGCAACAGATGAAACGCCGTTCGCCGCCGAGCGGGCCCTGGTGGCCGGTTTCAAGAAAGCCATACTCATGACGGCCGGGGCCGCGGTCCAAAAACTCATGATGAACCTGGATAAGGAACAGGAGATCCTGATGAACATCGCCGACATGGCAATCGCCACCTTTTCCGCCGAAAGTGCCCTGATGAGGGTCATGAAATTGAAATCTCAGAAGGGTGATGCAGCATCTGCATACGAAACGGATGTCCTAAGAGTGTACCTGTCCGACGCCGCAGACCGGGTTTTTAAGTGTGGAAAAGATGCCCTCATTTCTTTTGCGGAAGGGGATGAACAGCGAATGATGTTAATGGGCATGAAGCGCTTCACCAAAACTGCTCCTTTTAATACCAAGGCTGCCCGCCGAAGAATAGCGGCTCGCCTGCTCGAAGACCGCCGTTACCCGCTTTAGTCACATCTGCGCCATCTGGACATGGGTTACAAATAGAGAAGGGAGGGCCTAAATCTAAGGCCCTCTTTTTTTATAGCCCGGCGGCTTTTACAGCCCTGAGGCTTTTACAGCCCGGCGGCGGCCGCCTCGTCGACGAACCAATGCAGGGCTCCCGAAGCCGGTTGGATGATCTGGGAAGGATATAGGTCCACATTCCTGGGCCCCTTGAGGACTTCACGAAGGGCATGGGCCTTGGCGGACCCGAAAGTCAGGAAGGCCACCCGCCCCGCCCTGTTGACCAGAGGAGCAGTCATGGTGATCCGGTACATTTCCTGGGCTGCGAGGTAGTAGGCTTTCACCCAGGCCTGCGTTTCGTGGATAACCGCCTGACCGGGGAAGAGCGAAAGGGTATGCCCGTCTTCTCCCATGCCGTTCAGCACCAGGTCGAAAGTGGGGCCTTCAGTATCGAAATAGTTATGTAAAAGCCCTTCGTATTCGGCCGCTGCCTGTGTTGGTTCCAGCTCGGTACGCATCCGGTGCACCTGCTCCGGCGGTATGGGGACCTTGTCGATCAGGGTGGCATAGGTCATTTTCGCGTTATTGCGGTCGTCCGTGAATGGAACAGCCCTTTCATCCCCCCAAAAAATATGCATCCGCTGCCAATCGATGCGCTCCCGGAAAGGGGAAGACGCGAGCAATGTATACAGTTCCTTGGGCGAACTGCCCCCTGTGAGGGTAAAGGTAAACCGTTCCTGGTCCTTCAGGGTGCTTTCGATATACTCCGTGATCCATCCGGCCAGAGCCAGACTCAGGTCCGTGGGATTCTTATGTATATGTACTTCCATTATTAATCGCCGGATTTTCCCCAGGAATGCCCGTCCTTGGCTACCAGGACTTCGGCATCTTCGGGTCCCCAGGAACCGGGTTTGTAATTCGGAAAATCGACCGGAGTCTTTGACTCCCAATTTTCCTGGATGGGCGTGATCACCTTCCATGCGGCCTCCACCTGGTCGGCGCGCATGAAAAGGGTGGCATTTCCGATCATGACGTCCAGGAGCAAGGTCTCGTAGGCTTCCGGTTGCTTGTCCTCATATGCCTTGTCATAGTTGAAAACCATGTCCACCGGATCCAGGGTCATGGTTTGTCCCGGGCGTTTGGCCTGGAAGCGAAGGCGGATGTCCATTTCCGGCGTGATGTCGATCGTCAGCCGGTTGGGGCGCCATGTTTCCGCAGCTTCCGGTGGAAAAGAGTAGGCCGGAGCGGGACGGAAGTGCAGGCTCACGACAGTATTTTTTTCTGCCATGCGCTTGCCCGTGCGTACGTAAAAGGGCACATCCTGCCAGCGCCAGTTGTCTATGAAAAATTTAACCGCGGCGAAAGTTTCGGTATTCGACTCGGGGCTCACACTGGGCTCCTGGCGGTATCCGGGAACCTGCTCTCCTTTCATCCACCCATCCCCATATTGTCCGCGAACGGCCAGTGCATGTACTTCCTCGGGCTTGATCCGTCGGATGGCATTGAGCACGTCCACTTTCTTATTGCGGATCTCGTCGGCGTCAAAGGAAACGGGAGCTTCCATGCCAACCATACACATGATTTGCAACATGTGGTTTTGGACCATATCGCGCAGCGCCCCCGACGTTTCGTAGTAACCGCCCCGCCCTTCCACGCCCACGGTTTCCGCCGCCGTGATCTCTACGTATTCTACAAAATTGCGGTTCCATATAGGTTCGAACAAAGCGTTGGCAAAGCGCAGCGCCAGGATGTTCTGGACCGTCTCTTTACCCAGGTAGTGGTCGATGCGGTAAATCTGCTCTTCGCTGAACATACTCAGGAGCAGGGCATTCAGTTCCGCGGCACTTTTCAGATCGTGTCCAAAGGGCTTTTCAACGACGATTCGCGTGCACTTACGGTCCCCGCAAAGTTCGATTTTTCCGAGCTTGGTGGCTATGTCCGGCACGAGCTGGGGAGCCACCGCCAGGTAAAACAGGACATTGGGGTGTGTGCCCCATTCCTTTTCCTTGGCCTTCGCTATATCGGTGATGCCTTTGTAATCGCCGTCCTTCTCCGCATCCATAGCCAGGTAGGTGACGTTTTGGGAAAAGGCCGCCCACTTCCCGTTTTGTTCTCCCTTTCTCCTGGAGAATTGCTGTATACCGTCGAGAAGGCGCGCCCGGTAAGATTCGTCGGTAAAGGGCTTGCGGCCTATACCCACGATCGCGAATTTATCGGGCATGCAATCGTCTATAAAAAGATTGTACAACGCGGGGATGAGCTTCCGAAAGTTCAGGTCTCCGCTGCCCCCGAAGATGAAGATGAGGGTGGCAGGCGGGCGTTTGTTGAGTTCCATGGTTATTTTATTGAGGTTGCCATTCTGTATGGAAAGTACCGGCTTTGTCGATGCGCTGATACGTGTGCGCCCCGAAATCATCACGCTGGGCCTGTATCAGGTTGGCCGGCAACCAACTGCTGCGGTAAGCATCGAAATACGACAGCGCCGTAGCGAGCCCCGAGACGGGTATTGCGGAAGCCATGCCCTTTTGCACCAGGGTCCGGGCGGAATCGATAAAGGGTTTGACCAGGGCAGCAATTTCCTTATCCAGGAGGAGGTTGTTCAAGGTGGGATCAGCGCTGTACGCCTTATAAAAGGGTTCCAGCAAAATGGACCGGATGATACATCCTCCCCTCCAAATCCTGACAACCTTGTCGAGGGGGATCTGCATTCCGTATTCAGCCGAAGCCGAGTACAACTGCGCCATTCCCTGCACGTAGCTCATCATCATTCCGAAATTCAAGGCGTCGTGCACCAGCTTTTCCAGGTCCCCGTCTATTTTATGTGAACCGGCCGGATACAATTGGGCAGCCTTTTGGCGATCGTCCTTGAAGTCGGAAATGATCCGCACGGTGACCGCCATATCGATGGTGGGGATCGCCACGCCCAGGTCAAGGGCATCCTGGGAAGTCCACTTCCCCGTGCCTTTGGCTCCGGCTTTGTCCAGGACCATGTCCACCAGGTCCTTCCCCGTCAGGTCGTCTTTTTTACTGAAAATGTCGGCAGTAATCTCCACCAGGTAGGACTTGAGATCCCCGTCGTTCCATTTTTTGAACAACTGGTGGAGTTGCGCGTTAGTATATCCCGAGCCTTGCTTCAAAAGGGCGTAGCACTCGCTGATGAGCTGCATGATGGCATATTCGATGCCGTTGTGTACCATTTTTACATAGTGACCCGCGGCGCCAATACCCATATAATCCACGCAAGGGTCCCCATTTACCTTGGCCGACACGGCCGTCAGGACGGGGGCTACAATATCATAGGCCGCCTTGTCCCCGCCGGGCATGATGCTGGGTCCGGTCCGGGCCCCGTGCTCACCCCCCGAAATACCCATCCCCATGAAGTGGAAGCCCTTTTCACTCATATATTTGATGCGTCGCTCCGTATCCGTATAGTGCGAATTTCCCGAGTCGATCACGATGTCGTCCTTATCCAGCAGGGGCATCAGGTCACCCAGGACGTCGTCCACGGGCTTCCCTGCGGGAACCAACATGATCATGCGCCTGGGCTTTTCGAGCTGATCCAGCATCTCTTTTAAAGTACTTACGCCTTTGACTGCCTGGCCAGGGGTGGCCGAGGATTCCAGGGAAGCTCCTTTTGAGGCGTTCTTATCGAAGCCAATCACCGAAAAACCGTGGTCGGCCATATTGAGCAGGAGGTTGCGGCCCATGACCCCCAGGCCGATCATGCCGAAATGATAGGATTGTTTTGACATGCGGTAGAAATGAGGGACAAACCTACGCCAAAATGAGAAATGAAAAGTTGGCTAAATGCGAGACGTCTTATCTTTGTATTAAAATTTACAGTAAAAACCATGAGTGATACAGCGATTGCACCAGGTACCCAACTTACCCCCAAAGACTTCGCAACTGACCAGGAAGTGCGCTGGTGCCCTGGATGCGGAGACTACTCCATCCTCGCCCAGGTCCAAAAGGTCATGCCCACCCTGGGAATCCCCCGCGAAAATATCGTCATTATTTCGGGGATTGGCTGCTCCAGCCGCTTTCCTTACTATATGAATACGTATGGAATGCATTCCATCCACGGCAGGGCAACCGCCATTGCCAGCGGCCTGAAGGCGACCCGCCCGGAACTCAGCGTTTGGGTGGTTACCGGGGACGGGGACGGTCTGAGCATTGGGGGAAACCATACGATCCACCTCCTTCGGAGGAACTTCAACGTCAATATCATGTTGTTTAACAATCAGATATATGGTTTGACGAAAGGGCAGTACTCACCCACCTCCGAAACCAATAAGGTGACTAAATCCACGCCCCAGGGGAGCATCGACCACCCCTTCAATCCCCTGGCCCTGGCCATGGGAGCGGACGGAACCTTCCTGGCCCGGAGCATGGACAGGGATCCGAAGCACCTTCAGCAAATGCTGATCCGCGCCCACGCGCACCAAGGCACCTCCCTCCTCGAAATCTATCAGAACTGCAACATATTCAACGACGGCGCGTTCGAAATATTCACCGAAAAGGGAACCAAGGCTGCCGAGGCCCTCTTCCTGGAACAAGGGAAACCCCTGGTATTTGATGGTGGTAAAAAGGGCATCCGCCTGGATGGCTTCCGTCCAGTGGTCATCGACCTGGGCTCGGGACTGAGTGCTGACGACTGTTGGGTTCACGACGAGCGCGACTTCTATAAGGCCCAGATACTGGTTCGCATGTTTGACGATCCCACGATCGAGGGGCACTTGCCCAGGCCCTTTGGCGTGTTTTATGAAACGGACAGGCCTTGTTATGAGGAGTCCCTTCAACAACAAGTGGATGAAGCTCAAAGCCTCCGCGGCAAAGGCGATCTCGATAAACTGCTCCGTGGACGCGAGACCTGGGAAATTACGGCATAAGCCCGCGCCAACCCCGCTTTCCCCAAATAAAAAAAGCCGCGCAGCGCCACGGCATAACTCTGTCATATTCAAGTATATGCAAAAAATTGGCCCCAATAGACATCGGGGCCTCTTTGCTTACCTCTGAAACCACAAAATGAACTTGTGATGTAATGTAATAATTCTCAAAAACCGTGCAGAAATGTCGAATTGCACCGTTTTTTGCTTTTTTTTAGATAAACGGCGGGCGCTCAATTCTATACTGTAGCTATAACTTTATCTGCAGCCTTCAGGACCTTATCCCTTTTATATTCATACCACCACATGGGGGCCGTGCGCTTCATGATATTGTCTATATACCGCATTCCCACAAGGTTCCAGGCTCCTTTTATCTTTCCGCCCCAGGTATGGTTTATAGCCCTGAGGCTCATGGCAAAACCGCTATCCAGGTATTCCATATGGTGCCAATAGCCTGCAGGCATAAATAAGGTATCTCCGGGTTCCAGGATAACTTCATACCCCCTGGCCAGTTTCAGGGCGGGGAAGCGTTCATAATCAGGTTTGTTCCCATTTTCGTAATAATGGCTGAAATCTGCCATGCTCAATACCTCGAAGGGCTTCCGGTACAACTTGTGCTGCTCGGCGAAGGGAAATAACAAGACGCGCTTGCGACCTGCAAATTGGGTATGGAGGATATGGGAAAGGTCAATGTCGAAGTGCATGTGGGTAATAGAGGTAGCACCACCCACGAACAACATGGGGAATTTTTTCACAAACCCCTTCATCAAATGATCAGGCCACGTGAAATCCTCTGTCAGCGCGGGCGCATGATCGAAAATATTGAACAGGAAAATGCGCCATTCGGCCGGCCCCCGGCGGATCATATCGATATATTCCCCAAAGGTGGTGTAGTCATCGGCCTTATTGATGGGGGTGAAGGCATCGCTTTTCTTATTGTTGTAAATTCCAACTTGTTTGTCCCCAACCAACATCTTGAAATAATCCCAGTTCCACTTTTCTCTTGCCGGCCAGTCCTTTGAAAGTCCGGTGAACACGATCGGCCTGGATGGATTATAGTAGTCCTCCTTGAACGCATCAGGTGAAATAGTGGCCACTTTTTCAACAGGTTGTAGCAGCATTTCCAAGACTTTAGATGGGCAAAATTAATATTAAAAAATTGTTAGCCGCACGTAAGGTTGCGTAAATTGTAACCATGCTCCTGCATGTCCACCCCCTTAATCCTCAGGCCCGTGCCCTGGAAACCATCGCCGGAAGCCTCAGGGATGGGGGGATAATCATATACCCTACGGACACAATATATGGGTTGGGATGCGATATCTTCCAACATAAGGCTGTAGAAAGGATTTGCCGCATCAAACATATTGATCCTGCCAAGGCTCAACTGTCTTTTATTTGCTATGACCTCAGCGACCTCAGCCGCTATGCCAAAAGCATTGATACCCCCCTGTATCGCTTGCTGAAAAGCCACCTCCCCGGACCCTACACCTTCATTCTGCCCGCCAGCAAAGAGGTACCCCGGATCCTGAAAAGCAAAAAGGACACGATCGGCCTCCGGATACCTGCCAACCACATCGCCCGAGAAATCGTCCATACCCTCGGTCACCCCATCCTCAGTACCTCCCTGCCCGGAGACATGGTAGAAGAATATACCGACCCGGACCTGATCTACGCGAATTTCGGTAACCAGGTAGACATCGTGGTAGACGGAGGCCCCGGAGGCATGGTCGCTTCCACCGTTATCGATTGTACCACCGGCGAGCTTAGGCTCGTCCGCCAGGGATTGGGGCCTTGGCCGGAGCCCGTCATTTAATGCTGGTGGAACTGAATTCGGTAATCAAATCCTGGGCGGAATCGGGCCGTGTACCGTAGCCCCAAGGGTAAACCTACCGATTTTTCTTATCTTGAGTCTAACTCACCTCTGATTATGAACCGCTTGTTCTTCCTTGCCTGCCTGCTCCTGACCTCAGCCTGCTCTGACGCCCAACAAACCATGGATACCATCCCTCACTTCCCCGGGGGCGATTCGGCATGGAAGGCCTATTGCCAAAGTACTTTGATAACCAACTTGGAAACCATCAAGCGGTATCACCTTTCGTGCGACGCTGACATATATTTCATGGTGGATAAGGACGGCGCCGTCACTGCGGCCCATACGGCAACATCCACGGAAAATGCGTTGGAAAAGATAATCGTTAGTATGATATTGGCGAGCCCCAAATGGAGCCCGGCGTACAAACGGGGGAAGCCTGTGGGCTCGTTGCGGCGGCAACACTTTACAATAGATCCCGAAGCGCTGCCTGAACTCAACCTGGACTCACTGGATTTGGTCCGGACGGGAGATACGGTCCCCTCCGGCCCCAAAATAATCTACCGACCCGATAATCACGAGCTGGCGGGCCATTTGGTCAACTGGAAACGACAAGGCTGGTGGACCTATTACATGGACGATACTGTTAAAGCCACTCAGGTGGAATATGAGGATGGCATTGCTTCCGAAACCAGGATATATGATGAGCGTGGAAACGTCGTGGCGGATTTTCTCACGCCTGACCAGGAGGCCAGTTTCCCCGGAGGGGATAGGGGGTGGTCCGAATACGTCAGAAAAGCTTTGATGGAGCACATCGACAAACTCGTCAATAGTAAGGCGAATGGAACCGTTGAGGTCGGATTCTGGGTGGATAGCAGCGGCTCAATCAGCCAGGTTACGGCTTTATGGCCGACCGGAACCGCATTGGACAAGATCGCCGTAAATATTATTCAAAATGGGCCTGCCTGGCAACCCGCTACGACGGGGGGCGTTCCAGTGCGGGATTACAGGAAACAGAGGATTACATTTATGCAACCATCTCAATAAGCCCACCAATGAACCCTGCCATCCAACGGGAAAAACCCGTCAGGGCCTACCGGCGGCAAAAATTTACCCTCAAGCCTTCTTGAAATTAATAGTCTTTTCCTAGTTTAGGCCACGCTTAACCCCTCATACAATATGCGAATGCTTTCCATCGTACTGGGCGCCCTCCTTATTCCGGCGACCCTGTGCGCGCAACCTATGCAACCCCGCCTGCCCCAGGGCTATTATTGGGAAAAGATGGACAACGGCCTGGAAGTCGTCGTCATCGAAAACAGCAAAGTCCCCCTGGCGACCATCCAGATCGCCGTCAGGAACGGGGCCTACACCGAAGGGCCCGAATACAGCGGCCTGTCCCATCTCTTCGAACACATGTTCTTCAAGGCCAACCGAGATTACCCCGACCAGGAGCATTTCCTGAAAAGGACCCAGGAATTGGGCGCTATTTGGAACGGGTCGACCGACGTGGAAAGGGTGAACTATTTCTTCACCTTCGATCGGGACAGCTTGCGTGCCGGCCTTCTCTTCATGAACGCCGCCATCCGCTTTCCGATTTACCGTACGGAAGACATGGCAAAAGAAAGGCCCGTGGTAGACGGGGAATTTCAAAGGGCCGAAAGCGATCCCGGCTTTCAACTTTGGTATGAATGCCAAAAGCGCCTTTGGGGAGACCAAGTCACGCGCAAAAACCCCATTGGCGACCATAACATCATCAATACGGCCACCCCCGATAAGATGATGATCATCAAAAACAAGTACTATTTCCCCAACAACTCCATGCTGGTGATTTGCGGGGATGTGCATCACGAGGAAGCTTTTGCCATGGCCAAAGAAATCTTCGGGGACTGGGCCTCCAGCGGTTGGGACCCGCACCAGAAATATCCCATCCCCGAATTCGCGCCTCTAACGAATACCCAATTCTTCGTCAAGGAATCCTCCATTGCCGAAACGCCTTATGCCATGTACTGGTGGCAGGGGCCGGACTACCGCCACGATTCCTCGGGTATGGTAGCCGCCGACGTATTCTCCACCATACTGGGACTGAACGCATCCAAATGGCGCCAGGCGCTGGTGGACAAGGGCCTGGCAACAGGGGCTAACGTGGGTTTCGAGACCCGGAAGTTCGTCGGGACCTTAAACATGTTCATCATCCCCAATCCTACCAAGCTCAAGGAATGTATATCCGAAATCTCCAACCAGGTGAAGGAATGGGCGGATCCCGATTATTTCACCGATGAGCAGTTGGAGGAAGCCAAGCAGATCATGCGCCGGGATTACATCCGCAATTCGGAAAAGCCCTCAATTCAGCCCGACCTGCTTACCTACCAGTGGTGTAGTACCTCCCTGGATTATTACACGGACTATATGTCCAATGTTATGAAGGTAACCAAAGAGGATATCCACCGGGTCATTGCGCAATACGTTACCGGCAAACCCTTCGTAGCGGGCCTCATCATCAACGAAGCCATGAGCAAATCCACCGGAGCTCCTCAATTCTTCAAACCTTAAACACCTGAAATCCATGCGACACATCACCATATGCATAGCCTTCCTGATTTCCATGACAGCCACGCGAGCGCAAAATGCTTCCGGCGGCCAGGCCTACGACACGACCATTGGCGGGGTCAAGGTCATCGTGCAACCCAGCGGCAATGAGATCGTGGAAATCCAAAGCATCCTCAAGGGTGGCGTGCAAAACTACCCCGCTGCCGAAGCGGGCATAGAAAGCCTTGCCATGAGCGCCCTTACTGAATGTGGAACGGCCCGCGACACCAAAAATAGTTTTAAGAACAAGCTGGATTTGGTGGATGCCCAGGTTAACGGTTATTCAGGGAAGGACTACGCCACCTTTACCCTGAATTGTATCAAGGAGGACCTGGATTCCGTTTGGTCCCTGTATGTAGACGCCTTCACCACCCCCCGCTTCGAGGCAAAGGAATTTGACCGCATCAAGCAGGACGCCATCAACAACCTCAAGGCCCAGGCCTCCCAGCCCGATTATGCCATTAATAAGATGGCCATGGAAACGGCCTTTGCGGGTAAGGACTATGCCAAGGCCCCCGAAGGGACCGAAGCCACCGTCGGCGCACTGACGCCCGAGGCCACCAAAGCCTATTATATGTCCATCCTGACGCGCTCCAGGATGGTGATCGTCATCGTGGGTGACCTGGCGCCCGCGGACATTGCTGCTAAGGTCAACCTGCTCCTGGCCGCCATTCCGCAAGGCGCCCCATTTACTCCGGTCAAGGAATCGTATACACCCACCAAGAATTCCTTTGCCTCCGAAAAGAAGGACCTCGCCACCAATTACATCACCGCCGTGACGGGAGGACCCGCCCCCGGTTCACAGGACTTCAACGCCTTTACCCTGGCCATGCGCATCTTCTACGACCGGACCTTCCTGGAGGTTCGGACGAATAATGGCCTTTCCTATGCCCCTTACAGCTATTTCAACGGGGGCATGACCTCCTTTTCAGGAGTCGGCGTGTCCACCACCGAGCCCAATAAATTTATTGCTGTCATGGATCGCCTCCTGGAAAAAACAAAGACGGGCGGCTTCACGGCTGAAGAGGTAAAGAACATGAAAACGACCTACCTGACCAGCTTTTATTACCGGCAGGAAACCAACAGCGCCCAGGCCTCCTCCCTGGCCTCCAACGAAGTGTTGCACAACAACTGGAGGAGGGCCCTTTCCTTCAACAACGACCTGAAAATGGTAAGTGTGGAAGATGTCAACAGGGCCTTCAACAAATACGTCACCAAACTGACGTGGGTATACCAGGGCAACCCCGACAAGGTAACTCCGTCGTTATATACCGCCGGTCCGCCACCCGTGAAGTTGCCTCCCACCTCGGTCCAGGGGAGCAAGAACAATTGACATAAACCCTCGTTTGCAATATGAAACCCTTATCCTGCCTGCTTACTTGCTGTTTGATTTGTTTAGCCTTTTCTGTCCGGGCCCAGGTTTTTCCGGATTCCAATTTTCGATACCGGAACCAGGACTCCGCGGCATTGGTTCTCCAGGGAGATACGATTTCCTCCGGGATGAAGATCCTCAAATTTGAGAATGGTAAAACATCGGCCTCGGGCAACCTTACACATTGGCTCCGCGATGGTTGGTGGACGATCTACCGAAGCGAAGACGGTTCCAAGGCCAGTGAAGTGTTTTTCAAAAACGGAAAGGGGACCGTTATGAAACTTTTTGATAACCATGGAGACTTAACGGGCACTATCGACACCGTGGAAAAAGAGGCCAATTTTCCAGGGGGAGACCCAGCATGGAAGGACTATTGTCGGAACGCCCTCATGTCTAAGATCGATTTAATCACCAAGAAAAAGGGCTGGGGAATTATTGAAGTCGAATGGATCATCACCAAGACGGGGACCATCGCTAGTGCACACCTGACAAAATCTTCCGGAACGGTCTCCGATAACATCGTCCTCGATATCATCCGTAACGCGCCACGATGGAATCCGGCGATGCAATACAACCGGAATGTGATTGCATATCGAAAACAGAAGTTTACGTTGCAGCCGCCGGGGTGATACCGCCCGCGCCGCTTACTGTTCCCATTCGGCGCCGCCCCAGATACTATTTCACATTTTTACTGAATTAATAAACCCGCGCTCGCATTTCCGGACGCGGTTTTATTTTGAGTAGATTTATGGAAAATGGATTTCTGCGCATCTTATTATTTACTCTGAAATGTTAGCCGTGGATAGACCCAACTTTGAAGAATGGATGTTTTGGGATTTCGCATACGAAGAGATAGAGTGGCGAAAGGAATTTATTACAATAATCGAAAGGGTTATAGAAAGAGGTGATGATTGGGATTGGAAGGAACTCATTCGTTTCTACGGATATGATACAGTCCTTAGAACCTTGAAATTGGAAACCATTTATTTGCCCGATTATGCAATAGAAAAGGCGTGCGCCTACTTTGATTTGAAACCCGAAGAGTTGTGGTGCTACATTCGAAAACGAGAGCGACCGGGACATTGGATTTAATTTATAAGGTCTAAAAAAGGGGGCATTAAACAAACTTTAAATATGGGAAAGATGAAAAACGAACCTAAACAAGTTACACCCGAATCCGGTGAGGATATAACTCCGGATAAGCCTGACCTTCCTCGATGGATTTTTTGGGATGTCCCCTTTGATAAACTTATATGGGGAAAGGAATATATTTTTATAATAGTACGGGTTATTGAAAGAGGAAAAGTCGATGTTGAGTGGCAATAGCTTATCCGTTTTTACGGAATCGATAAAGTCATACATGTCGTGAAATACGACGCGAATTATTTGATGGATCATACAATCGAAGATGTATGCAATTATTTCAATTTGAAACCTGAGGAGCTAAAATGTTATAGAAGGAAACAGTCGATGCCGAGGACCTGGCTATGATTTGTACAGCACTTTATATAAACAAATACGATGGAAAAGGAACCCCAACTGCTCAGCTCTGAATCCAATGGAATTATACCTTCAGATAAGCCTGACCTAAAACGAAGATTGTTTTGGGAATTCGTCTATGATGAAATACAATGGAAGGAAAGCTACGCTTTAGTAATTGAACGGGTTATAGAATGGGGGGTTGAGGAGGAATGGCAAGAAGTTATTCGTTTCTATGGATACGATAAGGTACTCCGAACTCTAAAATTTGAATGCAACTACTTGATGGACCATACGATCGAAAAAGTATGCAATTACTTTAAGGTTAAGCCCGAAGAATTAAGGTGTTACGTAAGGAAACAATCGATGCCGAGAACCTGGTTTTGATTTGGAAGCGCTGAAAAGAATTATAGCAGGATTTAAAAGATAATAAGGGTGACAAACGAGCCACATCCAGACCATACAATCGAAAAAGTTTGCAAATACTTTAATGTGAGGCCCGAGGAGTTAAAGCCTTATGCCAGGAAACAATCCATGCCGAGAACCTTTATTTAGTTTCCAATCCGAAAAAAAATAGGTTTTTATGGATAACTAAAAGCTGTGCATCTCAATGATTGCGCAGCTTTTTTATAGAGAAAGTGCGCCTCAGTTGTAACGTGAAAGAGGAGGAGTTGTGGAACTGCACAGGGGGACGGTGGAGGCCGGGACATTGGATTTGATCGTCACATTGTCAAGCGACGAACATTTTTCCCAATTTTATCTAATAGGTGGAACTGCTTTATCGCTTCAGTTAGGGCATAGGAAGTCCATTGACATTGACTTTTTCTCAAGCGAATCGTTTGAATCTGAATCGCTTGCGCATCATTTATATGTCGAATATCGGCCTGAAATCGTTGGAATCCTTAAGAATGGAGTATTTGGATTTATTAATGGCGTAAAAGTGGATATAATGTCTCATCAATATCCTTGGCTTCATCCGGCAAATCAAGAAGAGGGCATTAGGATGGCCTCCTTGGATGACATAGCTGCCATGAAACTTAGTGCCATTGTGGGGAATGGCTCAAGGCAAAAGGATTTTTTAGATATGTACATTCTGCTTGAGCACAGGACTTTGAATCAAATGGCCGAAATGTATGAACGAAAATATGGAACAATGAATGCTCAAACGGCCAAAAATGCACTAATCTATTTTAATGACATTAAATTCGAAAGTATAGAGCTCATAAACCGCCCCATCCGTTGGGGCCACGTTGCAAGCAGATTAAATATGGCCTATGTCCATCCCAACAAACTCTTCCCTTCTGAAATAGATAGAAGGAATAGTCATGACCTTTTAATGGAAATGCGCGAGTGGTATGGTGCCTCCGAACGCAGTAGAAACAGGTCACGCGGCTACGGCTACAGCCGTTAACCCCATTCTGGCAGGCTGTTTGTATTAGATATTCATAATCTATGTCAAAACACCGTCTGCAAAGGCCCCTCTCCTATGTGGCCTCCGTCTGCCTCATCCTCCTGGTCGCGGTTTACCTGATCGGGGGCGCCATTATACGGCATAACATAAAGGCCGCGCTGAAAGCCCTTCCACCGGAGATACAGGTCTCCTACGATGGTCTCCACCCCTTGATTTTTCAATCCGCCCTTATCCTGGAGGGCCTGGACATAAAAATCAGAAATAAGGATAGCCTGCACATGGTCATCAAAGAGGCAGACCTGGGTGGTGTTAGTTTTCTTTCCTGGATTTTTTCCAAAAAGCTCAAACTGAAATCCCTGAAACTGATCGACGCTACCATAGAGGTAGGGGATAGCTTGCCGAAAATGCCAAATGCGCTTCCTTTCAGGGAGGCCGACATCCAAAGTCTGGAATGGCGAAATGTGACGTTATTAACCCAAAACCTTAGCGCCCGTGGTTATATAACCCTTGATTCGGTGCACCTGGACAAAAAGGACAGCCTAACGTGGGCGAACTACCGGATAACCTTTGGAGACTTAAAATATACAGCTCAAAAGGAATTCGAAAAAGTCCATTTGCAAAACCTGGTATTGGATAGCAAAACGGGCATCCTTACCATCGACACTGCAAGGTTCCAACCCACCGTAAATAAGGAAGCCTTGGGAAAAATAAAAGGCCACCAGGAAGATTATGCGGAGGGCTTCCTGGAAGGAATAAGAGCGACCCGCATTGATCTGAAAATGCAGAAAATGGAGGCGGACTCGGTAGAAATAAAAACGGCGAATATATATGTCTTCCGTGACCGCAGGCTTCCGTTGGACACGGCGAGTAAGCCCCTCCCCATAGACTACCTGAAAAGCCTGCCCGTTGATATCCGAATCCAACACTTTTCCTGGGGGCCGGCCACCTTTACCTACGAAGAATATCCAAAGCAGGGAGATAAAACGGGCTATTTGAAAATCGAACGATGCAAGGGCCAAATCCAGCCCTTTTTCAACAAACCCGAAAAAGACGACCCTGCCTATCTTACACTAAATGCCGAGGGCTCGCTAATGGGATCAGGTACGGTTGAGACCCAAGTCGAGATGCCCTTGCATAAAGCGGACCCTTATAAAGTACAAGGAGCCTTCCGAAACCTGGACCTGACCAGCCTCAATCCTTCCGCCGTAAACCTGGGGGACCTCCGCCTGGAATCGGGGATGCTGAACGACCTTATCTTCAACTTCGATATGAACGGTGAAAAGGCGACGGGGAAAATCGTCGGAGAATACCACGACCTGGTGGCCGACAAACTGAAAGACAAAGGCGGTAAAAAGGAGGTTGCCGGGGTTAAGACCTTTTTCCTGCAAAAGCTCATAGTCCCTAGGGATAAGGATCACACCCTGCCCGTCTCCAGGCGGTCGGGGAAAGTGAACTATGCGCGTGACCCGCAGCGTTATTTTTCCTACTATATGCTGCATTCACTCCTCGTGGGTGTCAAGGACAGCTTTTCCTTAGGGGTTCTTCTTCCGGGATAATTCCTATCTTCGAAAAATGGCCGCAAAAATCCTACTATTCACGCTGATCCTCTTTTCTCAAGTAAGCGCCTTCGGGCAAAATAACGACTTGCAAAAACTACTGGCCCAGGATTGGGCATGCCTGAGATGCTTTCAGGACGACAACGCCAAAGTCCCTGCTCCCACACCCGGCGAAAACAGGGTCGTATTCATGGGTAATTCCATCACCATTGGTTGGCTGCACCTCGATTCCGAATTTTTTGCCGGGAAGCCCTATTACAACCGGGGCATCAGCGGGCAAACGACCCCCCAGATGCTGATCCGCTTCCGCCCCGACGTCATCAACCTGAAACCCAAGGTGGTGGTCATCCTGGCGGGCACGAATGATATTGCGGCGAACACCGGGTACACCGCGCTCGAAACCATTTTCGGAAACATCGTGTCCATGGTGGAGTTGGCCAGGGCCAATGGTATACGGGTGGTCATTTCCTCCGTATTGCCCGCCTTCGACTATCCCTGGAGGCCGGGAATGGATCCCCTTCACAAAATACCCGAGCTGAACGAACTGCTAAAGGGTTATTGCGATGCGCACAACGTTGTATACCTCGATTATTTTTCCGCGATGGTAGACGAGCGCGGGGGGATGAAATCTGAACTGACCCATGATGGGGTGCATCCTACCCGGGCGGGGTATGAAGTCATGGGGCCGTTGGCCGAGAAAGCGATTGCTGAAGCATTGGCAAAATAAAAAAAGCCGCCGAAGGCGGCCTTTTGTGGACCCTGCTGGGCTCGAACCAGCGACCCGCTGATTATGAGGCCGAAAATAAACCTAATCGGGTCTAATGCGGGCTCACCTAGTTTAACTTAACTATTTAGTAGTCAATCGTTTAGAATTTCTGTGCTAACTTCGGGGAAACCCTCCGGAGGGCCTTTAACTGTCTTTTATTGGCAAATTTACTGGCAAAATGAAGCGAAGGGTATTGTGCCCGAATTACTTTGCTATTTACGGGACATATCAGATAAACCCGCAACCCCGATACCAGGTTCCAGTTATTTGCTAAGGACAATTAATGTAAACAAGATCATCGGATTTGATATTAAGCAAGTCCCGACGACTTACATTACTATAGTAACTGACAGCAATGGATGGATTTTAACTGCCTTCCCTGGTAAAAAACTCAATAATTCCACACGTAAAGAACCTTTGTTATGAACCATCAAGAAGACAAATTTGAAACCAGGGATTGGCTCAACGAAATAATAACCGACCCCTATCAGGTTATTGCCGAGTTCTATTCAACGGATGATGTTGCCTCTTACAGAAAAATGATTAAGGGGGTTTTAACGGTATGCTCCACCAAGCAGGTGTATGAGTGCTGTGATCCCGGTGTACTGTACTCTTATTTCAAAAGACTGAAATCCATAATCGATGCTACCCACGCTATAAACGATGAAAAAAGGAGCAACCCAGTAAATATTGCTCCAAGTGATGTATTTAATCGAAATTCTTATTGCGGACATCTAACCTATGTTAGCGATTGGGATTACTTCCCCAGGACCTTATCTATGAAGGAGTATTTTAATCCCTATCAAGCCTTCAAACGGTTTTTCAAATACCAAAGTCTTGAAAACTGGAAAAGCATTCTGGATAACGTTTTGCATTATGCACTAATTAGGGAAAGTTTTTTCAATGTCGGAGAGGAAATTAATACGGTTGCCCTTTATTTCCAACTTACCAAACTTTTAGAAGCTTCCCATTTAGTTGACGTCCGCGAAAATACTCATATCCGGGGACGCCTGAAAAAAAGGCTCCCGCTAAAGAATTTATAATTTTTTGACACTAGTATCTATTCGTCTTTATTCTTTTTTTAATTATGGGTTTAAACGGGAGCTTGTTTCTACTTGCCCCCCTTCCATTTACCCAAAGAATTCCTGAACTATGGAAAAGTTAATGGATAAGAAAGAATTGGCTGAAGTGTTGGGTGTAACCGTTAAAACCATAGATAAGTGGGTATCAGAAAGGAGGCTACCCTTTGTAAGGATAACTGGAAAGTGCGTACGGTTCATTCCCTCTGAAATCCAAGCATATTTTGTAAAGAAGGAAACCCTACCCAAGGATTTGGGATCTCCAGAAACCAAACCATCGAAAAGACCCCGACGGAATAGTAAATCAAATGGTCGGCTCTAACTGGCCATTTGACCAACCACCCAAAAAAATCGGAGACCATTTTGATTTCAAACAAGCCGTTCCCCATCCTCTACCTTTCAATAACAAGCTTTTTGATTTTAACCATTTTGTTGCTATCAATTATATGAACAAAATATACCCCTCTTGGAAGTCCAGCAGTTGAAATATTAGCCGTGTTTTGGGGGGAATTAAGCGTAACATCGAGCACCTGTTTTCCGTCGACACTATAGACAATAATCCGCTGAACAGTTGCCAATTGATTGATAGATTTTGCTGTATTGGTTGGAACCGAAGTATTAGCAGCATCGGAGGCTGCCAAAGACGTGCTTTGTGCTGGAACTGTGCTTATGGTTACAGAATTTGAAGCAGGATTTGGCGTTAAGGAAAAGTCAGTTTGATTTTCACGTATCATGATATTGCACGACTCATTAGCATTAAAGGTATATAGCGGATCATAAGTGCCACAAGCATTGCTTATGGTTAATTGGTATTGCGCCCAGGCATCACCTGGTTTAATCTCCACTTCGACATATTGAGCATTAGGGTCATTCACAAGAATCGCATCAGCCCCCGAAGATTCGGCCACTAAGGACCACGAGTAGCTTGTAGCCACCGAATCGAAGGTGGAAACATAGCCGGTCCAAAATTGGTTGCTCAACTCCGTTAAATCATTGCAACTTTGGAGGATTTCATTATTAACCCCGGAAGTTGTGAATAGGGAAGTGCCGGAATAATATTTAGGGGCTCCGACTTTAACATTCTTAGAAACAACAATCGTTGGATTAGTGCCGCACACATTTCCAATATTCGCCTGTAAGTCAATGGCATCACTGAGCGTATCCCTCGAAAGGGTGGTTGTATCATCATTTGGATTGTAAATATGCACAATTGAACTGGGGGTAGCGGTCCAAGTTAACGAAGTATTACTGGGGATTCCAGAGATGGAATATTGGTGAGATATTGTGCAAAATACCGAATCGCCAGATACAGCGAGACCGGTGGGGCAGACTTTTTGGCAAGAATAAGATGGCTGATCTTCATTTAAAAGCCAAAATGAGCTGGGGACAGTATAAGTTACATGGAATTGATTTACTGAGGGGGCGTAATAATCGTAGACTGAGCTTGAATTTAAGCAATTGACATTTGAACATATTGATGAGTCAAGGTAGGTTGATGCATTGGTTAATGCTAGGGAGCTGACCGTTGGAACGAAACAAAAAATTTGCTGTGGAGAGGATGCAGTCATAAAAGCAAAAACTCCATTTTGCAATGCATTATTTATTGAGTCTATATTCAAACTCCATTGTACAAGGGGGTATGCTCCGCCTGGAGCATTGTCCAGAGGAAGCATGGCTGAAGTTGAACTTATTTGACAATTGATCAGATTATTGTTGACTGCAAACAATCCGAAGAACAATTGTCGATATACAGAGAGATTTCCGTAATATATGGATCCTGTTCCTGTTTGGGGAATACTATACGCATCGAAGTTGATATTTATTGTACTGCGTGTTGTATATGGGGCCTCAATAAATTGCCACAAAAGGGCTGCCGGGTTAATGGGAATTGAGAAATTATCTAAGTCTCCTTCGATTAATCCTGCCTCATCTCCCAAAATACTCGAAACTAAAAAATTAGCGGTAAATCCGAAGATCCCATTAAGTGAGGTATCGCCACCCAATCCTATAAATTGTGCACTATTTGATGTGAACTGCTTAGTTCCATTACACGCTCCGTTCGATAGTGTCACATTTCTGCAAGTCGACGGCCACCCTAATGTATTAAGCTCAGTTTGAAAATTAGTATAAGTGCTATTATCTGCGCTTATCGAATAAGTCACGGGAGTTACTCCTGGGGTTCCTGATTGGTTAAGGTTATAACGTTGTATTAGCATTTCTTTTGCTGCGGGAGAGGAATACAGCGCAGTGGCGAATGAAATTTGCGGGAACAAATCGGCATATGAGATGGTTAACGGGCGAGTCCCTATGTGAATTTCCTTCCACGATCCTATATGTTGGACCATCAGCTGCAAGCTCACAGGAACATTTGCTCCCCAATATGGTGCGTCGTGACTAATAAAGAGCCAGGTTTGATGGGGAATACTATTATTTTCCATGTCTTTCAATGCATACCGAGCGACAAGGCCACCCATACTAGTTCCAAGTACAATATTCTTCTCACTGCTTCCATTCGCCGCCTTAATACTGTCCACAATTTGAATCAATGTCTCTAACACGTATGCATTTCGCTCAATATAATCAGTAGAATTCGACCAATGCAAATATACAATGTCCAGGCTGTCATGGTTATCGAACCCTGTATCTGCGGTAAAGCTATATCCGTTCAAGGGTACTGGAACATAACTGGTATAATTTTCGTCGGCGTTAATATCCGGTAGATAATATTGGTCTAAAGTGTTGCCTCCAAAGGGGTCGAATCCGTCGACTACAATCAAGGGTTTCAGCAATTTTCCAGAGTGGTATTTCGAAGGCGATATTGTATAATCGGCAGTTCCGTATGTGCCCATATATGCCTTGCGAGCTGTAAACGTGACGGGTCCTATTTCGTCGCTAGCATATTGTTCGTAATTACGGAAATCTCGATCATTAGGCGGCCCGAACCCTTCTGCCTGATGCGAATGAGCATTATTTATTGCGTAACCACTCCCACCTATCTGGTTATAAACTACAACCTTAGAATGAGCCCAGTTGATCGTACCATCACTGTATGTCACTTTAACAGTTATGGGATAGACCCCCGAGGTAGAGTAGGTGACGTTAAACGGAGTATTTAAAGTTACGGTTTGGTAGGTTCCTGACCCGGTAGGGTCGATCTGAATAGTACTTATTGTTTTTCCAGCATTTGAGAAAATGAGGGTTGATCGGAATGCAAACTGATTCGTTCCAGTAAAAACTGTTTGGAGGATAGGTGCGACGCAAAAGGCAGAATGCGTTTTATATGGGCTTCTTGTGCTGTCGGGAGTGTCAAAAAGCTGTCGATTTGAGATATAAATTAGATGGTTTGCAACCGCTGAACTGTCGAAGCTTTGATAGTTATAATAAAGCATTGCGAATGAAATCGGAATGCCAAAGGAGATATAGTTGTTTAACGTATCATTGACAGTATCGAGACCGACAAGATGCGCGGTGTCGGTCATTTGCATCGAATATAGTGTTTCGTAAAGCATACGCCAATCCGATAGATTTGCGTAATTAGTATCGTTTAAAAATTGGCCAGTAAAGAGATCTGGTGATGTAAAATCAATACCATATTCTCGCAGCATGCCCGTTGTTATATAGCTGGTGTTCAAGTTGGCATAATAATAATTTAACTTTGCGTAGAATGTATTTGTGTCTACTTGGGCAAGTGAACGAGTCAAGACAAGGCTTAAGATACTACATAGGATTATTATCTTTCTCATAAAGAAAGTTTGATTATGATGAGTGAAAAGGCGGCTAAATAAAAAAATGGATTTAGCGCTCTTAGTCTTTGTAGAAGTTTACTGAAAATCTACCTTCGGTAATTTTTAACGTATCACAGCCAGGCAAAGGAATTATAGCACTAAACGTTCCAGAAAATATGTTCTTTGAAAAATCGTTTACCGCTGATGTATCAAGTTGAGTAAGGGTAATTACTCCACTTATGGCCTGGGTCTCGAAAACTCGGCCTGTTGGCCCAGGGCAAGTCGAATCGGTGGCGTATTCAATCATAAAATTCGTAGAGTCTACCGGCAAGTTCACTCCAATTTTTACCCCTGGTCGATTCAACTTCACAGAAATATATATTTGTTGAGCATAATAACCATATGGCTGTCCAACAAGACCGACAATAGTATCATCAATTGATTGGGCCCTTAAAGCAAACGAACCGTTTTCTGCTGCTATCCATACCGTCCCGTTCACAAGGCATCCCATGGTCCCCAATTCGTTTATATTAGGGAGGCCATACGGATTATCTGGTACGAAATGGTTCCTTTTGCACTGACTGCCTAATAAGCACAAAGAAACGCATACAGAAATCAGGTAAATGGGTAATCGCTTGGCCATAAAACGCATTAGCTTTCCTGCACAAGGTTAAAGTACAAATACTCGAAAAGAATAACAAGGGGATATTTCCCGTTAATATGGAAGCTATTCCAATTGAAACTTCTAAATTCGTCCTGAAATCAGCTCTTTGCTTCGTTACCATATGTTTACTGGCAAATTACTGGCAAAAATGAAAAAGGCCGGACTTACCGGCCTTCTAAGTGATTGACTATGAGTGGACCCTGCTGGGCTCGAACCAGCGACCCGCTGATTATGAGTCAGCTGCTCTAACCTGCTGAGCTAAGGGTCCCTCGGGAAAAAGCGCTGAAAAGCGTAACCCCCCGAAAGCGTGCAAAAATAGAAAAAAATCGGTTCTTTGGGGCATGCAAAATATAAAGGCTGTTATCCTCGACCTGGGTGGCGTACTCCTCAACATCGACTATGAAAAAACCCGCAAAGCCTTTGCCTGCTTGGGAATCGAAGACTTTAACGCGCACTATAACCAATTCAAAGGATCCACCCTGTTCGATGACCTGGAAACGGGAAAAATCAAGGAAGTGGATTTTTACCGGGCCTTCAGAGAACAAACCGGGCTAAAAACCAAGGATGAGCAAATCCGGGAAGCCTGGAACGCCATGCTGCTCGATTTCCCAAGCCCAAGAGTGCAATTCTTAAAAGACCTGAGAAAGAAATATCGCCTGTTCCTCCTCAGCAACACGAACGCCATTCATCACGACGAATTCCAACGACATTTCAGGGAAACCAGTAAACTAAACTCAATTGACGACCTTTTCGACAAAGCCTACTACTCCCACCTGATCGGAAGCCGGAAGCCCGAAACCGAGCCGTTCGAGCACATTCTAAAAGAGCAAAATCTCAAAGCCGGAGAAACCCTGTTCATCGATGACACCCAAAGCAATTTAAAAGGTGCCACCGCCCTAGGTATACAAACAATTCATTTACAGCCGCCTACAAAGGTGGAAGATTTGGGATTATAACCCCGGAAGTGGGGCGCCAACCCGCGACGCGAGAACGCAGGCGCGCGATCGAAGAGAAGAAAGGTCTTATTTAACCTCTTCAAAGTCAATATAATCACCCATTTTATCCCAATTGGGTGTCTTTTTCACATCAGCCGGAGGAGTTTCAGGCCGGGGTGTTTCCTGGTGGGCAAACTCCCTGCGGACCATACGGACTGTCCGCGTGACCGGCACGACCACATTGAAGATCAGCCGGAAAAGGAAGTAACCTACCACAAACAATACTATAAGTTCTACCAGTTCCATGGGTCAAAGGTAAGAGAGTCCGCTGATCCCGGCGTTAAGGTTTTTTTAAAGTCGGGGAGACGGACATTTGGAGGTTACCATTAAATTATAGTACCTTTGCAGAGGAAAGGATACAATTGAAGGGAACGAGTTCGTTCCCTTCTTGTTTTCCCGGAAGTGTCGTTTAGATATATGGTTAAAGAAACACAATTGGATACTATTACCGGCATGATCGCTTCAATTATTGCCGGCAGTCCCGATATTTTCCTGGTGGAGGTTAAGATTAAACCTACGAACAATGTGAAGGTATTCCTGGATGGTGATTCCGGGATTTCCATTCAACGATGTGCGGAGGTTAACCGTTCCCTTTACAAGCGACTGGAAGAGAGCAATCTCTTTCCGGGCGGCGATTTCTCCCTGGAGGTTTCCTCCCCCGGGTTGGATGAACCCCTGAAATTGCAAAGGCAATACCAAAAGAACATTGGCCGGGATGTGGAAATCACAACCACCGAAGGAACTAAAATAGAAGGCCGTCTAACAAAAGCCGACCAGGAACAGTTGACCATAGAGGAAGAAAAAGGTAAGAACAAGAAAAAGGAGATCGTGGTACACACGATCCCGGTAAACAATATTAAATCAACAAAAATTCAAATTAAGTTTTAACAGGTTTGTTATGGCAAGTATTAACCTGATTGAGTCGTTCCAGGATTTCAAGGAGGCTGAAAACATCGACCGCCCGACCTTGATGAAAGTGTTGGAAGACGTTTTCAAGACATTGCTCCGTAAGAAATACGGCTCTGACGAAAATTTTGACGTAATCGTCAATACGGAAAAGGGCGACCTGGAAATCGTCCGCCGGCGCTTGATCGTGGAAGACGGCCAGGTGAATGATCCACTGGCTGAAGTGGGCTACAGCGAAGCCGCGAAAATAGAGCCGGACTTCGAGGTGGGTGAAGAACTCTATGAAGAGGTGGACATCCTGGACTTCGGACGAAGGGCTATCCTGGCGGCCAAACAAACCCTGGCCAGCCGTATCGGAGACCTGAAGAAGAATGTCCTGGTCAAAAAATATTCGGACAGGGTCGGGGAGATCGTTTCAGGGGAAGTTTACCAGGTATGGAAGAAAGAGGTATTATTGCTGGATGAAGAGGGTAACGAGCTGATCCTGCCCAAATCGGAACAGATCCCTTCAGACTATTTCAAGAAGGGGGAAAACATCCGGGCAGTGGTCAAAAAGGTGGAATTGAAAAACAATACCCCCGTCATCATCCTTTCCCGCACGCATTCCAGTTTCCTGGCTAAGCTCCTTGAAATCGAAGTCCCCGAGATATTCGACGGCCTGATCGCCATCCGCAAGATCGTTAGGGAACCCGGCGAACGCGCCAAAGTGGCCGTGGAATCCTTCGATGACCGCATCGACCCGGTGGGGGCCTGCGTGGGCATGAAGGGAAGCCGGATTCATGGGATCGTCCGGGAATTGAAAAACGAGAATATCGACGTCATCAACTGGACCAATAATATCAACCTGCTCATCCAGCGTTCCCTAACCCCTGCCAAGATTACGAGCATGGACGTGGACACGGAAAGGAGGCACGCTGATGTGTACCTGAAGCCTGACCAGGTTTCCCTGGCCATTGGCCGCAAAGGGGTCAATATTAAATTGGCCTGCGAATTGACTTCCCTGGACATTGACGTGTACCGGGATAATGAAGGCGAAGTGGAAGAGTTCGATATCGACCTGGATGAATTTGCAGACGAGATAGAGCCTTGGATCATCGACGAGTTCAAGCGGATTGGCTGTGATACGGCCAGAAGCGTACTGGACCTGACGGTGTCTGAGCTCGAAAGGAGGACGGACCTGGAAAAAGAAACTATCGATGAGGTTCGTCGGGTCCTGAAAGAAGAATTTGAAGCCGAATAGGTAGTTTTGTACCGATAAAAATTTATGTCAGAAGCTACAACACCGCGATTAATGGCCGCCGCCAAAGAGTTTAATGTCGGCAAGGACACGCTGGTAGACTTTTTGATTGCGAAAGGATTCAACCGGGATGATTTGAAGCCAACTTCAAAGCTGACGGATGAGATGTACCATGCGCTCCAACAAGGTTTTCAGACGGATAAGGCGGCCAAGGCCAAAAGTGATAAGATCGAGATCCCCAAAGGGTCTCTGGTCGATCCATTGAAGAAAAAGAAGAAGGAAGAAGAGGAAGAAGCACCTGTGAAAAAGGAGGCGTTCAAGACGCCTTTGCCCAAGGATGAGCCCCAGCAAGCACCCCCACCACCTCCGCCGCCACCTCCCGTGGTCGAACGCCCTGCGCCCGAACCCGTGGCCGAGGCCGCGCCAAAGCCGCAAGCCCAAGCGCAACCTCAGGCAAAAGCAGCGCCGGTAGAGGAAAAGATCACGAAAATAGACGCCCCTGAGTTGGAAGGCCCCAAGGTGATTAAAAAGATCGACCTGGACGCCATAGGGCCTAAGAAAGCGCCCAAGGAAGAACCCGCTGCTCCCCCCGTGGAAGCGAAAAAGGCAGAACCCGCGGCGCCGGCCCCAGAGAAAAAGGCCCCCGAAAAGCCCGTCGAGCAGCCACCCGTCGTACCGGAAGTCCCGGTAGAGGCGAAAGTGGAAGAAGGACGGCTATCCAATATTCGCGCGGATAGACTCGAAGGCCCCAAGATCATGGGGAAGATCGATCTGCCCGTCAACAGCGATACCCGGCCTAAGCCCAAGGAAGAAAAAAGGAAACGCAAGCGGATTCCCCTGGACAAAAAAGGGGAACCCGGAGGAGGACATCAGCAGAATAACGCTCCTCAGGGCCGTACCGGAAATAATAACTTCCAAAACCGGGGCCCGCATCCCGGTGGTGGCCACTCAAACAGCGGACACCCCGGAGGAGGCCAACATCAGGGAGGCCAACATCAAGGGGGCGGACATCCCGGCGGTGGCGGACCTAACAGAGGTCCCCAACAGGGCAATCGGCCAGGAGGCCCCTTCCAACAACGAGGTCCGGGCGGCCAACAAGGCAACAGGAGCCATGGTCCCAGCCAGGGGGGTCGCGGCGGAGATCGCCGGGATAACCGTGGTGGACCGCACAAACCACCGGAACCCAGGGAAATCAATGCAAAGGAAATTCAGGATAAGATCAGGGAAACCCAGTCCAAGCTGGCCGGTGCCGCGGGAAGGGGTAAAAGCCTGAAGGCCAAATATCGTAAGGCTAAAAGGGATGAACAGGCCGAGCAAATGGGAGATGAGGGTACGGATAACAAACTCCAGGTTACCGAATTTATCAGCGTGGCGGAGTTTGCCAACCTCATGGACGTGAGCTTTGCCGAGGTGATCAGCAAGTGTATGAGCCTGGGCATCATGGTCAGCATCAACCAACGCCTGGACGCCGAAGTAATTGAACTGGTCGCCGGGGAATTCGGATACGAGGTGGAATTCATCGATATGAAGGAACAGGATGAATTCGAGACCGATGACGAAGAGGACGATCCCGAGGCCCTTCAGCCCAGGGCGCCCATCGTGACCATCATGGGTCACGTCGACCACGGTAAGACCTCTCTCCTGGACTATATCCGGAATGCCAACGTGGTAGCCGGGGAAGCCGGAGGGATCACCCAGCACATCGGGGCCTACGAAGTAGTTACCGCCAGCGGCAAGAAAATCACCTTCCTCGATACACCGGGACACGAAGCCTTTACGGCCATGCGTGCGCGCGGTGCCAAGGGATCGGATATTGCCGTCATCGTGGTGGCTGCGGACGATGCCGTCATGCCCCAGACGCGGGAGGCGATCAGCCATGCGCAGGCGGCCGGGGTACCCATGATTTTTGCTATCAATAAGATCGATAAGGAAGGGGCCAACCCCGAGAAAATAAAAGAACAACTGGCCGGCATGAATTTGCTGGTGGAGGACTGGGGCGGTAAATACCAAAGCCAGGCAATCTCCGCCAAGTCGGGCCTGAATGTGGACCTGCTGTTGGAAAAGATACTCCTGGAGGCGGAATTGCTGGAACTCAAGGCCAACCCCGACAGGATGGCCGTAGGAACCATCATCGAAGCCTCCCTGGACAAAGGTCGGGGCTATGCCACCAGCGTCCTGGTCGAAACCGGTACCATGAGGGTGGGCGATATTCTCGTCGTGGGACAACACTACGGGCGTGTCAAAGCCATGTTCAACGAACGGAACCAACGCGTGGACGCGGCGGGACCTTCTGCCCCGGTGCAGATGCTGGGCCTGAATGGGGCTCCGCAGGCCGGGGAGAAGTTCAAGGTCTATGATGACGAATCCGAAGCCAAGGAAATAGCGACCCGCCGGGCCCAAATCCTGCGCGAGCAGGGTCTCCGCGCCAAAAAGCACATTACCCTGGACGAAATCGGGCGTCGCCTGGCCCTGGGCAACTTCAAAGAGTTGAACCTCATCATCAAGGGTGACGTGGATGGCTCGGTCGAAGCACTCAGCGATTCCCTGCAGAAGCTTTCCACCGAGGAAATCGCCGTACGCGTGGTCCTCAAAGGAGTGGGGCAGATTACGGAAAGCGACGTACTGCTGGCTACGGCTTCCGACGCGGTCATCGTCGGCTTCCAGGTCCGACCATCCATGCAGGCCGCCAAGCTTGCGGAAAAAGAAGGCGTGCAGATCAAGGCCTACTCCATCATCTATACCGCCATCGACGAGGTCAAGAGCGCCATGGAAGGGATGCTGGAACCGAAGATCACCGAGAAGATCACCGCCAATGTGGAGGTCCGCGAAACGTACAAGTTTGAAAAGATCACAGTCGCCGGTTGTTTTGTCATGGAAGGCAAAATCTTCCGAAACAGCAGGATCCGCGTGGTTCGGGACGGTATCGTCATCCATGCCGGAGAACTGGGCTCCCTCAAGCGCTTCAAGGACGACGTCAAGGAAGTCCAATCCGGGATGGAATGCGGCCTTAGTATAAAGGGCTTTAGTGACATCAGGGTCGGCGACATCGTCGAGGCGTACGAAGAAGAAGAAGTTAAACGTAAGTTATAAATTCCCGCACCGCTTCCATTGCGACGGGGCAAATGATACTTTTGGTTATGCAGAAAATTGTCTTGTGCCTTAGCTTGTTTGTTTCCGTAGGTGCTTCTGCTCAAAAGGTAGTTGCCGATAAGATCGTTGGGATCGTGGGAGACAAGATCATCCTCAAGTCGGATATAGACCAGAATATAGACCAGGCCAAACGCCAGAACCTGATGGACGCTCACCCGGAACTGGGTGATCCCTGCTGGCAGATGCAAGCGGCGCTCACCACGAAGGCGCTGGTGTTGCAGGCGGAAAAGGACTCCATCCCCGTATCGGACGAAGACGTGGAAAATGCCCTGGACCTGAGGGTCCGCAACTGGGTCCAGATCTATGGCAGTAAAGAGGTCCTGGAACAGGTAGTGGGCAGGACGATTTACCAGATCAAGGACGAATTCCGTACCGCGATCCGGGAAAATCTCCTTGCGGATGGAATGCGCAAAAAGGTGGTGGAGGACGTGACGGTAACCCCTACCGAGGTGAAGGATTACTATAATCGGATTCCCAAGGATAGCCTTCTGTATTTTGAAAGCCAGATGCAGGTCGGGCAAATCGTCATTGCACCAAGAAACAACCTGGAGCTCGACCAATACCTCAGGGACGAACTGAATGGATACAAGCAGGAAGTAGAATCCGGGAAACGGTCCTTCGAACTCCTGGCCAAGCTGTATACCGACGACCCGGGATCCAAAGATCGGGGCGGCTTGCTCCAGGTCAACCGGACGGACAAGGGGATAGACCCCATTTTCCTGGCCGCCGCTTTTCGTTTAAAGGAGGGGCAAGTTTCCCCTGTCATTAAGGCCAAGGACGGATACGACATCATCCAGATGGTTGCTCGTTCGGGCGACGACGCCACCGTTCGCTACATCCTGAAAGCCCCCCAGGTGTCGGATGCCGAGTTGAATTCCGCGAAGGCCAGGCTGGATACGATCCGTATGAACCTCGTCAGCGGAAAGCTGGCCTTTGGACAAGCGGTCGCCCTCTATAGCGAAGACGATAATTCTAAAGAATACGGAGGCTTGCTCCTTTCTCCGGTGGACGGGTCTACCTTTTTCACTTACGAGGATATGGATAAGGACCTGATCGATACCGTAAAGAACATGAAGGTGGGTGAGTTTTCGGAACCCGTGGTCTTCACCGACAGGCTGAAGCGCGAGGTGCGCATCATCTTCCTGAAATCCCGGTCAGAGCCGCACCGGATGAACCTGACCGATGACTACAACAAGATCTCGGATGATGCCCTGGTGGAAAAGAAAAACCAGGTGTTTCAGAAGTGGCTGGCTAAAAAGATCCCTTCGTATTATATCATGATCGACCCGGATTACCTTTCCTGTTCCTACTTAAAGGCCTGGGCGGCCTACGCCAACCCTGATTCTAAAGGGGTCGCTGCGGACAAAAAGAAGTAGGCCCTTCGGGCCTTGGCGCCGGGCCTACCATCCCAAACCCGGGGTGTCCGAGCGAAAGACGTCTAAAGCCTTTTTATCCTGTAACGTGACGTAAACGGTCTTCCCGTCCTTTCCCCCAAAGGTCAGGTTGCTGCAGCTTTTTCCCGTGAGGGGAACTTCTCTCAACAATTCTCCCTCAGGCGAAAAAATGGCAATAACCCCCTTCCCGTAGCGGTCCACATAGAGGTTGCCCTTTTTATCGCAGTGCATGCCGTCCAGGCCGTAGTCCTTGAAGGACACGAACAGCCTTTTATTCGCCACGTTCCCCATCGTATCGATGTCATAGGACCAGATGTTCCGCTGCACGCTTTCATTCACGTATAGGGTCTTTTCATCGGGAGAGAGGCAAATCCCGTTGGTTGTACCCATTTTGTCAGAAAGGAGGGACGCCTTTCCATCGAGGTCGATCCTCCAAAGTTTTCCCGTGCTGTCGCTCCACTTGGGATCGGACGCCAGGATGTATCCATAATTCCTGCTGAGGCAAAGGTCATTGGGCTGGTTGAACCTGGTGTCGTGGCAGAACACGCTCACCTCCTTTTTCCGGTTGACGAATAAAACATTATGCCCGGTAAAGTCCGCGATGTACATATTTCCGTCCCGGTCGAAGCGGATGGCATTGCCTGTGCTGCCCTGGGGGAGGGTCAGGTACAACTTACAATGACCGGAGGTATCCACATAGGCGATGGTCCCGTCCTGCCCGAAGTTGACTACGAAGAGGCTGTCATGGAACACACCCGGGCCCTCGATATTATTCGTGAAAAGATCGGGGGGCGTCAGGGCTCTGCTTTCGAATAAATGGGCCTCTTTCGGGGCCTGGTGAATGGGCAAGGCTGTACAAGAAAACAACAACAATACCAATCCTGAAGAATTAATTTTCCAGTTCATTTTTCTAAGGTCGTATATTTTAGGATGCAACCACGCCTGCTGATAAGAAAAGCCTCCGCGGAGGACATTCCCTTGTTGTTGAGCCTGGGCCGGAAGACGTTTTATGAGGCCTTCGGCGATGTGAATACCGAAGAGAATATGAACTTGTTCCTGGAACAACAGTTCCAGACAGAAGTGCTGCATCGCGAGATGGCCGAGGAAGGCGCCGCCTTCTTCATTGCCTTTAACAACGAAACCCCCGTTGCCTTCACCAAGCTCAGGACCGGTTATGAACCCATCGAAATCGTGGGCGCCCTGGAAATAGAGCGCATCTATGTCCTGAAGGAATTCCAGGATCGAAAGATCGGTGCGGTCCTGATTCAGCACAACCTGGACTATGCCCGGGAAAATGGTTTCAACCTGATCTGGCTGGGGGTTTGGGAGCACAACACCAATGCCATCCGGTTCTATCAACGCTGGGGATTCCAGACCTTCGGAACACACGCCTTCACACTGGGTCGGGAAATCCAGACCGATGTGCTTATGAAGAGACCTATATAATATTTAAAGCATGTTTAGTTTTTAGCCCTTTTTTCCATAAATTATCCTTTCGATCCCATCGGGATGCTTCAAACCGCGCAAAATGAGCTTGGATAAACTATTGAGTGAATACCATTGTCCCGAAGGAATTTGGGATGAGATGTGCGGAGCTGATGCTACCCGGGACCATTACGATAAAGTTATCCATACCCTCAGACAGTTGGATGTAGGCGCCCTGATACAAAAGGACCGTCTCGCGGCCGAACTTTTCATGAACCAGGGAATCACCTTTACGGTCTACAGCGACAACCGGGGCATAGAGCGGATCTTTCCCTTCGACATCATTCCTCGCGTGATCCCCGGACACGAATGGGATCACATCGAAAGGGGTATCCAGCAACGCCTCAAAGCCTTGAACCTTTTTCTCAAGGACATTTACGGACCCCAGGATATCCTAAAGGCGAGGGTCATCCCCGCTTCCCTGGTGGCCTCTTGTCCGCACTACACCAGGGAAGCCTATGGGATCCGGGTGCCTCACGATATTTATGTGCACATTTCCGGAATAGACCTGATCAGGGGAAACGACGGACGGTTTTATGTTTTAGAGGATAATCTGAGGACACCCTCCGGGGTAAGTTATATGCTTGAAAACCGGGAAGTGACCAAGCGGTTGTTTCCGAACCTGCTCACAGATAGCCAGGTCAGGAGGATCAGCGACTACCCACTCGTGCTCCACGAAATCCTTTCCCAACTGGCACCCACCCAACTGGCCCATCCCACCGTGGTCATCCTGACACCGGGCGTTTTCAATTCCGCCTATTATGAGCACACCTTCCTGGCCCGCCAAATGGGCATTTCCCTCGTGGAAGGCCGGGACCTCACCGTGGATAACCATAAGGTGTATATGAAAACAACCAACGGACTCGAGCAGGTGCACGTGATCTACCGGCGCATAGACGACGAATATCTGGATCCCCTCGTTTTCCGGCCAGACAGCGCCCTGGGAGTTCCGGGACTTATGGGTGCCTACCGGAAAGGGAACGTGGCCATTGTCAATGCGGTGGGCAACGGGGTCGCCGATGACAAGGCGGTTTACGCCTACGTGCCCGGGATGATCCGCTTTTACCTGAATGAAGAGCCCATCCTGCCCAATGTACCGACCTATCAATTGAGCGATCCGGACACCCGGGCCTATGTATTCGAGCACATCGGTAATATGGTGATCAAACGCACTAATCAATCGGGTGGTTACGGCATGATCATGGGCAACCGGGTCGGCGAGGAAGAATGGAAGCATGCGCGCGCGCAGATCGAAAAGGAATCCAGGAACTTTATCGCCCAACCGATCATTCCCCTGTCTACGGTGCCCTGTTTCATAGACGGAGGGTTCCGGCCCAGGCACGTTGATCTCAGGCCTTATGCCCTGTATGGCCCCCAGGGTATCCGTATTGTTCCCGGAGGGTTGACCAGGGTTGCCTTGAAAGAGGGTTCCCTCGTGGTCAATAGTTCCCAGGGTGGAGGCAGCAAGGACACCTGGGTCATAGATTAATTGTTGATATGTTAAGCAGAATCGCAGACTCGTTATTTTGGCTGAACAGGTATATGGAGCGCGCAGATGGCTTGCTGAGGGTAGCAGCCGTCCGCTATACGCTTTCCCTGGATAAGCTGTTCACCTTGCCAACCGACGAGGTAGGCGAAGGGTTGTTCGATCAGGACAATCCCAACTCACTGAGGGTGATTCTTACCAGGGCCCGGGAAAATGCGCGAGGCGTTCAGGACCATATCACCAAAGAGGTATGGGAAGCGGTCAACGCCATTTATCACCTCGTGGAAGGCCACAGCCTGGAGGATCAGTTCTCCAGTTTTGGCGCGCTTCACGTCATGGAGCAATTCACCAGGCATTGCGTCCTTTATGCCGGGATAACCGATATAACCATGCCCAGGGGGGTCGGGTGGAATTTTATGAACCTTGGCAAATACATGGAAAGGAGCCTTCAGACGTTGGCGCTCTCCGATAAGGAATTTCAGGTGATCGATTATAATATGGAAGAAACCCGGGATATCATGCAATGGCGCTATCTCCTGCTGTGTCTGTCAGGGTACGAGCTCCACCTGAAAACGTACCGGAGCTCCAGCTACAACTTCAATGCCCTGCACCAGGTCCTGTTCAACGAAGACTTCCCGCATTCCCTGATCTATTCCCTGACGCGTTTACAAAGGCACCTGAACGCCATCGTCAAGGAAAACCGCTCCCCTGAAAGCGAAGCCCTGCTCAGACATTTCGGACGTATATACAGTAAGGCAAAGTACATGGATCCCGAAAGTATAAATGGCCGTACTTTACAACAACTTTTCGGGGAGACCCGTACCGAATTGTTGTTGTTCGGCCGGAGGCTCGGACAACATTTTTTCTCTTATTCTTGAATGCACATGGCTTTATTCCGAATCATCCACATCACGAAGTACGAGTACGACAGGCCGGTAAAGGAAAGCTTGAACGAAGTCCGGATATTTCCCTACCCTTGTGCGGAACAGGAGGTGCTCCAGCACGATTTGCACATCAGCACCCAACCCGATGTTTACGTGTTTACGGACTATTGGGGTAACAAGGCCGGCACATTTAACGTCTATCCCCCGCACAAGATGCTGGCCATCGAAAGCCGCCTGACGGTGCGCACTACCGGCGCCTCTCAACTGAACATTAATTTCCACTCCACCTTTGAACAATTGTCGGTCGAATCTGCGGATCAGCTCCTGCTCCTGGAATTGGCCAGGCCAGCCTACCTGGCATCCGAGGAACTAATGGGCCAGATTGTTGCCCGGGTCCGCCAGAGCGGCCGTAGCGTGGCCACCGTGGTGGAACAGTGCAGCGAATATATCTTCAAGAACTTCCAATACATCAAGGGCATTACGGATGTGGAGACTACCGTTGATGAGATCCTCGAAAAAAGTGCGGGCGTATGCCAGGATTTTGCGCACCTCATGCTACAGATCCTCCGCAGTTGCGGGATACCCGCGCGCTACATCAGCGGGTATATTTGCCCCAACAAGAACGGGATGCGTGGGGAAGGCGCCACACATGCATGGGTGGAGGCCTGGATTCCGGGGTACGGATGGGCGGGAATCGATCCTACCAATAATGTCTGGGTCACCAATAAACACGTGAAGCTTTCCGTGGGCAGGGACTTCAATGATTGCAGTCCCGTTAAGGGTTCCTTCCGGGGTCCCGCCCGCCAAACCCTTTCCGTATTCGTTTCCATAGGATACGAAGACGGAAAAATTTCCGAAGAATTAAACAATATTCACCTCCACAGCAACACGACGCAACCCGAGGAGGCTCTCCTCGATGGAAGTTTCCAGGGTCAGCAGCAGTGATGCGACCGGATTACCGTACTTTTGGCGACATGAGAAAGCTCTTCTGCGTTGCCGCGCTAACCACAAGTTTGGCGGCCTCCGCCCAGTATCATCCCGCCAATATCTTTTCCCCTGAATTCTATACCGAAAGGGGGAACCTGCAACACAGCGCAAACGGCGCTCCCGGCCCCGCCTACTGGCAAAACCGCGCGGATTATCACCTCCACGCCACCCTGGACACGACGGCAAAAACGCTCAGCGTCACCGAAACCATCGACTATACCAACAATAGTCCCGATGCCCTGGATTGCCTTTGGCTGCAGCTCGAACAGAATACATACAAAGACGACGCGCGGTCCAATTACTATACCGCATTCCATCCGGGTCAACACACGACAGGGTACCATTTTGTATCGGTGACCATCGGGGAAACCAAGGCCGACTATATCATCACCGATACACGAATGCAAATCCGCCTCAAGCAACCCTTGGCATCCAAAGGCGGCAAAATCAGTGTGCACATTCAATACCATTATGAGATTCCGGGGGATTTCGGAGGCAGGACGGACTACACGTCCACGTTAAAAGGAACCATATTCGAAATCGCCCAGTGGTATCCCCGCATGAGCGTCTACGATGACTCCAGGGGATGGAACAACCTCCCCTTCCTGGGCAGCGGTGAGTTTTACTGCGAATATGGCAATTTCGACTACAGCATAACCCTCCCCTGGGATATGATCGTCGCGGGATCGGGAGAACTTGTCAACCCTTCCGAAGTGCTGACGCCGACGCAGGTCCAGCGCCTTCAAACCGCCCGGGGCAGTGACAAAACGGTGATGATCCGGGCTGCATCTGAGATTGGCGCCGCCTCCCGTCCCGTACACCAGGGCACCCTAACCTGGCGCTTCAAAATGGACAATACCCGGGACGTTGTATTCGGCGCATCCAGGGCATATATCTGGGATGCGGCCAGGGTTAATTTGCCAGGAGGAAAAAAATCCCTCGCCATGTCCGTCTACCCGGTGGAAAGCGAGGGCCAGGGCGCTTGGAGCAGGTCGACCGAGTACCTCAAGGGCGCCATCGAATATTTTTCCGACAAATGGTTCGTGTATCCCTATCCCGTTGCCATCAACGAAGCAGGGATTGCCGGGGGCATGGAATACCCAGGGATACTTTTCGATGCCATTACCGACAAAGGAGAGGACTTGTTTGCGGTTACTGCTCACGAGATCGGTCACAACTGGTTCCCCATGGTCGTCGGCTCGGACGAGCGCCGCTATGCCTGGATGGATGAAGGCCTGAATACGTTTATAGATATCTATGCATCGGATGTTTTCAATCACGGTGAGTACGCACCCAAACGCGATCCTGAATACGCCCCCGGCAGGGGTAATCCAGCCGATGAGATTATTCCCGTGCTATTGGACACCGCCGCAACGACCCTCATGACCACCGCTGATGCTACGCCCGAAAAATACAGGCACCCCGTCATTTATTTCAAAACGGCGTTTGGTATGGTCTTGCTCAGGGAACAGGTTCTGGGACCCGATCGCTTCGACTACGCTTTTCGTGAATACATCCGTCACTGGGCCTACAAGCATCCCACGCCACAGGACTTTTTCCGTTCGATGGAAAACGGGGCAGGAGAGGACCTGGCCTGGTTCTGGCGGGAATGGTTTTACCACAACTGGCCACTTGACCTGGCAGTCCGTGATGCACACTACACTTCAGGAAAAGGCACCGAAGTGACGGTAGTCAACCTCCAAAAGATGGCGATGCCCTGCACCGTAGAGGCTGTGCTGAAAGACGGAACCAAACAGCGGATTCATTTGCCCGTGGAAACGTGGTTGCAGCAGGATCACGTCACCATAACGTTCCCCGGCAGCGCGGCGAGTGTGACGGTTGATCCCGACGCGGCACTACCCGACATGGACCGGAGCAACAATACCTTACGGCTGCCCTAGGCTTTTGTCCCGGACCGCCTTGAACTCCGAACCCGATTTCCAGGTGGGCCATATATCGCTATTAGCAAGCTGTTTCCCAAGCAGGAACAAGAGCTCGACGTGCTGCAACCCACCATCAAACGTCCACGTGGGATCGTATTCATCGGAGGGGCTGTGGTAATGCTTATTTGTGTAGTCGTCTTCCAACTGTTTCCCGTAAACTTTCCCTTTGCCCACCACGTCTATGCCGGAAGCAGCGTCCAATGCGGGCACCCCGGCTTTTGCGAAACTAAAGTGATCGGAGCGGAAATAACCGCCCGCCTCAGGATTGGGCTCGGGCGCGATATAACGGCCCTGGGCCTTGACCAACCCGGCAAACAAGTCTTCCAGGGTGGACTGCCCTTCTCCAGTAATCACTTCGTCATTCGTCTTTTCATGGGGATCGATGACATCCATATTGATTTCGGCGACCGTCTTATTCAGGGGATAAACAGGGTGCTCCGCGTAATAGGCGGACCCGAGCAAACCTTGTTCTTCTGCAGTGACCGACAGGAATACCACGGTCCTTTCCGGAACCATGTCAAGCTGCTTGAAAGCCCTCGCAATTTCCAGGAGGGCCGCACTGCCGCTCGCATTGTCCAGGGCGCCGTTGTAAATCGAATCGCCTCTTTCATCGGGCTTTCCTATACCCAGGTGATCCCAATGCGCAGTATAGATGATGTATTGGTCGGGATGTTTCGATCCCGTGATCTTGGCGATCACATTTTTCGAAGAATTGTACACCGCCTTTACGTGCACCCGCGTCGACAGGTGCAAGTCGAGGGGAACGGGCTTGAAACCGGGGTGACCAGCCGTTGCCAACAAGGTAGTGTCGCGCCCCGCGGCAGCCAGCATTTTGGCCGCGGCATCTCCGGTCACCCAGCCATTCAGCGTGCAATGATATTCCGGGGTTCCCCTTTTGTCCAGGTAAAGTTTGGAACCACCCCAACTATTCTGGACAACCTTGAAGGGGTAGGAGGCGGCGGACGTATTGTGGATGATCAGACAGGCCTTGGCCCCCTGCCGTGCAGCTTCTTCATACTTATAGGTCCAGCGCCCGTAATACGTCATCCTATGGCCTTTGAATAAAGTGGAATCGTAAAAACCCGGATCGTTCACCATGACCAGGACCACCTTCCCCTTCACATCAAGACCCGCATAGTCATTCCAATGGTATTCCGGAGCGACGATACCGAATCCCGCAAAGACAACAGGGGTCTTGTTCAGGACCGCAAGCGAATCGGGGTTTTCGGTGCTCAATACATAGTCGTCCATTTTGTGTAACGCGAACGAAGACCGCGCCGACGACACAGTCATCGTAGAATCCCCGTTGGGCGTGATTTCCACGAGAGGCACCTCCTGGAGGTAGCTGTTTCCGTTGCCGGGTTCGAGTCCCAGGCGCTGGAAGGTCCCGGCCATATAAGCCAGTACCTTGGGCTCGGCGGCAGAAAAGGGCTTCCTGCCTTGCAGGGAATCGGAAGCCAAAACGATGATGTGTTGCGCCAGGCTGTCCCTGTTGAACAGGGATCCGGATCCGCTGCCGGAATGGCATCCGCCCAGCAGCAAGGCCAGGGAAACCAAGGTGATGTTGTAACTTCTGGTCATTTTTCAGGTATATAATTTATAAATTTAGGATATGCGGACCTTATTCAAAAACAAAGCCTTCAGCCTGCTCAATATTGTCGGGCTGGCCGTTGGGATCACCTGTGCTTCCCTGATCTTCCTTTGGGTCGAAAACGAATATTCTTACAACGATTCCTTCCCCAAACGGGACCGCCTTTATCGCATCATGGAAATACAAACGTATGAAGGCAAGCCGGCCGTTTTCGTGGCGGAACCCTTACTCATGGCTGCGGCAATCAAAAAGGAAATACCGGGGATCAAGGAAAGTACAAGACTGTATCTCGGCGATAATTTCAGGGCTTTGTTTTCTGTTGGGGACAAAGGAATCAACGAACAGGGCAAATATGCCGACTCCTCTATATTCGCCATGCTGGATTTGCCCTTTGTGTACGGCACCCCGCGGGGCGCTTTCCGGGACCTGAATTCCATCGTCATCAGCCGGTCCATGTCCAGTAGGTTCTTCGGAGAGACCAACCCGGTGGGCAAGACCGTGAAAATGGAAGATGCCCAGGAATATAAAGTGACAGGCGTCTTCCAGGATCTACCCTCCACCACTACCTTCGTCTTCCAATGGCTGATCCCGTTCGATGTCTATGCCTCGAAGCAAAGCTGGGCTACATTCTGGGGCGCCAATGGGGCGGCCACTTATGTGGAGCTCGATCCTTCCGCCAACGTGGATGCAGTGAACCGCGTGCTGAAAGGATACCTGGGGACCAAGCAGCCCGGCCTCAAGACCCAATGCTTCCTGTTTCCCATGAAAGACTGGAACCTGAGGGCCAAATTCACCGACGGGAAACCCGACGGGGGAAAGATCACCTTCGTGCGCTTGTTTTCCCTTATCGCCTGGATCATCCTGGGCATTGCGTGCATCAATTTCATGAACCTGGCGACGGCGCGCTCGGGAGAAAGGGCAAAAGAAGTCGGCGTTCGGAAGGTCATGGGTGCTGGTAAGGCAGGATTGGTCCGGCGCTTTATCGGGGAGGCCCTGGTCCTTTCTTATGGGGCGCTGGGGGTCTCCCTGGTGTTACTCTATATCTGCCTTCCCTCCTTCAACCGGTTGGTGCAAGAAAACCTTTCCCTTCACCTGGGCTCACCCCTCCACCTGGGATTTCTCCTCGGCATAGCGACCCTCAGCGGACTGGCCGCCGGCAGCTATCCGGCCTTTTACCTTTCTTCGTTCAACCCGGTTCAGGTCTTCAAAGGCCTTCGTTTAAAAATGGCCCAAGGGACTATTTTGGTGAGGAAAGGGCTGGTCATTGCCCAGTTTACTATTTCCATTGGGCTCATCGTATGCACGGCGGTGATTTATCAGCAGCTGGCCTACGTGAATACGATGGACCTGGGCTATACCCGCAATAACCAGGTTTACGTGGAGTTGAAAGGGCAGGCCCCCGCGCACGCGGATGCGCTGCGCGCGGAGTTGCTGGCTACGGGTGTCGTTGACAATGCCGCTTCCAGCGAATTTCCCATTTCGGCGATCTGGAGCAATACGGATAATTTCAGCTGGGCAGGAAAAGATCCCGGGGCGGATATCCTCGTTTCCTTAGAGAATGTAGGTCCCGGGTACTTGTCTACCATGCATATACCCTTGAAGGAGGGCCGCGATTTTTATCCCGAACCGGGGATGGATTCTGCAAGTGTGCTCATTAACGAATCCATGGCCACGCGAATGGGGAAAAGCGGACGCGTAGGTGGATACCTGACCGGGGAAGACGGCCGTAAGGTAAAGGTCGTCGGCATTTTTAAGGATTTCGTGTACAATGATTTCTATCACTCCTGGGGGCCCCTTGTATTTTATAGTGGTTCCACCCCGGCCCCATACATGAACATAGCCCTGAAGCCAACTTCGAATATGAAAGGCTCCCTGGACAAGATTGGCGGCGTGATCAAAAGCTTCAGCCCTGCGTACCCGGTGGAATTCAGCTTTCTGGACGAAGAAATCGGTAAAGCCTACAAGACCGAAATGCTGACCGGAAGATTGGCTACCGTATTTGCCGGACTGGCGATTTTCATTTCCTGCCTTGGGCTCTTTGGACTGGCCGCCTATACCGCCGAAAGACGGAGCCGTGAAATTGGCATCCGTAAAGTGTTGGGCGCTTCGGTTTCCAACCTGATGGGACTGCTCTCCAGGGACTTCGTCCAACTGGTAGGCATCTCCTGCATCCTGGCTTTTCCCATCGCCTGGTGGGCCATGCAACACTGGCTGTCAAACTTTTCCTACCGCACGGCGTTGCACTGGTGGGTGTTTGCTTTATCCGGCGGCGGCGCCTTGGGGATTGCTGTGGTCACGGTAAGCTACCAGGCTTTCCGCGCGGCAATCGCCAGCCCGGTGAAAACGCTGCGCTCGGAGTAAAATCGTAATTTTGGGGTTGCATGAAAAAGCTGTTATTCTTAGGAATTTTGGGCATTGCCGCGTGCCATACCGATGAGGGCACCGCGCCACCCACCACGCCCGCCAAAGACACCACGGTAAAAATCTATCCAGCGTCCCTCCTGGATAATAAAAAAGACCCCGTGTGCGGGATGCCCGCCGGAAGCGGTTTGGAAGATACCATCCACTACAACGGCAAAGTCATTGGATTTTGCTCCGATGCCTGTAGAGACGATTTCCTAAAAAATCCGAAGGCGTACGCCATAGAATACAAGTAACTCCACCGCCTTAGCACCTCGCCGGCTCCGCACCTCGCCGGCTCAACGACTCACCGCCGGAATTGCCCCATTCACCGGGAAGGGGTGCCTGTCCGCCTAATCCCGATTGACCGGCGCACCCCGTCCTCCTAGTTTTGTCCCATAAACTAAAAAGCTATGGGGAACATCGAACCATCATCCAGGGTACTCATCGTCGGCGGCGGCGTTTGCGGCCTGGCCCTTGCCGTGGCCTTAAAAAAGGCCGGCATCGCTTCCGAAGTATACGAAGCGACACAATATAAAGAAGGCGCGGGGGGCGGATTCAATATTGCGCCCAACGGTATGAAAGTACTCGCAACCCTGGGCGTGGCCGCCAAGCTCATCCCCCAGGGAACCATCGTGAAAGATCACTGGTTCCGGAATGGACGCGGGAAAATCGTTGGCCATATGCGTAATGGTCGTCCCGGAGCCTACGGACAACCGGGTCTAACCCTGTCCAGGGCTTCGCTCACCGAAACGCTCAGCGGGGAACTCAGGGACCTGGACGTTCCCCTTTACTATGGTAAAAAACTCAAAGACATAACGGATGAAGGGCTGAGGGTCACCGCTCATTTTGAAGACGGCACCGAGGCCGTAGGTTCCATCCTCATCGGCGCGGATGGAATCCGCTCCAGGACCCGCGAGCTCATCTTTCCGGACGGCCCCCGCCCCGAATTTTCGGGATTCCATGGCGTAGGAGGGCTGGTACCCCTTTCCAAATTTTCCATGCCTGCTTCCACCCAGCAAAGTCTGAATTATACCTTCGGCCAGGCGGGATTCTTTGGCTATACCGGGATTGGAAAGGAACATATGATGTGGTGGGCCAGTCTCCCGGCTCAAGCGCCATTGTCCAGGGAAGAACTCCGGGACACCACTACCCTGAAGGAAGACATGTTGAGGCAATTCGAAGGATACCATGCACCCGTGGAAGACCTGATCTGGAATACCGAAAAATCGCTCAAGGTCAATATGGAAGATATTGCCTCGCTGGCCACGTGGCACCGGGGAAAGGTCCTCCTGCTGGGCGACGCAGCTCATGTCGTCAACTCAAGCTCCGGCCAGGGCGCCTCCCTGGCCCTGGAAGACGCCCTTTACCTGGCCAGGTTGATTAGAGATTCTGAAAATACATATCACAGTGTATTCGAACAATTTGAAAGGGAACGTAAGCCAAGAGTGGAACGCATCATCATGGAAGGAAGAAGAAAAACAGCGCGGAAAAAACCTGTGAAAGGTGTCCGGGTCAAGATCGGGGAATGGATGATGGGATTATTCGTTGGGTTGTTTGGAGAAAAAAGCCTGGATAAGAACTACCGGTACACCGTGGATTTCTAAGTAACAAAAAAGGCCCTCCTTTCGGAGGGCCCCACGTTACTATGGGTCAAGCGAAAATACTTATTGATTGCCGGTTCCGTTCGAGCCGTTCCCATTCGATCCGTTGCTGCCGGAGCCGTTGCCGTTCCCCTGGTTGTTCGAACCATTGTTGTTCGGACGGGGAGGCGGTGTCTTCCAATAATTGCGGACTGCGTTGTTTACCGCATCATCCCGTTCGTGTTTCAAGTCCCGGATTTGTTGCCTTTTCTCCTTACCGGACAAGGTATTGTCGGCTTTCACCGAAGCGATCCGGTCGGAATAATCGGCTTTGATATCGTTTACCTGCATTTGCAGCTTGGAAGGCGCGTGTCCGTAAGGGTAATATCCGTAAGGATAACCGTAAAGGGGGTATCCCAAGCCCCAATAAAACCCAGGGTAAGCATAGTAGGGTGCATAACCGCCCACGATCACGGTCCTGCCTCCATAAAAGCCGCCACCGTAGTGGCCCCCTCCGTGGAACTGGGCCGAAGCTCCGGACACCATCCCCGCCGTCAATAAAATCATCAATAGCTTTTTCATAACCTTTCCTTTTTGTTACGGGTTAGACTATTGCCGGGTTTAAAAGAAAAACGCCGGTAATGGTTATAACAATACCCTAACAGATGATATTTTTATCTTTTTTAACACCTGCTTACTAAATTCGTGGTACACAATCCCCTTCCTATATGTCATCCCGCCGCGATTTCCTCCAGAAAATAGGCCTGTCCGCCCTTGCCTTTACCGTCTTGCCCCGAATGGGCCACGCCGCCTCATGGGTCCATCCTGAAGAGGGCCGTGTCCTCCGGGTCGCCATCATGGGCCTGGGCAGCTACGGCACCCGCGTGGCCGACGCCATGCGTGCCTGCACCCGCGCAAAGTTGGTGGGCGCCATCAGCGGGACCCCTTCCAAACTAAAGGACTGGCAATCAAAATATGGCATCCCCGAAAAGAATTGTTACAACTACGAGAACTTCGACGCCATCAAGAACAACTCGGACATCGACGCCGTATACGTCATTACCCCGAACGCCTTACACAAGGAAGAAGTGATCCGTGTCGCCAGGGCCGGAAAGCAAGTCATTTGCGAAAAACCCATGTCCGTGAATGCGACCGACGGACAAGCCATGGTGGACGCGTGCAAAGCCGCGGGTGTCCAACTGTTGGTCGGATACAGGATGCATTTCGAGCCCCATACCCTGGAGGTCATCCGGATGCGGAAGGCCGGCGAGCTGGGCCGTATCCGCTTTTTCCAGGGCTTGAGCGGCTTCATTATCGGGGATCCTTCCCAGTGGCGCCTGAACAAAGCCCTCTCGGGTGGAGGATCCCTGATGGACATCGGGATATATTCCGTAAACGGCGCGCGCTACATGATCGGGGAGGAGCCCATTTGGGTCACCGCCGAAGAAACCAAGACCAACCCCATCAAATTCAAGGAAGGGATCGACGAGACCATTCAATTCCAGTTGGGCTTCCCCAGCGGAGCCGTGGCTTCCTGCCTTACGACCTACACCATGAACTACCTCGATCGCTTTTTCCTGAACGGGGAAAACGACTTTGCCGAACTTTCGCCAGCCACAGGATACGGACCCATCCAGGGATTCACCAGCAAGGGGCCCATCAATCAACCCATCGTGACGCATCAAACGGTACAAATGGATGAGATGGCCCGCATCCTCTTCGATGGCGCAAAGCCAGTGGTCCCCATCGATGGGGAAGAAGCCGTGAAGGACCTGAAAATCTGTGACGCCATTTATCTTTCCGCCCAGACGGGTAAAAAAATAGCACTTTCATGAAATCCAGGTTATTCATCAGAATAGGGGCCATCCTGATGCTCCTGCACGTCGTCGGTCATTCGATGGGCGTCTTTGGAAAGCTCGATCCCGTCACAGCCCCGGTGCTCCATCTCATGCAATCGGTGTCCTTCCCCTTTATGGGCAGGTCCTGCACGCTGGCATCGTTTTTCACGGGGTACGGTTTGATCATGCTCCTCACGCTTCTTTTGATCAGCATTTTACTTTGGCTACTTGGCGGTGAAAATTCCCGCCTTTCATCCAGGCTTCTTGGTCTGTTGACCGGATTCCTGGTCATCATGGCCGTCCTGGAGTATATCTATTTTTTCCCGCTTCCCGCTATCCTCAGCTTTCTGGCTGCTGTACTTACGGGCATCGGGCTTTACCTCCGGCCCCCTATTCCGACCTCAGGCTCTGCACGGGGTTAGCCCTCGCGGCGAGCCATACCCTATACCCTGTAGCCAATATGGCAATCCCGAGGGTCAGCACTATGGGCGCTACGAACATCCACCACGACAAGCCCGTGTGGTTTGCATAAGTGCCCAGCCACCGGTGGGCCGCAACTCCTGCAATGGGTAAAGCAATCAAAGCGGCCAGCGCGATCAGCGCCAGTTGACCTTTCAATAGCAAGCGTACCAATTGCCCCACGCTGGATCCCAGTACTTTCCGAATCCCGATCTCCTTGGTCCTTTGCAAAACCACCAGGGAAATCAACCCGTATAGCCCGAGGCATGATACAAAAACGGCCAGGAGGGTAAAGGCGTTAAATAGGGTCATAGTTGTCCGATCCTTTTGATACAGGTCAGCATACTGCTGGTCCATGAAGATATAGTCGAAGGGAATGCCCGGGAGATATTGCTTCCAGAGCGCCCGCACACGCGTCAACTCCGCGGGTTGGGCCTTGATGATGATGTTCGCCGAAGGGGAAGTATTGTAAATCAGGGCCAGGGGCTGGAGGGCATTGTGCAGGGACTTATAATAAAAGTCCCCGACGACCCCGATCACATGCCCCTTATGCCCGCTGCCTTCGATGGCTTGTCCGATGGGCGAATGCCAGCCCATTTTTTTGACGAAGGCTTCGTTCACAAGGAAGGCCTCCTGACGATCGGTTGCCATGTCGTTAGAAAAATTCCTGCCCTGCACGATGGGAATGTGAAGGAGAGACAGGAAAGCGGTATCGATAAAGAAATAGGGACAAACGAATTCGACCTTTTTCCTCCCATCAAAGACGTCCGTGCTGGACATCGGCTCGATCTCTCCCGTAATCATGCTGGTGCCCGAAGTGATCCCCTGGATGCCGGGTTCTTCCTTCAGGGCCTGAATGAAAGCCGAATCACCCTTATCTGGCACGTTGTCCGTTGGGGGGGTCAGGTTGATCAGTTGTGCCATCTGGAAGCCCAGGTCCTTGTGCGCCATATAGCGCATTTGACTATGAATGATCAGGGTCCCCATGATCAAAACCGCGCTGACACAGAACTGGGCCACGGTAATGATTTTGCGGAGGGTAAACCCCCCGGGTTTCCATGCACCCTTCAAGACCATCGCGGGTTTGAAGGAGGACAGGACGAAGGCAGGATAAAGTCCAGACAGCAGCACGGTTGCTGCAAACAGCCCCGCGGCCTGCCAGGGCATGCCTTTCCAAGTCAGGGGAAGTTTCATATTAAGGAGCCGGTCGAAAAAGGGCAGCCCCAGGGCCACCAACCCCAGCGCCAGTATCCAGGCCAGCGTCACGAGCAGGAAAGACTCGAGGAGGAACTGCCGGATCAATTGTCCCCTTCCGGCGCCGTTCACCTTCCGCACGCCCACCTCCTTTGCGCGTTCGGAGGCCTTTGCCGTGGATAGGTTGATATAGTTCAGCAACGCGATGACCAGGATCACCAGGGCCAGCAAAGCCAGGATGAAATTGAAAGGTCGGCTGCCCTTGGGTGTGTCGGCCATTCTCCCCGGACCGTAGTGTACATCGGTAAGCAACTCGGGGATGAATTTCATATGATACTGTGAAGCCCCGTCTTTATTCATTTCCGGCTGAACGATCCTGTTGGATATATCGAGCAGCTTCGCTGTAAACTCTCTTAAATCGGGTTTCTTTCGAAATAAAATAAATAGGTAAGAGGAAACCGCGTCATCATCCGTCCAGGTCGTTCCCTTGGACAGGTCCGCTGAAACAAGGGCGTCTATAGGATAATCGGAATTCGCAGGCAGATCGGCAACCACCCCAGTCACCTTCAACGATTGCCCGTTGCAAACCAGCGTTCCTCCCAAAGCCCGCGCATGCCCGAAATACTTGAGCTCCATACTGTGCGTCAGCACAATACTGTTGGGTTGTTCCAGGCTCCCTTGGGCTTTGCCCTCCAGGAATGAAAAGGTGAAAACCGAGAAGACGCTTTGATCGGCCTGGTTGAAATGGCTTTCCTTGAGAACCTCTCCCCGGTAGCTGATCCCTTCTTGCAAAGGATGCAGGCGTACCATGTCTTCCACCTCGGGATATTCCTTTTTCAGGAGATCCCCCAAACGCAGGGGGCCCGTGGCCAATTGCAGGGGGGCTTCGGGCGTCTCGATCTTCGTCACGACACGCACGATCCGGTCCGCCTTGGTATTGAACCGATCGTACGTCAGTTCCTGGTGTACGTACAGGCAAATCAGCACACAGGCCGCGATGCCGATGGCTAAGCCCGAAATATTGATCAGCGAAAAAGCCGCGCGCCGTACGAGTTGGCGCCACGCTGTAATCAGGAGGTTGCGTAGCATATCCTCCAAGATAACCGGGTAAGTGAAAAGTTTTTGTTAAACCATCCGGGACTAGTCGGTGTGCAGGGCCACCGGTCCCGTGATAACCGGCTTGGCAAGTCCTTCTCCATTCACCACCACGTCTTTGTAAGTAACGGCTTCGACATTATCCATCACTTGAGCCCTGGGTGTATGTTCAATCCGTACCTGGATGAGTTTGATATCCGTCAGTGGATGCCCCGTCACCCCAACCGCATAAATCCCTACCTCTCCAGAGTACCCGCAGGAAACCTTTTGGATCGTAAAGTTTTTGAAGGTCGTCGGATGCCGCCCTCCCCTGGACCCGTGGTAATTGTTTTCGAACCGGATAAATGCCGAACGCGCGCTGTCGCAGGTCACCCCATACACGTGCACCCCTTCCATGAAGCCGCCCCGGTCCAGGTTGGATTTAAAATAAATGGCGCTCAGGCATCGCCGGATGTGCACCTGGTACATGTATACATTCCGGACCCCTGCCGACATCTCGCTGCCGATGCAAAGCCCGTTGGTCTTCGACCTGATTTCGCAATTCCGAATAACCACATTTTCCGTGGGCCGTCCCAACCTCCACCCATCCTGATCCCTGCCAGCCTTGATCGCCACCCCATCATCCCCGTCCGTAAAATGACAACCTTCGATCAGCACATACGTGCTGCACTCCGGGTCGCAGCCGTCGTTGTTCAGGTTCATACTATTCACCGTTACATCTTTCACCGTAACGTTATTGCACAGCACCGGATGGATCACCCAATAAGGTGCGTCCACAATCGATATTCCCTCGATCAACACATTTTTGCATCCGAACAACTGCATCATATCCGGCGGCAAATGGAATCCCTCCCCGTACACCCGCTTATATAGCGGTACCCCGTCAATCCCCATTTGTCTCAACGAATTTTGTTCCGGGGATCCCTGGGGCCTCCATTTCGCAAAATTCTTGCTTGCCTGCCCGTCGAGGATACCCTGCCCCGTGATCGCAATGTCGGTGCCTTCGTATGCATACACCAGCGGCGAGTAATTGAATACCTCTGTACCCTCCCACAGCGTTAGTACTGCTGGCAGGTAATCCCTTTCATCGCTGCTGAATTTGATCCGCGCGCCTTCATCCAGGTGCAGGTTCACGTGGCTTTTCAGGACGATAGGGCCTTTGATGAAGTAGGTCCCTTTTGGCACCAGCACCTCTCCGCCGCCCCCTAAACTGCATTGTTGAATGGCCGAATCGAGCGCGGGCTTGATGTCCGTCGCGCTGTCTGTCACATTCAGGGTATATATTTTTTTAAGAAAGGTCGGTGCCTGGATGCGTTCGAGAATCGCGGCCATCCCGCCGCCCGCAGGCCCGCTGGGTACCGACCTTTGGCCGAAGGCCACCCCACTAATCGCCATCGTCGCCGCAATGAAAAGACTTCTACTTCCGTACATATTTGCTCCTCACTAAAAAGTCATTAAATACAATCGTTTCCACGTGTCGAAATTCCATCTCCATCCCGTCATTTCCAAATAACGGAAATCCCGAACCCAGCACAATGGGCACCTTCGTGATCGTCATTTCATCGATGAGCCCCTCCCTGACAAACCCCTGAATCGTCACCCCTCCGTCCACATAGATGTTTTTAAAACCCCTTGCCTCCAGTCCTTCCAGCACTTCCCTCGGTGATCCGTTCAGGAATTCCACTTTCCCTTTGAATTTCGGGGGCTCCTCCTTCATCGTCGTGCTTAGTACAAACACCGGCTTGTTATAAAACCATTGATCGAACCCCAATACCGTTTCATATGACTTTCGTCCAAGCAACACCGCGTCGATCCCCTTCATGAACTCGAAATACCCAAAATCACTATTCGTGGGATTGGGGATATTATTCAGCCAATCGATGTTGCCGTCTTTTCCGGCAATAAACCCGTCGAGGCTGGTGGCGATGTAGACGAAGGCAGGCATGGGGAATATACATTTCGGGGGTATGCGTCGATTATTTTTGCTAAATTAGCAATAGAAATTTACGACTTCAAAAATGTCTAAAGCGCAAATAAAGGCCTCCGATGGACAAACCCCCGACTTTGAAAAGTCGGAGTTGGATTTGTTAAAGGAAAACCTGCGCCGCTCCTATAAGGAAAGATTCCTATACGCCACGCGCCTCTACAAGATTCAGCAAACGTTGAAAAAGGCTGTAATTACCCATAAGCCCTTTTTAAGTAAGTAATTCCAATGGATATTTTCGATGAGGAAATATTGAAACATGAAATGCCGTGAAGGGTACAGTTTTGATGAAAGCTTAAATATGGCCTCCCTTGCAGACATCGACGGAATAAAGGTCCCTTTTTTACATATCAACCAGCTCATCGCGAATAAAAAGGCCGTTAATCGGCCTAAGGACCAGATCGATGTAAAGGAATTGGAGCGGATAAAAAAACAGCTTGACGAACCTCAATAAATGCATGGAAGATGTTCCTGATTATTCTATATCAATAATGTCGACTTCTGAGGAGGTCAATTCTTGAATTGCGGAGGCGATCCTCTTCTGCTGGTCAATTCAGCAAAATCGCTGTCTTTAGATACCAGAATTATGTTGCCTTGATTTTTTGCAAGGGTAAAAATCTCGTTGTCACTCAGTGAGTGAAATGAAAGAGAATAGGATGATTTGGCAGGAATTTCGGTGTAATCGTTTATCTATTTAGCAATAATCGGTGAGATATTGGTATCTATCCAAACTTCCCAATCATGTGGCATGAATGACAATCGTATTTTTCATTTTCAGAGATGCGTACAATAATGCGGCATGAATATCTTCCAATTCCAGGATTGGATGTTGCTCTAAAATTTTTATTTCCGAGAGACCGCTAGCCAACAATTCCATTACGTCTCCAACGGGGAATCTTAACCCGCGGATAGTAGGTCTACCTCCCATAAGGCCAGGTACAATTGTAATCCTTTTTAATAGTATTTCTTGCTTGTCCGTCATTTACTTACCAAATGTAATTAAAAAAAATGGGCTATTTGTAAGCAATCGAATTACCCCACGCTTAGACCTAAAGAGGTAAGGTAAATCCTACATTGAGCACCCTAAATATACTTGCGAATGCCTTAAACATCAGTTTAATGGAATTGATGAATTTCCAATAAAAAAAATCCCCATAACCACTTAGTTATGAGGACTACCCATTTTGCCCTTAGGTGTGACCCCGCAGAGAACACCCGGGTTTTACCCCATTTTTCCTTATTTCTCCCCAATGCTTTATGGGCTTGAGTTTTGCCCGATTCGATCCAGAAGCCTAAGGCATTAAAAGGCAGCAGAATAACGCAAATGTTTTACCTATGTTTACCCTAGCTTGCAAAACAGAAAGTCTTTTATTATCTTTACATAGGTGGCTGCATATCAATCTATTGTAAGGCTGCCTAAAATAGTAATAATTGTACCTTAAGACAAACAAAACGTACTCAAAATGACCTCCGTAGCTGTGGTTTTACGCCAGGATAAGCGTAAAGCCGATGGAACCGCCCCTATTTATTTCCGAATGATAAAGGATCGCAAGCCGGTCTATATCTCATCGAGCAAGTATATACCCATTAAAGATTGGGATGATGCCCGTAAAAGGGTTAGGCCGTCATTTCCCAATAGTACAAGGCTGAATAACCTAATTTCCAACAAGTTGGCGGAACTTCAAGGAGAGGTTGCAGCAATTGAAACGAACGCAAAATCCATGACCTCTAGGGGGCTCAAAGAGAAAATTTATGGAAAGGCCCCAACTGATTTCTTTTCATTTGCCGATGAGGTCACGGAAAGCTACAAAACAGGGCCAATTGGAACCTATGATAAAAACCGCTCTATAATACAGAAATTTAGGGAATACAACAACGGGACAGCTATAACCTTTGAAGAAATTACTTACCCATTCATTCTAAAGTATGAGAAGTACTTAAGGCAGACCTGTGGGAACGGAACCAATACGGTTACAAGGGATTTGAAATACATAAAGAAGATTTTTAACGACGCCTACAAGTTAGGCGTTGTCGATCCCAGTATTAACCCGTTCATTCAGTATGAATTCAAACTCGAAAAAACCTCAAAAGCAATACTAACTGAAGCGCAGGTTAAAGCAATTGAGACTGTGTACTTTGAACCGGATTCCTATAATGATCTACACCGGGATATGTTTGTATTTGGCTGCTATGTGGGTTTAAGGGTTTCTGACATTTTACTTTTGCGGTGGCCCGATTTTGACGGGACAAACATTAATACAACCATCAAAAAAACTAAGGAGCAAATTTCAATCTTAGTCCCTAATAAGGGGTTGGAGATATTACGGAAGTACAGCGCTATACGGGAGCCTGTTAATTTTATCTTTCCAATGCTTCCTGACGACCTTGACCTGGATAATCCCAAAGAAGTTGACCTAGCCATATCTCGGGCAAATGCTTATATCAATAAGAATTTAAAGGTTATCAGTAACGAAGCAGGGGTGCGGGAAAAAATAAGTTTCCACGTAAGCCGTCATACCTTTGCTACCCTTGCCCTCCGTTATGGAATTCCCATAGAAGTTGTACAGAAGCTAATGGGTCATGCTAACATTAGGGAAACGATGATTTACGCCAAAATCGTAAACAATGAAGCACAAGAAGCCATGAAAAAATTTAACAGATAAAGGAAAGTTATGGACGTCTTTGCAAGATTCTATGACCTGGACTACGCTTCAAGAGACTTTTGGGCCTTCCGTGCCTTTTATTTTAGCTTTCAAGTACCATATCTGCACTTCTATACGCCGGATATAACAGAGCGTATTATGCGCGTAGACAAAAACATTAATCTTTTAGTGGCAAACCCCGATACCGGGGATGTAAATGCCGAGTATTTCAACATTAGATTACGGTTATTTGAAGAAGTAGGGGCTAGGTTTGAAGAATTGGAAAGGGATATACAAAATAGACAAGCTACCTGTGGACAAGATATTCCCAATAGCGATTTTCCTATAGGCAAAAGGGGGGAATTTGAGGCCACCTACTACGACGATTTAGACCAATGCCTCCCTGGGGTTACCTTTACAAAGGAGGCTGTGCAGCAGCTAACGGAACGTATTAAGAAGCGCTTTCCTGGGCCTTTCTTTAGGTATCAACAAGCCCTGGAAGGTATTGTAAGGCGACCAATGGAGCCGACAGATAGACCTGCGGTCCCAACCGTTAGGCGGATTGCAAATGTACCTGCTCCTGTTAGGGTAATGGAAAGGGGAGAGGCCTTTATCATATTGAAACACATGCCAGAAAAGACGATCTCGACCCTTTACAATAGCTTGCTTGCCAATGGCATGATTTGTGAATGTGGTATTGACATTTTCCGGGCTGCCTTTACAGGGAGCCAAATTTCTAATAAAATCAATTGGCGGTTTAATCAAAATCAACTTCGATACCTGATTACTGCCTTAGTGAATGCCGGGTATATTAGTGAAGAAAACCGACACAGGGCTACAGTATTCAATTTCACAATAAAAGATGAAGAATTAGACGGCGATTACTTTCGGGGTAATGAGGGCATTGCTAAAAAAGGAAGGGACCCCATAAATAAGGTATTGAATAATTGTGCGGTACCCATCCCCCCTTCCCCACCCTTACGATAGTCTCAATTTTTGCACTACGATACACTACTGATGTAATAAAAACTTCACTACAGGGCTATAATACCCGCTTACATCATACGCACTACACACCAGATTTAGCACTACTATGCACTACATTCGCTTGATAATCAAGTCGTATGAGTATAATTTTGTATTATAAAATAATATGAAATTATGGTACACGTAGTTACTGCTGACGAGTTTCAGCAATTGGACAGGAAAATGGACAGGTTATTAGAATGGCTTGCTGAACTGCGCCCCTATAGGGAGGAATCTAGGGTCTATGATAACAAGGGCCTATGTGAGAAGCTAAACATTTCTTCAAAGACCCTACAAAAATATAGGGATGAAGGCCTCATTGAATTTAGTCAGGTACGCCGAAAAATTACCTATACAGAACAAGCAGTAAATAAATTCATAAACCAGCATAGTATAAAAGCCTATGCGCTTAAAAATAAAAATTAAAAAATGAAATTGGAAGAAGCTCCTGCTCCCGGATTTGGGGAGCAAGCAAAATTGGCCTATACAGAAGTGATAAATATGAATGTTAGGCATGTACTAAACGGATTATTAAAGGAAATTGAACCCATCGACTTCCGTGAACATCTCGACGCGGATCAAAAGCTCCAACAGAAGCATTTCCTTGTATCAACAGTTGATAACCTCCTAGGTTTGGCAAAAAGTAGAGGTTGGGGACTAGCCCGCCACTATGACTTTATCTATATCTATAATGGCCAATATTGGATTAGAGTGGATAAGGACACATTCATGAGTTTTTTAGGGGAGGCAGCTCATAAAATGGGAGTTTCCTATATGGATTCAAAGTTTTACACATTTCGCGAGAACCTCTTAAAGCAGTTTTATGTCAGCGCCCATCTTGAGGAGCCCGTTGTTGAAAAAGACAGAGTTTTAATAAATTTAAAAAACGGGACTTTTGAATTCTCAAAAACCTTTTGTGGCCTACGGGAATTCAGAATGGAAGATTTCCTTAAGTACCAATTACCCTTTGAATTCAAGGAGGATGCGGAAGCTCCCAAATTTCAGAAGTATTTAAATGAGGTTCTTCCCGCGGAAGAATTGCAGAACATTCTGGCTGAGTTTATGGGTTATGTGTTTATAAGGGATTTGAAATTGGAAAAGTGCTTGCTTTTGCAAGGTACAGGAGCCAACGGTAAATCTGTGTTTTTCGAGATTATGAATGCCTTATTAGGCAGGGATAATGTTGCCAATTACAGCCTTGCTAATCTTGCAGAGGAACACAATCGGGCGCAAATTGCGGACAAACTCCTTAACTATGGAAGTGAAATAAGTTCCAAAATGAGCCCGGATATGTTTAAGCAGATTGTTTCAAACGAACCAATACAATGTAGGCTAAAATATGGGCAGTCTTTTATAATGGAGAATTACGCGAAGTTATGCTTTAATTGTAATGAATTGCCCCGTGAAGTCGAGATCAACGAAGCCTATTTTAGGCGTTTCTTGATTGTTCCATTTAGGGTAACAATTCCTGAAGGACAAAGGGACCCAAACCTAGCTAAGTCTATTATTGCTGACGAATTGCCGGGAGTATTTAATTGGGTATTGGGAGGACTCTCTAGGCTTATGGCAAATAAGGGATTTTCACCTAGTCCGATCGTGGATGAGGCCTTGGACGCCTTTAAACTGGAAACGGACAGCGTTTATACCTTTATCAATGAAGGACGGATAAAGAATAATGGTCAATTTTATTATTTAAGGGCCATTTATGCATCCTACAGGCACCATACCCAGGAAAGTGGTGGAATGCCAGTAAAGAATGTGCAGTTTTCCAAAAGGCTTAGAAAATATGGGTTTAAGGATGAAAGGAAAAATGCCGGCATGGGTTTTTACATGGAATTTGGGGAGCCACGCTTAGACCCTAACGCAGCAGTATTCAGGGAACCCATATTGGAGGTAGTACATGAACAAAAGGATAGTTTAGAGCTTCCTTTTTAAAATGTTTGTTTTCATCTTCACGTTATTCACTTCCTTCACTTATTGCCAGGGTGAAGGTTGTGAATGTTGTGAAGCTGTTAAGAAGGAAATAATGTTAGTATAAATGAAGCTGCTTAAGAACATTATATATTTTATATTGTTTATCCGTATGCAAATCAAATATTACTGTATTTGTATTGGGATATGGTACAAGGGTAAGATGCCTTAAGGTATCTAGTGAATCCCCGTTATCTCCATTATATGCTAACCTAAAATAGGCATAGTAAGTCCCAGAGGCCCACTCAATATTGGGGTCTTTAGTATTTACATTTAAATAGTAGGTGTAAGTGCCCCCCTTGGGTATTATAAGGTCTGAAATTTCTTTTTCTTCCCGGATTGGCCCCAAAGCTATATTTGAATCCTTCTCATAAAGATTAAGTACCCTAAATTCTAAATTTCTTGCAGTGGCGTCGCCAAAATTTTTTATTTCAAATGCAAGTAAAAAAGAGTCTCCAATTTGAACATACTTAATACCCTGGTCTAAGTTTAGTACCGGCTTCTTATATTCATTTTTAGATATTAAATATGGTATCAAAAAAATTAGGACCATTACCACAACAGTAGCAATCACCCAATTAAGCATTTTTTTACTGACCTTTAGAGTGGAATGAGCAATTTGAAGACCTTCTGCGGATTCTTCATTGCTTGTCTGATTCGCGGTTGCATTATTACCTTGATTAATGTTTCCCTGGAAATTGCCACCAATGCTTATCATATTGGGGGATGAATCATTAGAGTATTGCTTCTTTAGCCTATGGTATTCATCAATTCCCAAATAATCCAATTTTACATTTATAGGTAAATGATCCTCAAAATAGACACCGTTGACCTTTGTATTTAGGCTTCCAATATGCCCGAACGCAATAAGGTTTTGTTCTCTAAGTTTGTATAGAAGGGTGTTTAACTTAGTTCTTGACGCCTGACCTTTATTAATCAGGTCCATAATCATTGGACGTAAATCGACTACTTCATTTTCATTCTCAAACAGAGTCTTTAAAATTTCATATCTTATATCTTTTGCCATGTGTTTAAATTGTACTCTATAATAGAAAAGCCACTTAGGTGGCTTTAGCAAGGTTTGGGCATCAAAATGTGTTTTAATAGTTTATCAATGGCCCATCATAATCAAAAATGTCCTTAAGCTCCACTTTGAGCGCCTTTGCTATTCTGAAAACGGTATGTACCTCAACTTTAACAAGGCCTCTTTCAATTCTACTGAGTTCAGAATCGTATATACCTGTACTTGTCTCTAGGTCTAGGAGCTTTAATCCCTTATGCTTTCTTATTGCTCGCATCCTTGCTCCCATTTTCCTAAGTTCTATTGGATAATCGTCCATATAGAATATTTGGGTACAAGGTCCGTGGATGAACTAAAAATAAAATTGAGTTATAATATACTTTTTTCGAGAATAATAGTATTTTTGTATTCTGAACCATAAAATCGTACATATACCTAAATCATTAATTATTAGAAAGATATAAGCTGGAAATAGCTTAATAACATATTAGAGCGCGTTTGCTTTATTCTCGGATACCGAAAACTGCAACTTTTCAAATTGATCTCGGGAAAATAAGGTAAATACGCCTGTGTCTTGGCACGGGCGTCCTTATTTGAGATCATGGGTGTTGCAGCCCTTCGGTATCGGTAAGGACTAACCCGTGTCTCTTTTTGTGCCTATCTCAACCATGACATTAAATAATACACTTTGGAACATATAAACCGATACGTTATTGCCAACGATAAACCCCTCTACCTTACAAGGGAGGAAATGGCAAACCCGGCCAAAGTAATTACTGCCTTTTTTGACAGCGGGTTTGATCTCGAATTCTGCCGGGATGTGTTGCGTATGTGCTTTAATACTCTCTTATCTCAAAGTGATGAGGACCTAGGTACGCTATACCATAGAGCAGAATTAATAACATTCTTTGATGAACTGGAAAGGCTCATAGAAGCCGCCCACCTTCTTTACAATAAACACAAAGGTTAACCATGTACAAATTTATCGCTTGCCTTTGGTGGCTAACTATCTGTGCATGTTTCGTCGTAGCATTTGATTACATACGGTACCATAATTACAAACTAGCCTTTGCATTCATCATGCTTGCCCTCTATTGCGGAGACAAGTCGGAAAGTGCATGGCGTAAATATTAATCCAATGAAAAAACCCTCACCTTATACCCTTCTACGGGCTGCAATTAAAAAAGGCAATATTGATACAAGGGACATTCAACGGTTCGTTCCAATTACTGTTCTTACTAAGGATATGCAGTTGAACTACAATACCTTGAGCAAACGTCTACTCGATCCATCCCAATTTACAGTAGGTGACGTTTACATGCTTTCTATTCTTTTAAGAATGAGTCCGGCCGTCCTTTATACGTGGATAGAAAAACAGGTTGACCCCAAATTAGTAGCAAAATTAAAAGCCTCTTTAATAGAGGATTTAGGGATATAAAATAACAATTATGCCGGATACTCGATACAAATATGTACAAAGTGTTTGGAAGGCAGGAGACTTAACTTCCTTAAAGGACATCTTTTATATTGTACCTCGATCTAATGTTGCAATTGACCTGGGCCTGCATTATGACCGATTTTCCAAGAAGGTTAACAAACCTGAAATGCTCCAATTCAGGGATATAGTGAGCTTGGCTAAATTAATAGACATTGAGCCGAAGGCCCTGGCCGATCTTGTATTAATGGATATTGAGGCCAATAAAACCCAACCAAAAAAAACTAGGAATGTCAAAAGACCGAAGGTACAAGGTGGTTCACAGACTGATTGAGGGAGGAGACATAAAAACATTCACGGAGATTTTCTATTATATCCCAAGATCAATCCTGGCGGGGGATATGAAACAGAACTATTCCACTTTTACTAGCAAGATTATTCACCCACATCGGTTTACATTGTTGGATGTATTCAGGATGGCAGATAGGTTTGAAATAGAGCCGGACAAATTGCTAACCTTGATGAATGCCGAAGTAAGGTACAGGATTGCCAAGCGAAAGAAACCGCGAGCATTTAACCCTAATACGGGAAATAACGAATAAATGAGGACCACTGAGGCACAACAGTTTGTAAGGGATGAAAGGTATAGGTTGATTGCAATTGCAATCAAAGCAGGGGGATTTAACTACTTCTCAGAGATATTCACCGGAATACCAAAGAGTGTTGTATGTAGAGACCTTGGTTGGAATTACATGACCTTTGCTGGACAGGTAATTCACCCAAGAAGGCTTACTTGCAATGACATTTACAGAATGGCTAATCTAATCCAAGTCCAACCTCATGAAGTTTATGACCTTATAAATAAAGAACTAGAAGCAAAAGGGGGCTACTTACCTAATGGCAGGTGTGGGTCAAAGAGGGCAAGGAAAAGCAAACATTAGGAAATGATTTTGACGATTTTATTGTAGTAAGTATTGGGAAAGGGGAAGGGTTATCTGTTCCACATAGCCGCTTACAGTATCAGATTTGACAATACTTCCATTTACATAAATTGTTGTTATAGCGCTAACCGTAGAATTTGGATCAACGGGGGTAATACTCATTACCTGTACTTGTAAATACCTTGCGGACGGGATTTGATTTGTAAAGGATACCGTCCAGTCATTTGAAGGTTGAGACTGTACTAGTGTGAAGGCGTCTGTAGCATCCAAATAATTACCTGTCCAATTTGAGGTATTGGTAACTTTCACTTCGTACTTGACTTGTGCATTATTTCCTGAATTTGGGGACGATCCCTTTTTGCAAGCCATAAACAAGAGAGAAAGCAATACAAAGGTTTTCATCGGGTGGGTTCTTTGCAATTTCATATTTCCTATGTTGATTAATTATATAGGCAATAGAACGCATAGAAGGCCATTTTTAACTCATGAATTTGTAAGTATATTCTTTACGGTTTCAATATTTTCAACCGGGTGAGAGGGGTACTTCATTGGGGAGTAAATGTGCTTAACGATTGTATGCTATACCTACTCAATTTATTAATTTTGACAGTATAAAAACCATAGATTTATGGAAAGGGCAGTTTATAGAAACATATACCAAATTGTTGAAGCAGTATCTAAGGACCTGGAGGGCGAGGTCGTTACTTCAATTTCAGCACCATTTTCAGGGCTTTCAATAACATCTAAATTTAAAATTTGCTTTAGCATTATTTCAAATTTGGGAGGACATAACGACTATACTGTAGTTGTTAACGAATTCAAAAAGGAGGCCTTGAAAGATGATATTTTAGATAGCTTAAAAGGTATCTACGGGAAAATTGATAACCTGTTTAGGAAGAACTTTGATGATTACAAGGATATAGTCTTATTGTCTGTAAGCTAATTACATTATTGGACAGTAGAAGGACTGCTCTAATAATCAGTTCCGGTTATACCCCCGTATCCGATATATGTGCGCGTAATCAAATCCAGTTACCACTGCACTGCCCCCTCAGAAAGGCCCCCGGTCCCTGCCCCCGGTCAAATTGAGAAAAGTATTACAGAATAAAATTGAGCCTTTGTTTGCGTCTATATACTGGCTTCTATAGGCCTCCTTTACGGGTTGAGGAATGAAGAAGGATTTTTGCCTCCCTTATATATTAAATGGCGTTATTTTTCAATAGCGGTCCAAATATCTGCCCCAATCTCCCTGGTTAAAATGTTTTACCTATGTTTTACCCAAAATAAAAAAATCCCCACAACTACTTAGTTATGAGGATTATGCATTTTGCCCTGGTGACCCCGCAGAGACTCGAACTCTGGACCCGCTGATTAAGAGTCAGCTGCTCTACCAACTGAGCTACGGAGTCAAAAACCACCAACTTCCGCCGGTGGGGTGCAAAAGTACGAAACCCACGGATACGACCCAACCGATTTTTTGACGCCCGGAAGGGCCCGTAAGGGCCAGGAAGGCTTTAACACCCCCTTTACCCTCCAAAAAGAAATAAAGCTGTAACTTTGCGGCTCCATGAGCGACGAGATTAAACATGAATGCGGTCTCGCATTCATCCGCCTTAGGAAACCGTTTTCTTACTACAAGCAGCAATACGGTACTGTATTGTACGGCCTGAACAAGTTGTACCTGCTGATGGAAAAGCAGCACAACCGTGGCCAGGACGGGGCGGGGCTGGCAACCGTCAAACTCAATACGGAACCCGGGAACCCCTTTCTATATCGCCTCAGAAGCAATGAACCCAGGGCAATCGCCGACATTTTTGCGCAGATCTCAAAGGAAATCACCGAGTTAGAAAAATATCAACCGGACCTGCTACAGCACCCGGACATCGTAAAAGGGCATATTCAAGCCTTGGGCGAGGTCATGCTGGGCCACCTTAGATACGGGACCCAGGGCAGGAACAATGTGGAATTTTGCCATCCCTTTATCAAACGCCATACGATCCAGGCTCAGAACCTCGTGATGGCGGGGAATTTCAACCTCGTCAATACCGAAGAGCTGTTTTCTCTCATCAACATGGATCCGGGCGAATTCCAGCGCCAGAGCGACCTGGCAGCCATGCTGGAGACCATCCACCATTTCCTGGTCAAGGAGGATGAGCAAAACCCGCAAAACATGGACGTAAGCCGCGTCTTAAGAAAAGCCGCGACCTTGTTCGACGGCGGATACACTGTCGGCGGCCTGATCGGCAACGGGGAAAGCTTTGTGATGCGGGATGCCAATGGAATCCGGCCGGCCTATTACTACATAAACGACGACGTGATTGTTGCGGCTTCCGAAAGGGCGGCTATCCGGACGACCTTCAACGTCGGTGAAAACGAGGTCCAGGAGCTCATGCCCGGCACTGCGCTGATCGTGCACGCTGACGGGATATATGAAATCGAGCAGATCCTAGAGCCACGCGAAAGGAAGGCGTGCAGCTTCGAGCGGATTTATTTTTCACGGGGCAACGACGAAAAGATTTATAAGGAAAGGAAAGCGTTGGGCAGGCATCTCAGTGAGAACGTCCTGAAGTCGATCAACCATGACCTGAAGAATACCGTCTTTTCCTTTATACCCAATACGGCCGAGGTGGCATTTTATGGCCTGCTCAAAGGGATGGAGGCTTATCTGAATAAGATCAAGGTCGAGCGCATCCAGTCCTGGGGAAAGGATTTCGACGAGGAAAAGCTGTCCGAAATGGTGAACCGGCGCATCCGGGTGGAAAAGATCGCTATTAAGGATGTGAAGATGCGGACCTTCATTACCGAGGATGCGGGCAGAAATGAAATGGTGCAGCACGTCTACGACATTACATACGGAACGGTCCGGAAGAATCAGGATGCCCTGGTGGTGATCGATGATTCCATCGTCCGGGGGACGACCTTGAAGGAAAGCATTATCCGCATGCTTTCCCGCCTGGAGCCTTCCAAGATCATCATCGTTTCTTCGGCACCCCAAATCCGTTACCCCGATTGTTATGGCATCGATATGAGTAAGTTAGGGGATTTCATTGCCTTCCAGGCGGCCATTGCCCTGCTGAAGGACAGGGGAATGGAAGACGTCCTGGGGGACACCTACAAAGCCATCAAGGAGCTCCAGCGCAACAATGCCCTCCATACCGTGAACCTCGTGCGGAATATTTATGCGCCCTTTACCCCGGAAGAAATCAGCAAAAAGATCGCGGAACTGATCACGCCCCCCGAGGTAAATATCCCCATTGAGGTGATTTATCAGACCATTGAAAGCCTTCACGAGTCCTGTCCCACCAACCTGGGAGACTGGTATTTTACGGGCAATTACCCCACGCCTGGAGGAAACCGCGTCGTCAACAAGGCATTCCTGAATTACTTTGAAGGACGCAACGTCCGCGGATATTAACTTTGGCTCATGAAGAGCCTGTTAGTCGTCCGTCACGCCAAAAGCAGTTGGGATTGGGAAGATCTCAACGACTTTGAACGTCCCTTGAGTGGCCGGGGCACCCGCGATGCGCCGGATATGGCTGCGCGCGTCGCCGCACGCCACGGCATCCCCGATCTCCTGGTGTCCAGTCCCGCGAAAAGGGCGAAAAAAACCGCCCAACTATTCGCCGAAACCTGGGAAAAACCACAAAATCAAATCCTCTATATCGCCGAGCTTTACCACGCCCCGGTGGCCGTTTTTTATGATGTCGTGACGCACTTGCCCGAGGACAAGGACAGCATCTCCATTTTTTCACATAATCCCGGCATCACGGCTTTCGTCAACGAGCTGACTGAGGTCCGCGTGGATAACATGCCCACCTGCGGCGTTTTTGCGATAAAAGTCGATCGCTGGAAAGATTTCAAAAACGCGAAAAAGGAGTTTTGGTTCTTCGACTATCCAAAAGCAGAAGCCCCCGGCAAGTAAATGCCAGGGGCCTCAAGCACCGCGGGCACGGCGAAAGCTATTTCAGCCCATACTTATACTTATATCGTTCGTAAAGCTGCTTCTGCTTATTATCCAGCGAAACCTCGCGACCCTGGATCACCGCATAAGTAACGATGCTCGTCCGCATATCTAGGATATCCCCCTCGCTGATAATGATATTCGCATCCTTCCCCACCTCGATCGATCCCGTCCTATCGGAAATACCCAGGATTGTGGCCGAATTCAGCGTAATGGCCTGCAATGCCTGCTCCTTGGTGAGTCCGTAAGCTGCAGCCGTACCTGCGTTGAAGGACAGGTTACGGTAACGGCTTTCATCGTGCCGGTCGTTGAGTGCAAAGAGAACGCCCGCCGCTTGTAACGCAGCCGGTGTTTTGAAGGGCTGATCCACATCGTCGTCCTCCGTGGCAGGCAGCGCGTGTTCCTGGTCCAGGATGACCGAAATATGGTTGGCGGCCAGCAGGGGCGCGATCTGCCAGGACTCGCTGGCGCCCACCAGGACGACATCGAATCCGAATTCCTTGGCAAAATCGATGGCAATAAGCATTTGCTTGACCTGTTCGGCGTGGACGAATAGCTTTTGCTTGTGCGAAAACAATCCCCGGACGGCTTCGAATTTGATGTTGGTGTGGGGATGCGTGGGTTCGTCGAGGTAAGCGTGCGCCTCTCGGAAAAAGCGCTTCAGTTCTTCTACCTTTTGCAGCGATGCCGCCGTCGGATCCTCTCCTGCCTCGGGGCGGGGGAAGCCCCCTCCGCCTCCACCGAAACGACGGGGACGGCTGATGAAGCTGGGCATATTCAGGTGGATGCCTCCGTCCAATGCGTAGGCGGCATCTTCGTAATTCCAGGCGTCGAGCTGCACGACCGTGGAGGAGCCGCTGATGGAGCCCCCTTCCGGGGTTACGCCTGCGAGCAGGATACCGTTAGCTTTGAGCGTATTGATGATCTTGGAATCGGTATTATAAGCCACAATGGAACGGATGTCCGGGTTGAGGTCGCCCAGTTCCTCGAAATCGTTGCTTCCGCGAACGCCCTCGGCGATTTCCTTGAGTCCCAGGTCTGTCACGGGCAGGATCAGGCCCGGATAGACCTGCTTGCCGGCGGCGTTCACTACCTTGTCCCCCGCACCGGGTGTGATGCCTGTACCGACCGCCACGATTTTCCCGTTGTCCACTTCGACGGTGGCGTTTTCTATAACGGTGCCGTTACCTACGTGGATGGTCCCCCCGACGATGAAGATTTTCCCTTTCTCCGGGGAAGCCGGGTAGACATCGGCCTGGCCAAAGGAGGTGCCCACGGAAAATAAAGCCAGGAGAAGCGATATATAATGTTTGCGCATATAAAGTCGATTGGAGTTATTAATTGTCGGTGTTTGCGCCGTCGCCCGAAAGGTCGTCTGCGTCGTAGTCAACGGTGATCAAAGAATTGTGTTCCTCATGGTCTCCGCAGCTCAGGATAACCTGGTACGAAGGGCGGGGTCTGCGACCAAACCCTCCGCCGGGCGCACCCCCTTCCGCGGGGTTCCGCTCTGCCTGCATTTTGGCAATCAGGCGGGTTCGCTCGGCAATGATCTGACGGCGCAAAGCCAAATCCCTGTCCACGTCATAATAAACGGTTCCATCCACGATCGTGGTCAGGGCCCGGGCATATACGCTCAGGGGATTGTCGCTCCACAGGACAACGTCGGCGTCCTTACCCACCTTGATGCTGCCGACATGGTCCTGGACATGCAATGCAATGGCCGGGTTGAGGCTGACCATCTTGAAGGCATCCTCTTCGCTCATGCCTCCATATTTGATCGACTTGGCCGCTTCCTGGTTGAGGCGCCTGGCCTGTTCGGGGTCGTCTGAGTTGATACAAACGTTGAGGCCCATCTGGTGCAGCAGGGAAGCATTGTAGGGTATGGCATCCTGGACTTCCATTTTGTACGCCCACCAATCGGAGAAGGTGGAGGTATTGGCGCCGTGGGCCTTCATCTTATCGGCGACCTTGTAGCCTTCCAGGATATGCGTGAAGGTATTGATGCGAAAGCCAAAGTGCTCGGCTACGCGCATCAGCGCCGTGATTTCGCTTTGTACATAGGAGTGGCACGTGATGAAACGCTTGTGTTCCATGATTTCCACCAGGGCGTCCAATTCCAGGTCCCTGCGCACGTTCTTGGCATCGGGACCCTTCATTGCTTTTTCATAATCGGTCGCCCTGGTAAAAGCATCCACATATACCTGGTCGACCCCCATGCGTGTATCAGGGAAGCGGTTGTTGTTTGTGGACGTGGTCCGCTTTACATTTTCCCCGAGGGCAAACTTGATGAAGCCATCGGCGCCCTTGAACTTGAGGGCCTCGTCATCCACGCCCCAGCGCAGTTTGATGAGCTGCGTCTGACCACCGATACTGTTGGCGGAGCCGTGGAGGATATGGGAAGAGGTAACACCCCCCGCCAACTGCCGGTAAATATTGATATCGTCGGGGTTCAGGTTGTCTCCTATGCGCACTTCCGAGGTGACACTTTGCGCGCCTTCGTTGATAGAGGCGGCGGCAATATGCGAGTGCTCATCGATAATGCCCGGGGTCAGTTCCTTTCCGGTCCCGTCTATGACGCGGGCCCCGGAGGGAGCGTTCAGCCCTTTGCCGATGGCGGCGATTTTACCGTTTTGGATCAGCACATCGGTATTGTCCAGGCGGCCTTCCGCTTCATTGGTCCATACCCGCGCATTTTTAATCAGGATGGTTTCGGCGGTGGGAAGGCTGTCCCAACCATAGCCGTCCATGGGATACGTAATCTTTCCCAGGCGCAAGGGCATCCGACGGCGCGCCGAATCCGGCGCGGGGCCGCCGACCGACGTCAGGGTAGCCGTCCAGACGAGAAGGTGTCCCGCCGTATCAGTACCGCTGCCAGACCAAACGCTGTCCGAAACAGCTCCGCTCAAATGAAACGAAGTCCTGGCGCGCCGACCGGGAGCCCAACTGAGTCCCACCAGCTTTCCATCGTAGGTGAGTTTGGCTGTCAGCGTGTCGGCGGTAATAATACTTGCGGCCGTAGCGCTTTTCACAGACAATGTAAGCGACTGGCTACCGCCGGCGGCGTCGCGTAGCTGTAATGCATAGGTCCCAGCCAAAGACTTCCAATCCGCATTCTTGACATCGTACCGGATCCCCTGAACCCAGTTTTGCACGATAGAAGTTTTTTCATTGAAGACGGGCCCCGTCGTGATCAGGAAGTTGGCCAGCTTACCTACTTCCAGGCTGCCCACCTTGTCATAGACACCCAGGAGGGTAGCAGGTTCCTTAGTGAGGGCCTCGAAGGCCTTGGCCTCGCTCAGGCCATATTCAATCGCCTTACGCAAATTGGTCAGAAAGGTCTTGGTATCGCGGAGGTCAGCGGCGGTCAGGGCAAAGGGGATATCGTTCTTTTCAAATAAGCCGGGCTCGAGGGGAGCCAGCTCCCAGTGCTTCATATCGGACAGAGAAACAAAACGGGCGTCATTGGGATCGTCCACATTTTGAGCCTCGGGAAAATCAAGGGGCAGGATGAAGGTGGCGTGCGTTGCCTTCATTTCCGTCATCCGCTGGTATTCATTTCCTCCGCCCTTGATGATATATTGAACCCCGAATTCTTTCCCGATCCGATCAGCCCGGACGGCATTCCATTTGTCCGAAGCGTCGAAAATCTGGGGTAGGGATTGTTGATCGAGCCAATACTGAAGGCTCAGGTTGACACCTTCGGCGGCAGGATGGTTCTTATACCAGGCCGCGTCGAGATAAGTTTGGCGCAGCAGGGCGATGGTCCCCATCAGGCTGCTGGGATAACTTTGGGTGGAAATCCCCTTGCTGAAGGAATATATGGCGGCTGCCTTTTCCCTTACGATATCCAGGTTTTCCTTTTCCTCGGCCAGGGTCACCACCGCTCCCGTGCCCCTAGCGATCCCATCCTTCTGGAGGGTCAGGACCGTGCCAAAACCCTGCTCCCGGAGCGACTTCGCTTTGGCTTCATCCACGTTGAACAAACGGGAGGCGTCTACATCCGTGCGGATTGCCTGGTTCCACCCGAAAGCGCCCTTTTGGTTTGATTCGATCTGCGAAGGAAGCCGGAAGAAGGCCCCCGGCGTGGCATTTCGCGCATCGCGCTGAGGGGCGGGAATGCCGTAATCCGAATACGAATCGATAAAGGAAGGATAGAGGTACTTTCCGGTACAATCGATGACGACCGCATCGGAAGGTATATCGGCTTTCCCCACCGAGATGATCTTTCCCTTTTTGATCAGGAGGGTGGCGTCGGTAAGGGTGGTTTGCCCGTCTTTAACTATGGTGGCGTGGGTAAAGGCATAACACCTGTCCCTGTTGTCCGCCACCCCGTTCACTGGGAATGTTTCCTGAGCTCGCAATGGGGCAAGCGCGAGCAAAGCGCCCAGGGTGAATAGCAATTTTCTCATGTCAGTCATGAATTTTTAGAGAATTTCAAGATAATGATTAATGGTTCAGTCCCCCGTCAAAGAATGATGAACGGATGGAATCCAGCCATTTACCCGCGACTGCGGCATAGTCTTCTGTTTCGCGTGGGGTTGGAAAATGATAGGGAAAAGCGGAGGCCTTATACAAAGCATCCTCCAGAGAAAATCCGGATTGGGATACGGTGTAGCATATCCCCTGTCCATGAAGGTACCTACCCAGGTATTCTTGCTCCGTTTGACCCGGGGTCGGCACCAGGATACTTTTCTTTTGAAGCAGGGCAAGATCCATTACAGTGGTGTACCCCGCCCGCGAGATGATCCATTCAGAAGAGGCAATGAGTTCCGCCAAGGGCGCGGCAGGGAGATGGTCATATACGACCAGACGCCCAGCTTCCTGTAGTCGGTTTATGGCATCCCCTTGGGCCCCTCCTCCGGGCAGTCCCCTAACCAACAACGCGGTACGGTCCGACCCCTCCAACTGGCGCAATATTTGATCTTCGAATAGCGTTCTTTGAGGTTCAGGCCCTGATAATATAAAGAGGAGTGAATGGTGAATTGGCCGGCTTTTTTTCTCAAGGCGAGACAAGGGTCCCAGGTAATGGACCGGTACCGGAGGCAACACTTTCGGGTGTCCCAATTCCCCGGATAAATAAGGGGAGTCGGCGTAATCAGGGACCCAGCAAGCGTTGAAACGGCGGATATAGGAATAATGAATTTTTTGGAGAAAGGGCTGGATCGGACCGGGTGCCTTGATCGCCAACTGGTGGGTGATGTAGACACAAGGAACGGAGCGGGAATATAGGCCAAAACGGTTATCTGAGACCACGGCACCAATATGGAAGCGGCTAACAACCTCCCGGAGCCAGTGGTTTTCATAACGAATCGTTTGCAAAATACGCGGAATACTTCGCGTAATTTGGCCTACGAGGGCTGCCCTGCTTGAACCATAGCGGATTTTGTAGCCCTTCAGGTGGAGATAGGTAAGTTGGGGAAATTCTTGTTGCAGAAGATGCTGGGTCTTTCCCTCGGCGGCGATCCAGACCTCGCAGCCGCGCTGCTGGAAATAACGGATCAGGGGAATACATCTCGTAGCATGCCCCAACCCCCAATCCAGCGGAGCCACTAGAATACGGAATGGGCCGGGGTCTTGTTTTTTCACAAATACTTGGTTTATCAGGAAAAATAGTTAATTTAGAACTCCCTATTATGAAGACGTCGCAAAAAATCCTCGCCGGTTTACTCTTATTTTGTTGTTTAGCGCTTGTAAGCTGTAGTTCTTCCCGGAAAGGTTGCGGCTGTCCCAGTAAGAAAGGGATGGTAGGATACTAAATCCATCCAGGTTATGAAAAATAAGAGAGACTTGCTATTACTCTTCAAACACGACTACGTTAACCAACGTTCCCTGGACCTGGAATTGGAACGTCTATACGAGATGTTGTATGACATCCATTCGTACGAGCGGAGCCTCACCCGCGCGTATGAAGTTATTGATTTGAACCGGTATAAAATTTTGGATAAACCTACGCAGATCCTCAAGGTGGTGAACCGCGGCGATCTCAAGCCTTTCCTCTTCCTTAGCAGCAAGAACTGAATTCCGGCTTCGCCTGGCGGCGCTGGTTTAAAGGTACTTTTCCCCTTTCTTCCTCTTTATTTCCGACACGTATTCTTTTATTTCCTGTTCCTTATCTTTCTTACAGATGAGCAGCACATCGTTGGTGTCCACGACAATAAAGTCTTCCAGTCCTTGTAGCAACAGCAACTTCTTCTCATCCGCCTGCACCATGCAATGTGTTGAATCGATGATCACGACGTTGCTGCCCACCACGGCATTCTCGAGGTAATCCTTTTCCAGGTTCTCATAAGCGCTGTTCCAGGTGCCCAGATCGCTCCAGCCGAACGAAGAAGGGATGACGTATACGTTATCCGCTTTTTCCATTATTCCGAAATCGATGGATATATTGGTGCACTGGGGGTAAATGCGTTCGATGGCCGCCTCTTCGCCCGGGGTATTGAATTCGGAAATCTCTCCCTGAAACAGGTCATGCATTTCGGGCAGGTACTTTTCAAAAGCGGAAATGATATTTTTGACCTTCCAAACGAAAATACCCGCATTCCAGAGGAAGTCTCCACTAGCCAGAAACGTCTTGGCCAGGTCGAGGTTAGGTTTTTCCGTGAAGGTCTTCACCTTGTAAATGTTTTCCGCTGCGGCCAGGATGTCGTGTTGTATATATCCATATCCCGTATTGGGATAGGTTGGTTTGATGCCCAGGGTGATGAAAGCATTCAGGTGATCCACGAAGTCCAGGGCCCTCATGCACACACGCTGGAAGTTGTCTTCGTCCTTGATCAAATGGTCGGCCGGGGCGCAAATCAGTTTGGCATCGGGGTTTGTCAGTGCCAGTTTGTAAGACGCGTAGGCAATGCAAGGCGCCGTGTTTTTCCGGGAAGGCTCGTAAAGTATGTTTTCGTGTCTGGCCGTCGGGAGTTGCCGCTTGATCAGCCCTTCATATTCCTTGGTCGTGACGATGAAAATATTTTCAGGGGGGATGAACCGTTGAAACCGGTTGTAGGTGCTTTGGATGAGGGTTTGCCCCTCATTGAGGATATCCAGGAATTGTTTGGGATGGCTCGTCCTGCTCTTGGGCCAGAACCGGCTTCCAATCCCGCCCGCCATGATCACCACGTAGTACTGATTGTTCATTTTTCCTTCTTTTAGATAAGGCCTTCCCTGATTAGATCGTGCAATTGTAGCACGCCAAGGTATTCATTGTTTTCGTTGGTCACGATTAATTGGGAGATATCAAATGTGCGCATGCGGTCCAGGGCCTCTACCGCCAGGGCTTCGGGTTGGATCACCTTGGGCTGTGATGTCATTATATCTTTGGCGTGGACATTTTCCAGCGAATTCGTGGTTTGCAGCATACGCCTCAGATCCCCGTCCGTGATCACACCCGCAAGACGATTGCCCTCTAAGACCGCCGTGACACCCAAACGCTTGGCGGATATCTCCAGGATCACTTCCTTGAGGCTGCTGTCCGGTTTCACCACCGGCCGTTCGTTTTGGCCGAACAGGTCAGACACCCTCAGGTAAAGGCGCTTCCCAATTGTGCCACCGGGGTGGAACTTCGCAAAATCCTCACTGCTGAAGCCCCTCATTTCCATCAGGCATACCGCCAGGGCGTCTCCCATGACCAATTGTGCCGTGGTGCTGGTGGTGGGCGCCAGGTTGTTGGGACAGGCTTCCTGGTCCACCGTCGTATCGAGGACGAGGTCGGACTCGGTCGCCAGAAAAGAATCCCGGTTGCCCACCATCCCGATGAGCGTGTTGCCGAAATTCTTGATCAGGGGAACCAGCCACTTGATCTCCGGAGAATGCCCGCTTTTGCTGATGAGCATCACGATATCGTCGGGCTGCACCATGCCCAGGTCTCCGTGTATAGCATCGGCAGCATGAAGGAAGATGGATGGAGTACCGGTGGAGTTGAAGGTGGCCACCAGCTTTTGTGCAATCAGGCCGCTTTTGCCCACGCCGCTGATCACAAATCTGCCCTTGAGCTCAAGTAGCGCATTTACTGCGCGGTCGAAATCATCATCAACGAGAGCCCCCAGGCTCCTGATGGCGGCGGCTTCCATTTCTATGGTCCTGACAGCGATGCTACGTATCGACAATTTATCCATTGTATAAGTGGGACAAAAATATTATATTCAGGTGGAAAGTGCCCCTTTTTCAGTAACTTCGTTCCCCCAAAAGGCCGACCACCGTCCTTTAACATTTTTAACATTTTTGCATACCTCTAACAACGTCCAGATCGCTACCTAACACCAGCAAGAAGTTGTTTTGAAAATCGAAGTGAAGGAAGCATTATGGCAACAGCAAAAAAAACAGCCCCGGGCGCCCGGATCAAACCTGCGCCCACCAATGGTAAATTAAAGGCATCGCTTCAGGAGTATTTCGGATTCAACCAATTCAAGGGAAATCAGGAAGCCATCATAGAAAGTTTGCTTTCTGGAAAAGATACTTTTGTCATCAAACCCACCGGAGGCGGCAAAAGCCTCTGTTATCAACTGCCCGCCCTTCTCAGCGAGGGTGTCGCCATCATCGTCTCTCCCCTGATTGCCCTGATGAAGAACCAGGTTGACCTGGTCCGTGGATACAGCAGCAAGGACGACGTCGCCCATTTCCTGAACTCATCCCTGAGCAAAACCCAGCAAAAGGTAGTGATGAGCGACCTCCTTGAAGGGAAGACGAAAATGCTCTATGTCGCCCCCGAAACCCTGACCAAGGCCGAAAACCTTGAATTTTTCAGCGAACTCCCCATTTCCTTTTTTGCCGTGGACGAAGCCCACTGCATTTCGGAATGGGGCCACGATTTCAGGCCCGAATACCGGCGCCTCAGGGAAATGATGGATCGCATCAGCGAACACGTGCCCGTCATCGCCCTTACCGCCACCGCTACCCCCAAAGTGCAGAGCGACATCATCAAGAACCTCGGTCTGCGCAACCCGGCCATCTTTATTTCCTCCTTCAACCGGCCAAATCTTTATTATGAGATTCAGCCTAAGGTAAAGAAGGAGCAAACCATAAAAAGCATCGTCAAGTTCATCTCCCAAAACAAAGGTAAGAGCGGGATCATCTATACCCTGAACCGCAAAACCACCGAAGAACTGGCGGACATGCTCATGGCCAACAGCATCAAGGCCGTCGCCTATCACGCCGGCCTGGACGCAAAGCTCCGCGCCGACCGTCAGGACCAATTCCTGAATGAAGACGTGCAAGTGATCGTCGCCACCATCGCTTTCGGGATGGGAATCGACAAGCCGGACATCCGCTACGTCATACACTATAACATTCCCAAGTCGATAGAAAACTACTACCAGGAAACAGGCAGGGCCGGACGGGATGGCATGGAAGGGAAGTGCATTCTCTACTACAGCCACGCGGACGTGACCAAGCTGGAACACTTCATGAGGGACAAACCCCTCAGCGAGCGTGAGGTTGGCGGCCAACTGATCGGTGAAACCGTGGCCTATGCGGAAAGTGGCGTTTGCCGCCGGAAAATCCTCATGAGCTACTTCGGGGAAGGCTATCCCGATGAAAACTGTGGCCACTGCGACAACTGCCTCCACCCCGGCGAAAAGATAGAAGCCAAAGAGTACGCCGTGCGCGTCCTCCAGGTCATCCGCGCCCTCAATGAAAGTTTCGCCTCCGATTATGTATTCCTCATCCTCCAGGGAACCGCAACCCCCCAGGTCGTCATGTACCGCCACGACCAACTCAAGGAATTCGGGATCGGGAAAGACCAGGCCCAACATTTCTGGAACTCCCTGATCCATCAACTCATACTGGCAGGGTTGCTCCAAAAGGACATAGAAGAATACGGCGTCCTCAAACTAACACGGAAGGGAGAACAATTCCTGAAGAAGCCCTCCGCCTTCCCCATCATCATAAACAACCTTTTCGAAGACGCCAACGCCGACGACGACGAAGGCAGTGAAGGCGGCGCCACCCCCATGGTCGCCGACGAAAAGCTTTTCGAGATGCTCAAGGAAGTCCGCCTCTCCGAAGCCCGCAAGAAAAACCTCCCCCCCTTCGTGATCTTCCTGGAAAACTCCCTCCAGGACATGGCCACCATGTACCCCATCACCCTCGAAGAACTCGAAAAGATCCAGGGCTGCAGCAAAGGCAAAGCCATCCGTTACGGAAAGCCCTTCATCAGCCTCATCGCCCGGTACGTCGAAGAACACAACATCGAGCGTCCCGATGACTTCGTCGTCAAAAGCGTCGTCAATAAGAACAACAACAAAGTCTACATCATCCAGCAAACCGACAAACGCATTTCTCTGGAAACCATCGCCAAAAACAAGGACCTGCGCCTCGATGCTCTCCTTGAAGAGATGGAAACCATAGCAGCCAGCGGCACCAAACTCAAGTTGGATTATGCCATAGACGAACTCCTCGACGAAACCGAACAGGAAGAAATCATCGACTACTTCAAAGGCTGCCAAACGTCCTCCCTTCAGGTAGCCCAGGAAGAGCTTGCCGACGGCAACTACACCTGGGAGCAGCTCAAGCTGATGCGCATTAAATTCCTTTGTGAGTATGGAAATTAGCCATATATTTGCCACCCAAATATTTCGCTGGTGCGGTAGCTCAGTTGGTAGAGCAAAGGACTGAAAATCCTTGTGTCGGCGGTTCGATCCCGCCCCACACCACAGAAAATGAAGCAGTTGTAAAGCAACTGCTTTATTATTTTAGTCAGGGCTCGATACCCAGCATCAGAACTGGAACAGGGGGATTTGTCCGGCCGTGTCTCAAGACGTTGTGTACTTCCTTTTCAAACCAGGAAATACCGGACGACATTCTTTGCTGCATGGCCTTTGTCGGAAGAATTTCGATTCCGGCATCGATGATCGATGCGTTGTAGAAGGAGAGATGCTTTACAAATAAATCATAGGTTACAGCGAAGTATTTCCCGAGCTGCACTTCGATGGCAATTTTATTCTTTACAAAATCTGTCTGATTGTAGGAGTCGTGAAGTGGAAGCTTCAACTTAGTCAATAATTTCTTTTGTTCGTCGTACTCCAGGGATTCGAGTTGCTTTACAACATCCGGGTCGGTAGATACGAAGAAATCCCGCCTGGTATCTTTCCATCCATAAGTAATGAGTTTTTCTTTAAAGGCAATATTTAAGGTGGAGGGATTGAAGAGTACATGCCCCATCTTTGTCTTTTCTGCTGAGACTTTTGTCAAATGATCTTCCGCCTTAATATCCTCAATGACGCTTAATATCTCCTTATAGGTCTTGTGGTGATGGACTATTAAAAACTCCCTGGCATTTAAGTGGTTGTATTCCTGGGCGATTTTCATTGCAATTGTCTATTTAATTCCCATTCTTTGGGAACTCTCGCCACCTTATCATTTTCAGATGGGACGTGAATCTTTTTATTGATCGGCCTGGTCTTTATTGTTCCTGCCTCTAATGCCTTAACCCTGTCCTTAGTAATTTGACAATATTCCTTTTCCCGTTCAATGCCGATCGCATTTCTATCGTTCTTCAGGGCACCGATTATCGTAGATCCTGCCCCAGAGAACGGATCCAAGACCCAGCTGTCCTCACTTGACAATGCCAAAACGCAGCGCTCGACGAGTTCTATTGGGAATTGGCAAGGATGGCTTGTTTTTTCAGGGTGATTGGACTTCACATTGGGGATATTCCATAGAAGGGTATCGAAATCCTGTACGATGACTTCCCAAATATCGCTAGGGTTTTTGCCTAAAGGATTACCCGAAGGCTCCCCCCTTTTAGAACCCTTGAAATGTCTCTTGCCCGGATATTTGGAGGGCACGCGAACGTCGTTTAGATTGAAGATGTATTCATCCGTTTTACTAAACCACAAAATCGTTTCATACCTACCGGAAAACCTTTTACTCGCGTGCAACCCGTGCCCAAAATGCCAAATTATCCGATTCCTCAATTTTAACCCGTATTTCTTGAATATCTGGTAGTAATAAATATCCAGGGGGAACACTTCGCCACTATTTATATAATTACCCACTTGCCAGCAAAGGTTCCCCTTGTCCGATAAGGTTCTCACTAGTTCTTTAATGATCTCTTCCTGTGTAGCCAGATATTTTTCAATGGATGTTTTCGTTTCATAGGACTTGCCAATATTGTAAGGAGGTGAAGTGAGGATGAGATCGAATTTTCCTCCTTCTATTTTCTTCATTTCTTTGAGGGCGTCTCCATTCTTGATCGAGTGATTTTTCATATAGTAAAGATATATATTCACCCTTTCCAAACCTCATACGCCTTCTCCACATTCCCCTCCAAGATATCCTCGGCCTCCAGCACGAGCATATCCATGCGCGATCGCTTTGCCAGCGACTCCAGGCTTTCCTGCTCTTTGACATAATAAGCATGCACAGCTTCGGGGCTATTTCCGTATGGCTTTTGATATTGGCTGAAATAAAGGGGGTCGCTTCCGCGCTCGACGATGAGTCTTTGCCAAAGGGTTTCGGGCCGGGCTCTGAGGAAGACCAGCTGAACCCCCCAGTCGGCCAGCCTTCGGTCCACGTAGCCCATTTCAGACCAGGTCAACGTGCCGGGGCGGAAAACCTGTGTTAGGTGCAAGGTATCCAGCAACGCAAAAAAGGTGAACCACTTCCGGGGCGTCCATTCTTCGTTTTCCCAGGTCAGCATGGATAGGATTTTGCGCAGATGGGCGCGGTGTTCCTTTTTCCCAAGGCGCTCATTAACCAGCGGGAAATAGGTGTAGGCCTGGCTCAGGTGCAGAAGCGTCCTGGGTCGGTCTTCTTCCAGGAGGTGCTTGCGGAGCAGGTGTTTGATCAGCGTGGACTTCCCGACTCCGGAGGTGCCCTCCACCAGCAGCATTCGCGCGTTCATATTAACCGGGTGTTAGACGCCTTCGTCCTCCGCGAAAGTCAGGACGTAATTGTTATTGTCCGTGATGGAAAATTCGGTGGCACCATAAAAGGTCTTTTTCAAGCCGTGAAGTACGACGACCTTGTCTTTAATCCGGGCAAAAAGGTCCCGTATCCCTTTGACGTTGATGTACAACAGCAGGGAACCACCGTTTTCCCTGCGGACAGGAGCCAGGTCGGCGCCCAGGCTATCGAAGGTTTGGAACATCACGGTGACTTGGCCGGCCTTCATCATGGCCCAGACCATGGGACCCTGTCCGGCTTCGGGGACCGTCATAACGACCTGAAAGCCGAGTGTCTCATAAAAGTCAATGGTGGCGTGCATATCGCGCACGAAAAAGTTGGGGGAGAGTGATTCCATAAAAATGATTGGGGGACCAAAATACTAAATATTTTAGTAATTATGCAAATTATTTTAGCGGCCAAATGAAAGGCGCGCCGACCTTACCTTTGCGGCTCATGATTCTATCCATCATCATCCCGGCCTATAACGAAGAAAGGACCATTACGACAATCCTGGACAAGGTTAGGGCTGTGGAGCTTACAGGCGGTATTCGAAAGGAAATCATCGTGGTTAACGACTGCTCAAAAGATAAGACGGAAGAGGTGTTGCTCGCCTACATCGAGACCCATGACTCCTCACTCAGATATATCCGCCACGAGCGTAATCAGGGCAAAGGCGCGGCCATTCATTCGGGCATCAAGGCGGCCACTGGGGATTTTATCCTCGTCCAGGACGCCGACCTGGAATATGATCCTTCCGAATACAATATTCTCCTAAAGCCCCTGAGAGACGGTGTGGCGGACGTGGTGTTCGGGAGCCGTTTCATGGGAGGCAAACCGCATCGCATCCTGTTTTTCTGGCACAGCATCGGAAACGCCTTCCTGACCTTCCTGAGCAATATGTTCAATAACCTGAACCTGACGGATATGGAGACTTGCTATAAGTGCTTCAAGTCAGAATACCTCAAAGGCCTGGACCTGAGGGAAAAGCGTTTTGGCTTTGAGCCCGAGGTGACGGCGAAAATCGCAAAAGTGCCGAAAATCAGGATTTATGAAGTAGGCATATCCTATTATGGCCGTACCTATGAGGAGGGAAAGAAGATCAACTGGAGGGACGGCCTTCGCGCTATCTATTGCATCGTCAAGTATTCGTTTGTGAATTAGAACACCTCCCCGAGGTTCACCGCAAACCCCTTGGACCCATCGTTGCCAATCCCATAATCCACGCAAATATTCGCGCCTGAGTGTTTATTGAGCTTTAGGCGGATGCCAAGCCCATAGCCAGGTGCGAGGGCATTATAGTGACTGGCCAGATCCTTCTTGAAGGACTCCACGTTGACGAAAACGACGGCCCCGAACAGGCCGTTGCGGGAAATCGTGAAACGGTCCTCGCCTTCCAGGTAGGTCATATCTGCGCCTCGGAACCGTCCCTGGATGTACCCCCGGCCCGTATTAAAATTATCATCCCAGCCAGTGCTGGGTAATAACAAATAAGGCGGCTTTCCCCCCGTAGTGAGCCAGTTGAAGCTCCAAAAGGCCAGTATATTCCGGTGATCCGGCCGGAGGCTGAAATACTTTCGTACGTCGATCTGCGTCATCGACCAGTTGTTGTCGCTTCCCATAAACACATAGCTTGGGTGGTATACAACATTCACGTACCATCCGTTATAGGCGTTGATCGGGTTGATCCGGTTGTCGAACACCAACCGTGCCGCGGGGCCCGAGGCCTGCACCGTTTTGGTCAGCCCGTACTTTTCAAAGCTTGTCACCACACCTTGTGGAGGGTCTACTTCACGGACATTCCAGAAATAGTCATAGTAATATCCCAGCCCGACATACAAGTTTCTGGCTACGTTCCTCAGTATGGACGTGTGCACTTTGATATAGGAAAAGTCGATCGTATACCCATCCGAATACTGCGTATGCCCTCCGAGCCCGAAGGTTGTGGAGGGATATTTCATATAGCGCCAGTCGGCAATGATGTTGTATTTATTGCCCTTGGTCCAGATGTCGGCGAGTATGGGGGCAATGATCTGATTGTACTGAGAATACGTTACACTGGTAGCAACATCGGACACCTTAGATTTGGTCATTTCCCCCGTATAGAAGGCCAGGTTATCGCTCATGACGGCTGCAAATCCGGTTTGAAGCGTGTAGCCGGCAGCAGGGAAAGGGGCGTTGTGGAATTTCTGTTCCTCTCTGGGCGCAGCGTTTTTATTGAACAACTGGTGATAAACGTCGATCAGGTCCTTCTGCCTGGCTTCCCTCAAGGAGTCGGTAACCTTTTGGAGAGAGTCGCTCTTTTGCGCGAGGCAATTAAGGGAAAAAGAGGTAAGGAAGCAGGAAAAGAGGAAGGTATGGGTTTTCAAATGCGCTTAATAAGAGATGTAGAAATCAGGAGATAAAAGTAAGGCCGGATTCGGATTAGTCGTCCAGGTAAGAAGGCTGAATTAACATATTGTTTGTTTTTTGGTTAATTTAAAGTATCCCAATGACCTTTTTCAACCGCGGACATGAAAGCCTATGCCATTGGACCTACGTATGGATACTAGGTTTAGTTCTTCCATGTACTGTTTTTGCCCAACCGGCACTCGATTCCGCCCTTTCACCTCCTTTAATGGCTGCGGTGGACGCCTTTCTTCACAAAATGGTTTCGGAAACCCACGTTTTTGACAGCCCGGAATGCTCCCTCAACAGACTATCCATCAATGCCCATGCCTAAAGTGAGTGAGCGAGGGATCGAACGGGTGAATTGCCCGGGACCCGTACCTTTACCTTTACCGTAAAACCATAATGGCCTTTTTCCGTCATTTCCACGTCCAGCTCCTGTTGCGCTATTTGCTGATCACTGTATCGGTGCTGGGGTGCATCCTGCTTTTCACCCAAACTCAGCTCTATTTCACGGCGGGGGCCCTGGGGATCGTATCGATCCTGCTGATGTACGGGGTTATTCTCTACACCCGCCGCCTGGCCAGGGATGTGGACAATTTCATAGAAGCGGTCAAGGGCAGGGACCATGCTGTGTACTTCAGCCCCAAAAAGTACGGACGACCCTTCGTGACCCTGTTCCAGTCTTTCAACGATATCGTGCAAATGCACAAAACCATCACGGTGGAAAAGGAGTCCGTCTTCCAACTCCTGAAAAGCGTAATGGAAAGGGCCCCCTTCGGCGTGATCACCGTCTCGAGGGCTGCCCTGGAAAAAGACGCGGGCAGGGAACCCATACATTTCATCAATGCCGCCGCATATCGCCTCCTGCAGATCCCCGAATATTATTACTGGCACCGACTTGCCGATCACGTCCCCGATTTCGTCATGGAGGTCCGGGAGATTTCCGGCGGCGGCAAGCGCTTCACCGAAAAATACATAAACGGGTCCAAAGTCCTGCTTTCCCTGGAAACCGAAGTGATACAGCTCTTACAGGAGGAGTACCTGATCATCACCTTCCAGGACATCAAGGAGGAGGTCGAGCAAAAGGAAATGGAAGCCTGGAACAAGCTCATCGAGGTAATGACCCACGAAATCCTCAATTCCATCACCCCGATCTACACGCTCGCGGGAACGATCAAGGACATGATGGACCAAAAGGGAAAGGAGCTGGATTCCGAAGACATCGAGGACATGCGCCTTGCTGCGGGTACCATCAAGCGCCGTTCCGACGGCCTGATGAATTTCGTACAGGATTACCGGATGGTAGCCGAGTTGCCCACTCCACAACCCGAGCCCTACCTGCTGGCCGAGCTTTTTACCGGGATCAGGACCCTCATGAAACCCCTGGCCGACAGGCAGGGCATCGTTTTGGAGGTGGGGGAAGTCCCACCGCGATACTTCGTGGACCTCGACATCAAGCTGATCGAACAGGTCATGATCAATCTGATCACCAATGCCATCTACGCGGTTAAAGATGCGCGGGAGCCGCGGATTTTTTTACGCTTCCGAAAGGACGACGAGCGCACCTACATTGAAGTGATCGATAATGGAAAGGGAATCCCTCGGGCAAACCTTGACAAGATATTCATCCCCTTCTTTACCACGCGCGCCGATGGCTCCGGCATCGGTCTCTCCATTTCTCGTAACATTATGAAGATGCACCGCGGGAACCTGGACGTCTATTCCATAGAAGGCTCCGAAACGCGCTTTACCATGTCGTTCCCGGTGGCTCATCCTTAGTTGCGCTGCCATCTAAGGAAGACCGGCAGTGAATACTCCCTCAAGCCAAAGGCGCGGTAGACCTAAGGGGATGCAAGCAACACCTGCCAGGCCTCATGCACCCGACCAGCGCGGAGCAAAGAGGCCGCATAGATGTGAAGCTCTTTTTCCATTTCGTCGGGAGATATGCTGAAATAGAGAAGGATCGAAGAAAGGCGCTCGTCGCGGAAGGTAGGGTCGATGACGGGGAATGAGTGCACATTCGCGAGACAACCCAGGTCGTTCCCCGTGAGCACGGAACTATGCCGTATGGAAAGGGGAAGAGCGTCGATACCGATCCCTAACAAAGTATTGGGCTTCAAGACCTGGAAAAGATTGGCGGCAGAAATCTCGGCATACCAGTCTCCGCCAAGGCGGGCGACGTGGCGCAAACGACGTTGATCGATCATGCCGGAGTCGTCCAAAACAGCGTCCGAAATATGCATGCACAGCACCTCGCAGATCACGAGATTACCCGCCCCGGGATCGGACCCCAGTGACTTAACCTCCAGAACGCGGCATTCCATGCGGACTTTACTCTCGCTGACCATGGGCGGGCGAACAAAGCGTGCGGGTTCCGGGGTAAATCCGGCCTTGACGAATTCATTGACGCCCCTGGGATATTCGCAACTGGCCAGGCTGACCTGCTGTACCATGTCGGCGTCAACGATGTTGATGACCACTTCGGGTACCTCCATCACATTTTCCAGCGTGTGTTTGATGGAGCCATCACGCACCCTGCGCGCCGGAGAAAAGATGAGAATGGGCGGGGTCGTGGAAAACATATTGAAGAAGCTGAAAGGGCTCAGGTTTACGTGTCCCGCGGCGTCGACCGTGCTGGCGAAACAAATGGGCCTGGGCGCGATGGCGTGTTGAAGATATTGCTGCCGAAGGGGGATCGATATCTGGGCCAAATCCACGAACATGGGTCACTTCTTCTTAAGGGCCAGGATGGAAAAGTCATCGTCTTCGGCAACGATCGTATTGCGCAATGTCCCAAGGCCTTCGATGTCCATTTCGACGAAATCACCGGCTTTCAGCCATTGTTCGGGATAGTTTGGATCCGCCAGTTTCCCGGTCCCGTTCAGTTCCAGGAAGCAGCCCGTTCCCACGGTCCCGCTACCGATCACGTCCCCGGGCAAGAGCGTTACGCCATAGCTGGCCCTTTCAATCAGTTCAGCCCAGGTCCAGTTCATGTCTCCCAGGTTTCCCTTGCTGACCTCCACCCCGTTGACCCTGCAACTCATGGGTAAAGCGTATACCGCACCCGTGTGTCCCTCGGGGGCGGGGACCAGGTATTCTTCAAGCTCGTCGGGCGTTACCAGCACGGGCCCGAGCGCGGTGGCGAAATCTTTTCCCTTGGCAGGCCCCAGGTTCAAAAGCATTTCCTCGGATTGCAAGGTCCTGGCGCTCATATCGTTCATGATCATGAAACCGGCGATATAGTCGTCTGCTTCGGCGGCTCGGATATTCCGGCCTTCCTTGCAAATGACGACGGCGCATTCCAGTTCGAAATCGAGCTTTTGAAAATGGTCGGGCATACAGGGAATATCCCCGGGGCCCAAAATGGCATTATGGTTGGAGTAATAAAGTACGGGGTATTGGTCGAATTCGGGAATCATGGGTACTTTACGGTTCCTCCGGGCGTCTTCCACGTGCTGGCGGAAAGCATATCCGTCCCGGCAGGAAGGGGGATGGGGAACCGGGGA
>CAZJDB010000188.1:0-20123 GCA_964544695.1 uncultured Chitinophagaceae bacterium
CAGGATCTTCAAAGCCCATGATTTAATGCGAACGGCCGGCGGGTAAAATACCTTGCTTTTACTTGCCTGATACGGCTGGTCAGGCGTACTTCAAATATTTTGTGATAGACCACCCCGAGGACACAAGTGCATACGAAGAGAAATACCGTCAGCGCCACCATGTAGGGGAAATTCCCCGTCTTAGGGAAGACCCGCAGGATTGCCGATATTGCCGGATTGTGAACCAGGTAAATCGAATAAGAAGCATTCCCGAGGATCATCAGTAGGTTCCGTGAAGGGAGGCGATTCAAGGGGGACCAGATCGTACAAAGGATGATCAGGACGAACGTGAGGCCCAAAAGAACCCTGTTTTGTAAAAAAACCGGGCTGAACCATAAAACAAGAAGGACTGGAAATAAGAACGCGACAACCATGGGAATCCGGGCAGGGGAAAGCCGGTGGACCAGAATTGCAGCGGAAACGCCCAGGATGAATTCCAGGATATAAGGGGAAAGCAATACATCGTCGTTGTGGGAATTGCCTGCAACGATCAGCACGACCCAGGCGCCGAGAATGGCAAAGAATAAGCGCTTGGAAAAAAACGCAACCAGGAAAACCAGGTAAAAGATCATTTCGAACACCAGTGTCCAGGCTACCGACAGCGCCGTATCCCCCCGAAGGGGAAGGAGTGTAATGGATTTCACCCAACTTACGGTAGAACCGTTATTGGTGTAAGAAAGGGAAGGAAGCAAGCGGTAGGCTATCAGCATCAATACACAAATAGGGAGGTAAGGGACGTAGATGCGTAAGAGGCGGTTACTCAGATACGGCAGGGCCTCCTCCCGATTCCCCAGGCGGGAGAAATGGGAGTAACATATGATGAAACCGGACAATACAAAGAAAAAGTCTACACCATATTTGCCCGCAAGAGCGAGTTGATCTACGACTGGGAAATGCAGGCCGAACGCATGGCGGATCTCATGCCATAGATGGTGAAAGACTACCATAAGCGCCGCTACGCCCCGAAACAATTGAAGGGCCGGCAGGAAGGACCGGTTTTCCATGAAATTGGATCTTAAAGTGTTACAAGGTATACCAAATTTATGATCTATACAAGTAGACGCTGGTATTCCTGGTATAAAGCCTCCCAAACGTGCATCTGATCGTAACGCTCCACGATCAGCTCCCGGCTGGCTTCCCCGCAGCGCAGCCTTAGGGTATCCTCCGTTGCCATTCGTTCCATGGCCAGCCGCAAAGCGTTGCTGTCCCTCGGAGGTATGATCAGCCCGTTCACTTCGGGAATGATGATCTCATTGCACCCGTTGATATCCGAAACGATGCAGGGCAGGCCCAGACATCCAGCCTGCAGGGGAACGTTGGGGAACCCCTCCCGGTAGGAAGGGAAGACCAATACGTCTGAAGCACAGAGATAGGGTCGGACATCGGCCGCAAACCCTGCCACATGGATGCGGGGATGGGCCTCGATAATCCTCCGGGCTACTTCGTCTATTGGATCCAGGTCATCCTCGAAGGATCCAACGAGCAGCAGGTGGACAGGATGGATCAAGGCATCGAACGCCCGAACGAGCTCGTTGATCCCTTTGTCTTTGACAATACGTCCTACGTATACGAACACCAGCTCACCCGATCCAATCCCCCAGACCTCCCTAAGCCCTTCCGCCGATCGTCGAAGGGATTCCGTGGGCCGGAAATATTCGGTGTTGATTCCATTGGTGCTTCCGCCTGCAATGACCTTCAGCTTTCCGGGACGGGTGAACCCTTCTTTTTTAAGATAGGACTCCAGTCGCACCGAATTGGGATACACCATGGTGGCACAGGCGTAGGTGAGCTTTTCTGCCCAGACCAGGACCTGCCGGCTCCAACCTTGTTTTCCCATCAGAGGCAGGCCCGCCACCGTGTGCATTCGCACTTTCACGCCGGTCAGGCGGCCAGCCAGCATAGCCAGCAAGCCCGCCTTGGGGGTATGACTGTGTACGATATCCGGGCGAACCTTCCGGAACAGCCGAATAAGAGACCATAGGGCCCACAGGTCCCTCCACAGGCTTACAGGCCGGACCATGCGGATCTTGTAGACGGGATAGGTCTCTATATCCGGGATCGCGGCCCAATCCGGACCCTCCGAACTCACCAGGAGGACATCCATGCCCCTGGATCGCATGTATGCGGGTTGCCCCGCCAGCAACAGACGCATGGACATAGGAACAGTGGTGACGCGGAGAAGTTTGACTGGTTTCATGTAGAAGGAGAGGGAATGGGCGTTCTGGGCGGACGACGGGCGAATACCTCCATTTTACGTTGGCTGTAGGCCCATATACAGATCATTGGAAAATAGATCATGGTCATGTTCTTTTCCCTCATGATGATACCCAGGTTGCCGAGGCTGTTGGAAAAAACGATCATGGCTGTAAGGAAAGTGATGAATCCTGCCTTCAGCCACATGGGTATGGCCGGCAGGTCCCTCCACCTGATGGACCTGAACCCGATTACGGTAGTGACCATGTATACTACATTTTCCAGGAAGCTCATAAAAGTGATCAGGTTGTGTACGTCGAAGATCAGGGGCCGGTAAAGGTAAGTGAACAACCTCAGGGGAATGGAATAGTTGGTTATATCCACCGCTGAGCCAATTCCCTTAGAGGCGAGGGAGGATGCCTTGTCTTTGGCCAGACCGCTAAGGGAGTGGACACTCAGGTCCTCCACCATCAGGAAAACGGCAATTTTTTGGTAGGCGACCAGGAATCCTCCTACCGCCAGGATTAGAAACAAGACCTTATACACCGGCTTCATTTCCCGGGCAAAGATGATGGCCAGGCAGGTACCCAACATCAGCATCAAAGCCATATGGGGCCTTATAAAGTAGACCAGAAGGATAGACAAAACGAGTTGGATGAACATCCTCCTGAAATGGACCAGGCTGTAAAAGAACCAGGCTATGCCAAAAAAACTAAGCGTATCCTTTCCCACTCCCGCCGTCCAGAAATTCATATTCGGCAGGTAAAACAAATAGGGGATCACCATCAATCCCATCACCTTGACATTGACTTTCAGGGAACCGACATAAAGCAGAAAAAGGTACCTCAGACCCAGGTAACCACAAACACCGTAAAGGATATTTCCTGTCAGGAAGGACAGGCCCAGGAGTTTGACAGGAATGAAGTTCAACCAAAGAAGAAATATGGTTCCCACCCCGAAATAGTCGCTCATCCTGTCTGAATTGACGGCGACCTGCTGGAAGCCGAATTTCCAGTACCCCAGGGCATCTCCCGGGACCAGGGGAAAAATAAAGCTGAAGAAAAGGTGGTACAGAAAGAGCCTGTCCAGGTTTTGCTTATACCAGGGCGCCATCATGGGGCCGAATTTATCCGCTATCCCCCGGTTGCTCCGGAAGACAAGCGCCATGACAATGACGACTACCAGTATGTCTACTACAAACATAAAGACTTACTACCCCTCCAATGCTTTTTGATAAGTAGCGATGCTTTCCTCAAGGCTGAATTTTTCCAGGCCCAGCCTCCTTGCCTCCTGCTGAATTTCTTTATTCCCGGATACCAGTGCCACCCAATGCGCGGCTTGGCGAATGGAGGCCGTGGTATGGTCCTCCAATAACAGGCAGGCATTCCGCCCCCTCAATAATTCCCTCGTGTCTCCGATGTCCGCGGTAGCAACCACCGGCAGTCCGCACATCAAATATTCGCCCAGTTTAACAGGGGAGACCGCCCTCATGGAGGGACTCCCCTTGCGGATTGCCAGGGCCGCATCGGCAGCGCCCAGGTAGCGGGGTACTTCGGTTGCAGGCAAATTGAAGACCAGCAATTTTGCACGGGCGCCTTCGTCGAAGGAATGCAGGTAATCCGGCGAGCCTGTCAACACCAGTAACCGTGCCTTGTGTTCCTCGTTCAATACATCCAGCAATTGCAACATCTCCGGCACACAGTACTGGGGACCCAGGGAGCCGCTGTAAACAAGGAGCAGCTCATCCTCCGACACGCCGATCGATGCGCGCAAGGTCCTTCGCTGAACCTCTTCCGGCAGTTGGTACACGGAAGAGTCCCTACCGTTCAGGACCACCCGGAATTTTCCGGGACCGGGAGGCAGTGCATCCAAGGCGCGGGCGGATCGGACGAGGACCCTATCCGCCTTCCGTACCGCAGCCCCTTCCACCCATTTCAATACCCGGAAAAAAGGCCCATTAGGATTCATGCCTCCGAAGTCCACCTTCTCCTCCAGGGGCAGCCCGTCCGCGTCGAACACCCATTTTGGTTTTCCGCCGGACCAGGGCAGGATCATTAAACCGGGATAGATACTCCTGTACATGACGACGTCATAATTCTGCTTCCGGAAACGGGACCTGAGGTAAAACGTTCCTTTTAGAAGGGTCCACACCCTTGCTCCGATTTCGACCCTGGTGTAATGCATACCTGCCCCCTCCAGCAGCCTGGCGGCCTTTTCCGACTTCTCCCGATCGCCCCACGTAAACTGGACCACATCGACGGCGTATGATCCTTTCAATCCCCTGAGTATGGGATAAAAGAGCCCTTCCAGATAATTGACCTGGGGGCCATCCCAGGTGATGAACAACAAGCGCTTCATGATCTCCTCTTTTTTTCCAGGGCTGTATACAAATCCGTAATGCGCTGAACATACCGGGCGATTCCGAACTCCGCTTCAGCTCTTTGATACCCCGCCCTTCCAAGGGCTTCCCCGCGCCCGGGATCCATATATACCGAATGGATGGCCTCAGCAATGGCAGCAGGATCGTTTTTCGCCACCAGGAGGCCCGTTTGCCCATCCACCACCACGTTACGGATCCCCCCAACCGCTGTCGCCACGACCGGTAAACCGAAAAACATGGCTTCCACCAGGACGATGCCGAATGCCTCCCTTTGGGAGGCGAGCGCAAAAACGTCCATGCACGCGTAATAAGGCGCCGTGTCCCCCTGATAACCTGCAAAAATGACCCGGGACGTCACATTCAGGTTTTCGGAAAGAGTCAATAGTGCTCCCCTATCCTGACCGTCCCCGACGATCAACAACTTCAACCGGGGTATCCTTTCCTTAAGGAGCGCTACCGCGCGGATGAGGTCGCTGAATTTCTTATGTCCATCGAACAACCTCCCCACACTGCCCACCACGAAGTCTCCGGGCAGGATGCCTAACGAGGCCATTAAGGCATCCGTCACTGCCGGGCCTGGCTTGACCGGCAGGTCAACACCGTTGGGGATGACCACCAGCTTGGGTTCCCGGGTATGCAGGTCGTTCCGCACGTAATCCCCCACCGCCCCGGAAACCGCAATCACCTTATTTGAAAGCAAGGCACACGCCCGCATCAGCATATTCCCTTTCCAGGTTCGATCCGCGGGGTCGGCGGTTTCTTCCATGATGATAGCCGGTACGCGCCACAACCTACCCGCCACGGTTCCCAGTATGACGCCTTCAAATACCGCCCCATGAATGATATGGGGCCGAAACCCGCGAATGATTTCCCCCACCTTCCGGTATTGGCTGAAGTGGACGGGAGACGTCATATTACCTATGGATATTACGGGTACGCCCAACGCCTCGAATTTTTCGGGCAGCACCCCAACAGCCCAGGTGCATACGATCTTTTGCTCAAAGCGGTCTCGGTCCAGGTATTTGGCCAGGTTAAACCTAAGCTGCTCCACGCCACCCGAGCCGATGGTTTCAAGGCAATGTAATATCCTTATTTTTCCCATAATGTGCCAGCGCGTAAATGTTCCATATCCGTTTTAAGTATTGATCGGGTTGAAATTTTTCCATGGCCGTCCGCTTTCCATTTTCTCCCACCTCAAGCCTCTCCCTGATGGGCATTCCGGCAATTCGCTTCAGAAGGTTATTGAATCCTTCCTGGTCGTTGGGATCCAACAACCATCCGTTCTCCCCATCCAGGATGAATTCGGGCGCCCCTCCCACACGGGTCACGGCGCATGGTGTTCCCGTCAGCATGGCTTCGGCGACGGATAAGGGTATCCCTTCCGAAAAAGAAGGCAATATAAAAGCCGAAGCCCGCTCCAGGAAGGTAGCCGGTTGGGATTGGTAGCCCCAAAAGGTCACTTTGTGCCCGACGCCAAGTTCCCTGACTAACCCTTCCAGGGAAGTCCGGGAGGGGCCGTCCCCCACCAACCAAAGCTCCATGGGCATATCGCCCGCTGCGCCCACCCCTCGAATGAGGAGGCCCAGGTTCTTGATGGGATCCAACCTACACACCGTCACGACCCGGAAAAGGGAATCCGGGTCCCCGGGCCTGATTTGTGTAAAGGCCTTTACATCTACGGGATTATAGATGACCACGATCTTGGATAAAGGGACCTCACCGCTTTCGAGCAAAAAATCCTTTACGAGGCCGGCCACCGCGATCACCTTGGTGGACATGGCGTATACCATTTTAAATATGTACCGGGCCGCTGCACTGTGCTTCGGCATTCCGATCTCTTCCGCCACCCGTACGGGTATCCTGCATAACCAGGCGGCAACCATTCCATGGAAATTGGCCTCGGCACCCGTTGTATGCACGACGTCCGGTCTTTCCCTCCGAAAGAGGGCCTTCAGCCTCAGTATCAGCCGGGGCTGGGGCACCTTGGTCTTGGCGCCCCAAACGATCACGCGGTATCCCAATGCCCGGATCGCTTTTTCCGCTGCACCACCCTCGCCGAGGCACAGAAAGAGAATGTCTTGCTTGTCGCCCGGAAAATACCTGGCGGTAATCTCGAATACCTTTTCTATACCCCCGAAATCGAGGGACCCTATGACCTTGATGATCTTCATATCTCGTGTCTTCTTAGGTAGTAGCGCCTGAACAATATCCAAAAAAGTCTCGGGCTGACGGTGAACACGGAAAGGGCCACGACCGGATTGCGCATGGTGGAAAAACAAAACCTCCATTCGAGGGGCCGCATCGCTCTCCTGCTTTCCCGCCAAATGGGTCTGGCCGTTGCATAAGTCCCCCCCCTCAGCATCGCCACGAGGATAATGGAATATATGTTTTGGTACTTGAACCTGAGTACAGCCTTTTTCCAATCTTTTCCCCCGAAGCGGTCCCTGATGTCCTGAACCACTTTCTCTATTCTTGCAACGTTCTGGATCATTTCCGGCCGAAAGCTCTTGGTAATGGACCCCGACCTTTGCATGTAATTGTAAAAGACGCTCCGGACAAATGAAACGTTTGCCGAGGCCAAAAACAGGTAAGGCAGTGTAAACCGGTCCTCGTAAACATGGCCTTCGGGAAAACGGATGGATTCGAACAACTCCCTTCTAAACAGTTGTGTGCAAATATACGTTCTGCATGCTCCGTTCAATAGCGCAAACAATGCCTCTCTGCCATTCAGGTCAGCCTCCATGTCCGGAACGTCTTCGACACCATTTCGACCCGGATTTTCGTAAACGGTCCGCAGACCGAATACCACGATGTCCGAACCCGCTTGCAAGAGCTTGTGGTATGTGAAGGAAAGAAGTTCGGGCTCCAGGTAATCATCGCTGTCAGGGAAGTAGAGATAGTTTCCGCGGGCAGCCTGAATACCCGAGTTCCGGGCTGCGGAAAGGCCGCGGTTACGGGGATGGGATATTAGGGTCCAATCCAACCCATGGTAGCCCTCCAGCACTTTAGTGAGGACACTGACCGAATCGTCCGTAGAGGCATCGTCCACGACAATCAGCTCAAAATCGCGGAAGACCTGTTCCCATATGGAGCCGACGCAGCGTTCGATATACGGGGCGACATTGTATACGGGCAATATGATGCTGATTTCAGGCATGCGACCTCCCGGGAACGGTATAGGGACTAAATCTTGCCCAAACCCAAAGCGCGGGCAGGCAAAGCCGGTATAGCCATGGCCTTTGCACGATATAATCCACGATCAGGTCCACGCGCACGGTAAGCAATAACGCGGTGGAATGACGTTTTGCCAGGGGTATCCTAACCCGCTTGTCAAAGTCCTGTATGGATTGCTGGTACCTTTCATTCCTTTTGCCAATGGCGGGATAGACCAGGCTTTGGTGCACCCTGTACCGGGCCGTCCGTTTATCCAGGCCCTTGATGACCTTTCCTTTTTGCACAAGCTTTATCCAAAGGGGCAGATCCTCGATCATCGGATAATTTTCATCGAACCCTCCCATTTCCTCCAGATCGGATACACGGATAAAGGCCGTTGGGGCGGGCAGGCAATTCCGGTGCAAAAGGCAGGCGAGCTGACGCCTCTGAGGATAAGAGAAAAACGCTTCCGGGTACCTGTATTCTCCCCGGACCCGTCCCTGCTCGTCTATGATCTCCATTCTGGAAAACAATACGGATACACGGGAGTCCACATGGGCAATGCAATCTCCCAGGCAGGAAGGCTCAAGCAGGTCGTCGGCGGCGACCAGCTTGAGCCAGGCGCCCCGGGCTTCCCTGAGGGCCTGGTTACAGTTTCCGGATATACCAGTATTGACCCGGTTTTTAAGAATGCGGGCAGAAACGAACCTGCTCCCGTGGATGGCCAGCCAGTCCCATGCAATGGCCACGGTATCGTCCGTAGAGGCATCGTCGGCTACGAACAGCTCTATGGGGTCATATTTCTGGGAAAGGATGCTGTCCAAAGTTTCCCGGATGTATTTCCCCGAGTTGCAGGCGACTACCACGACTGTAATCAGGGGCGGGTTACTCATGAAAAAAGCGCTTTATCGTTTCTATAACCAAATCGATGTCCGTTTCTGTCATCCCTGGCCATATAGGAAGGCTCAGGCAGGTATCGGCCATGCTTTCGGCAAGGGGGAAGTCCCCCTTATGAAATCCAAGGCCTGCGTATGCCTTTTGCAAGTGGGGGGGTATAGGGTAATGGACCAGGGTACCAATGCCCTCTCTGTTCAGGTGATCCATCAAGGCGTCCCGGGCGGCCGTCCGGACCATATAGATATGGAATACGTGTGTCGCTCCCGGTGCCGTTTCCGGCAAACGCAAATCGCCTATACCCTTCAGGCCATTGGTATATTTTTCCGCAATGCACTGCCTTTCCATCGTCCACGTGGTCAATTGCTCCAGCCTGACGGACAGGATGGCCGCCTGGAGTTCGTCCAATCGCATGTTATACCCCAGGAGGTCGTTGTAATATTTTCTTTCCGACCCGTAATTCCTCAATGCGGCAGCCTTGGCAGCCACGGCGGGATCGTTCGTGGTCAAGGCGCCGGCATCCCCCAGGGCGCCCAGGTTTTTGGTGGGGAAAAAGCTTGTGGCATTAGCATGCCCCCAACTCCCCGTGAGTTTCCCCCCGAAGGAGGCCCCATGAGCCTGCGCGTTATCCTCCACCACCACCAGGCCCTTTTGCGCCGCGATTTCCATGATAGCGCCCATGTTGCAGGCCTGCCCATACAAATGGACGGGCAAAATGGCCCTGGTCGCCGGCGACATTGCGTCGGCTATACGGGTCACATCTATGTTGCACGTTTTCTCGTCGGGTTCCACGAATACCGGCGTGGCCCCTGTATGGGAAACGGCAAGTACGGTGGCGATATAGGTATTGGATGGGACGATCACTTCATCTCCGGCACCGATACCCAGGATTTCCAGGCACAGGCGTAAGGCATCCAACCCATTGCTGAGGCCCACGCAATACGCAGACCCGCAATACGCCGCAAAGGCCCTTTCGAACTTTTCCACATAGGGGCCCAAAATATACTCCTGGCTGTCGTACACACCTGAGAAGGCCTGGTGGATCGAATCCCGGACCACCTGGTTCATATGTGTGAATGATAGATAGGGTACCCTCATGGACGGATCCGTTTTTGGCCATTTTCGTCTACCCAACCTACCTGGACTGCGGGCGCACCCATCATCAGGGCATAGGCAGGAACATCCCGCGTCACTACGCTGCCCGCACCTATCAATGAATAGGCGCCTATAACGATGCCCCCCAGGATCACGGAACCAGCCCCCACGGAACACCCTTTTTGCAGGAGCGTCTCCTGGAATCCCCCGGGATATCTCCCGCTCCTGGGATATTTGTCGTTTGTCAGCGTCACATTGGGCCCTATAAATACATCGTCCTCCACAACCAATCCATTCCACAGGTACACGCCCGACTTCACGGTCACGTTGTCGCCCAGGCGTACGTTACCCTCTATGAAGGTGTGGCAATTGATGTTGCAATGGCTACCAATCCGGGCTCCCTCCTGAATAACGGCAAACTGCCAGATACGGGTGCCTTCCCCGATATGGGAGGTCATGACATCTGCCTTATCGTGAATGAAAATGCTCATACCTTCCACTGCTTGAAAGCATCGTAATCCCTGATATAGTCTTCCGGATCGTATTCATGAGAAGTCAGGATAAGGCAAATGGAGCCAGAGGAAAAATCCCTTTCGGATGCCCAAATGCCCGGGGGTACGTGTAGCCCGACATAGGGCCTGTTGAGTTCGGCGACCTTTTGAACCTTGCCGTCGTCCAGGAGAATCTCGAAAGCTCCGCTGGCGGCGACGATAAACTGGTGACACGTCTTGTGTGCGTGTGCGCCCCTCGATTTTCCCCCCGGAATATCATAAATGTAAAATATCCGCTTCACTTCAAAGGGCAGCACCCCCCTCCCGTTGTCCACAACGGAAATATACCCCTTTCCCGTGTCGATCCGGGAGAGGTTGATCAGGGAGCAATCATACACTGTGGCGGACATAGTCATCGAAATCATAAATATAATCACCCTCACTGAAGTGGGTACTGGCGAGGTGGAATATCAATGCGTTGGTGGAGAAATTCTCCATATGCCTCCAGGTCAGGGGAGGCAGATACAAGCCTTGGAAAGAACGGTTCAGGGTAAACCTCCGGGTGCTGGAGTCCACTCTTGTAACTACCACCTCGAAGCTCCCGCTGAGTGCGATGACGACTTCCTCCTGTTCATGGTAAGCGTGTCCACCCCTGATCGCGCCACCTGGCACGTCGTAAGTCCAGAATACGCGCTTTAACGAAAAAGGAAGCTGGGAGTCCGACTGGGCGAACGTTAAGTTTCCCCTCGGATCGAGGAACTTCGGCAGGTCTATGAGGTGGACGGATTTCATAAGATGTTCTCTCTATACCAGTCCAGGGAGATCTTCAGACCGGCCCTGACATCCACGATGGGGTGATAGTCCAGGAATTTTTCGGCCTTGCCAATATCGGCCAGCGAATCCCTTATGTCCCCTTCCCTTGGGGGACCATACCGGGGTTCCACCCCGGTTCCTGCCAGGCGAGCCAGCTCTTTCCACAGCTCGTTGAGCGTTATACTTTGACCATAGGCGACGTTATAGACTTCATGCCGTGACAGACTTTTGCCCATCAAAGCCTTGATATTTGCCTGCACCACATTTTCCACGAAAGTGAAATCCCTCGTTTGCTCCCCATCCCCGTTGATCAGGGGTGGCATTCCCTCAAGTGCCGCTTTCATGAACAAGGGGATCACCGCCGCATAAGGGTTATCGGGGTCCTGGCGGGGGCCAAAAACATTAAAGTACCGGAGTCCTATCGTGTGAAATCCGTAGAGCCTTGAAAATACATCCCCATATAATTCATTGGCAAGTTTGGTCACCGCATAGGGAGAGAGGGGCTTGCCGATCCTCTCTTCCACTTTGGGCATTGGCGCGCTGTCTCCATAGGTGGATGAAGAAGCGGCATATACCATCCTTTTCACCCCGGACTCCCTGGAAGCGGCGTAAAGTACATTGAGATGGCCCGCGATATTTACCTGGTTCGTGCGGAGGGGATCCTTTACGGAACGGGGAACCGATCCCAGGGCTGCCTGGTGGGACACATAATCCATCCCCTGACAAGCCATGCGGCAAGTCTCCGGGTCGCAAATATCCCCCTCCAGGAATTCGAAACCGGCGTAGCTCGAAAACTCCCGAATGTTCTCTTTTTTCCCCCCTGAAAGGTCGTCCAGCACCCGAACCCGTCCCGCTCCATATTTAATCAGGTATTCCACCAGGTTCGAGCCGATGAATCCAGCCCCTCCGGTTACCAGGAAAGCGTAGGATTCCAGGTTGTCTTCATGGTATGGTGTATTGTACATGCCTGCGTTTTATATATCGGTAGGCGGGCCTGCCTATCGAGTAGATCATAGCTTTGAATAGTCCCCAGTTGGATTGCAGCAGGGTCAGGGCGATAATCCGGAAATGCCTGCCCCTGGTCGCCTTATTCACCCGCAGGAGCATCCGGTTATTCCCGAATACCAGCGTTTTGTGCCTCCACCATGTCCAGCCCGATGACCAGGCGCCTACGGCCTGGCGACGGTAAACGCCCATCACGTCAACCATAAAACGGACGCGACCGTTCAGGGCAAGCTGTATCCCGAGGGGATAATCCCCGATTTCTGCGTTGGTAAGCCAGTCAGGCAGGTTCTGGATATATTCCCCCCTGTAAAACATGGAAAAGGTAGGGATAAAGGAGCCCCCGTAAAGGATCACCTCCCTCAAGCCCACCCAGGTATCCACTTTATATTCGGACTGAAGGTAATTGCGGGAAGGATCGGGAAACCTGTGTTCCGTGGCGTGAAAACAAAGGCTGCAATCCGGATGGGCTTCCATGAAATCAAATTGTTTCTGGAGCTTGTGCTCATCGATCCAATAATCATCCCCTTCCAACATCGCCACATATTTGGCATTGCAGGCCTTGAGAGTGCGGATCATGTTTCCCATCATCCCCAGGTTGCCCACGTCGGGCAACAGGCGTATCCTACCCGGGTAACGGGTGCAATAATCCTGGATGACAGCCCTGGTATTATCCTTAGAGCCGTCTTCTCCAATGACCATCTCTACGGGAAAGGTGGTCTTTTGCATGAGCACGCTTTCGATGGCCTGCCCGATATAGGCCTCCTGATTGTAGGTGATCATCCATACATTCACCTTCATTTGGGGATTCGGATCCATGGTATCCTGTTTAAGATCAACTCTTTAAAATCAGTTATTTCCTGCATTTTCGAGACGATGCCGATAGCCAGGAAACAAGTAGCAAAGCACGTCCCCACCAGCAGTATGCGGATGAAATCTTCCCACCTTCCTAGGGAAACGTGACTTAAATAATAATTGAGTAAGCAGGCGCCGGCCGCAGCCAGCAAGGCTACGAGAAAAACGGGATAAAAATCCCTGGCCTGATCCCTGGAGGAATAGTCGATCAGTCTGCCCCCAACACCCGTGTTGAAGAGGAACATTGCTACGGCACTCGCCAGCTGAAAATACAACAAGCCATAAATGCCAAAGGGGATGGCGCTGAACACGCCAATGGTAATGACGATTTTTTCGATGAAGGACAGCTTCAGGTATAAATCGCTTCGCCCTTTGACCAACAGGATATTCAGATTATAGGCATTGACCGTATTGAGCATGCCCGCTACGCACAATATCCGGAAATAGGGCACCGCGGGGAGCCATTTATCCGTCAACAGGACGCGGAACAAGGGTTCCGCCGTGATCATCAGCATGGTCAATACCGGCACTATAATGAACAGAGTTTGTTGTATGAGCTTCTTATAGGAAACCAGGAGCCGGGCGTTGTCGTTTTGCATTGTCGACAGGGCCGGATAGGTCACCGCTACCATGGGGTCGGAAACCCCCTGGACCGGAACCTGTACAAGGGTAAATGCCCGGGTATAATACCCCACCTGGGTGGGGGAAAAGAAGCGGCCGATCACGATGTTGTATACGTTTTGGTACACCTTGTCCAGGATGGAAGATAAGAGCAGCTTGTAGCCGAATCCGAAATGAAGGCGCAGCTTCACCTTATTGAAAACCAGGGTTGGCGACCAGCCGGCCTTGACCCACATCAGGAGCGCAAAAATCAGCGCCCTGCTGAGATGCATATAAACGAGGCTCCACACGCCACATCCCAGGTACGCCAGAACGATGCCCAGGATGCCGCTGCAGATCAGGGAAGGTATATGGCACATGGTGATGTCCTTGAACTTCATTTCCTTGACCATTTTGGTGGATTGTATCGCGGAGAATCCGTAAATAAGGATGCAAAGCGTATACACCCGCACTACGGGGGTCAATATCTTCTGATGAAAAAAATCGGAGATCAAAGGGGCCGAAACAAACAATACCCCATAGATAATGATGCTTGCGCCGAGGTTCATGTAAAATACCGTGGACCAATCCTCGTCATCCGGGTTCTCGGTGCGTATCAGGGATGTGGTCATGCCCCCGTTCAGGAGCACCTCTCCGACAGCGACGAATATGGAGATCATTCCGATCAGACCGAATTCCGCTGGCAACATTAGTCTCGCCAGGATGATGGAAACCACCAGGTTGATGACAGCCTGAAAAACCTGGACCCCGAAACTCCAGGCAAACCCCGAAACTATTTTATCAATCCTGCTCATCGACGAGGAGATTAGGAAGCATTCTTCCGGTTTTTCCAAAAAATCCGGCTCCAAAGCCTTCCGCTTGTTTTCTCCTCCTGGTAATAGGCCTTCCGACCATAGGCATAACCATACCCGTATCCATATCCTTTAGTCGCATCGGTGTCGTTGATGACAATGGACAGCCCTTTCATCTTGTGGTTAACGAAGATGTCGTTGACGATGGCGATTTGCTGTTTGAAGGTGTAGTTCTGCCTGGTCACATAAAGGCAGGCATCGGCATATCCTGAAACCAGCAAGGCATCCGAAACCAACCCCACAGGAGGCGTGTCGATAACGATATAGTCGAAGTTGGCGTAGAGGTATTCGAACAGGTCTTTCATCTTGTCCTGGAGCAGCAGCTCGGCAGGATTCGGGGGAATCGGCCCTGAATTGATGAGGAAAAGATTGGGATGATTCGGTGCGGGTTTGGGCAGATACTTCAGGTCCGTATTGGAAATCATGAAATTGGTAAAGCCCTGGTCGTTGGGCAGGCCCAATTGGGAAGACAGCCTGGGTTTTCTCAAGTCCAGCTCCAGGAGGGCTACCTTTTTGCCCGAAAGGGCCAGGGACGTGGCGAGGTTAAGTGAAATAAAGGACTTCCCTTCTCCACTCATGGACGAGGTAATGAGGATTACCTGGTGCTGTTTCCCCGTAAGCAAAAAGCGGAGGTTCGTCCGGATGGACCGGAATTGCTCGGCAATGACGCTCCTTGGATCGGACAACGTAATCATGGCATCACCCGACTTGTTGTGACCTATCGTGCCCAGGATGGGGGTCTCCGTTTGCGTCGTAATATCTTTCTTTTCCCAGATTTTATTGTTGAGGAACTCCTTTAGGTAAAGGACGCTCGCCGGCACGGCCAGCCCCAGGACCAGGGCAATCATGAATATATTCATGTGGTTGGGACTGAAGGGAGCCCCATCGGCCCTGGCCGGTTCGATGAGCCGTGAATTCGCGAGCGTACCCGACTTGGATATGGCGGTTTCCTCGCGCTTTTGCAACAGGAAAAGATACAATTGCTGCTTGACGGCCTGCTCCCTGGAGATGTCCAGGAAGGTCCTTTCCTTGGAAGGTTCGTTTTTCAGCTCTCCCGTTAGCTCATCCAGCTTGCCGGAAAGATTATTGCGAGCGATAGTGAGACCAGCACGCACATTGTCCAGGCTGAGCAGCAGCTCCGTCTTGACCGAATCGATCTGGTCGTTCATTTGCTGTATGATCGGGTTGGACGGTTTGGTGGTGCCGAGTTCCGCATCCCGTTGCATCACCAGGGTATTGAAACGTTGGGCCAGGCCCGCGTAGGTGGGATCGGGAGTCGCAATATCGGGTGGAACGACGCGATAAGCCTTTTCATTCAGGCGATCGGTCACGGTCTTGATTACCTCCAGTTGAAAATCCTGCTGACTCAGGTCCTTATTGATTTCGTTGACGTTGTTAAGTACCAGTTTGGATTGGTCTTCCACGTTGGTCAGCTTGTTGGCAGCCTTGAAGTCCTCTATGTTTTTTTCCACCCCCGACAGCTCGTTGTGCACGATATCCAGGCGGTTGTTGATGAATTCAATCGTATTATCCGCAATGGAATTCTGGTCCTCCATATTGGCGCGGGTATATACGTCATAGAGCTTATTGAGCACGTCTTCCCCCCGGTCGGGGATGGGATCGGTGAAGTTCATCTGGATTACGTTCTCCCCGTCACCGGCCTGGGCGATTTTAGTCCGGTTCAGATAGGAAGTAACGGCCTGTTCCTCCGGAGTAATGATGACAAGGTAGTTGCCGTTGGGTTTGATCGGGCCATAGTGGAGTAAGACCAGGGTTATATCTTTTGTGCGGAGCGTATCTCCCCAGCCAAGGACCGTTTTACCCTCCTCGTTTTGGAGAATGGCCTGCTGGCCATCGGGGGTAAAGCTCACATTCCAGGCTTTCCCGGGGGCGCTGTTCTCCTGGGACAGCAATTGCAGGACAAAGGGGGCCGTCCTGTACAATTCCGTGGACTTGAAGTGGCCCTTGAGGAAATAGGACACGTTCAATTGAAGCTCCCTGACGGTCCGGCTCATCAGCAGGCGCGTTTTCAGTACCTCTATTTCGTTGGCTACGTCGTTATTGTTATTGCTGATGATGTTCAATTGGCTCAGCTCATCGGAAGAGTTGGAGGGGGAGTTTTGTTTTTTAATAAGGAAGCGGCATTCTACGTTGTATATGGGAATCATCCACCTCAGGTAGAGCTTTGCAGTACCATAGCAAACGGCCAAGGAAAAGATAAACCAGTACCAATTCCGGGCGATCTTCGCAAGCACCTCCTTGAACACGTTGTTCTGGTTGGACTTTTGCGTGAATCCACCGTTGAAGCTGGGGTCTACCTGCAAAGGGCTGTTCATCATCGGTACTTATTTGAATAGGAAGATTAAAGAAAGGGCGAACGCCAACAGCCCGCTGCCAAGCGAAATATCACGAACCAGCCGGTCATCGGATTGGGCGATCTTGGGTTTCCTGGGCTCTACATACACGATATCGTTCTGCTTCAGAAAATAGTAGGGCGATTTGAATATATCGCTTGAGGAGAGATTCAGGCGGGCGAATTCCCGTTTCCCGTCCACTTCACGCACCACCAGGATATTTTCCCTCCTCCCGTAAATGGTCAGGTCCCCGGCCATGCCGATGGCATCGATAATGGAAACCCTTTCGGATGGGATGTTATATGAAGCGGGATGGCCAACCTCTCCCAGGATGGTAATCTTATAATTCAAAAACCGCACACTCACCGAGGGTTGCTTGAGGTATTGCTGTTGGAGACGGTTTTCCAGGGTATCCCTCACAGCAGCGGTAGACTTTCCCGAAACACTGATTTTCCCCAGGAGGGGATAATCTATGTTCCCGTCGGCATCCACCTGGAAACCCCTCGTTCCGGCCTGGGCGGACCCGATCGGGGCGCCATTGGTCGTTCCCGCGTCCGTCATACCGGAAATGGGGAGGTTCCCCGAGTTGAAGGGAGCGTCCGCGGCTGCATTATAACTGGTGACATGAATGTCGAGAATATCACCGGGCTCGATCCTGGCCTGGAAGCGTTGAATGGAGTCCTGTTCATAGAATTTGCCATTTGCAGTATCCTTCAGGTTACTGAAATAAACAATTTTTTTAGCATTATAGCAGGAAGATAGAGAAGGCAACAAGAGGATGCAGAAGGCAACAGGAAACAACCAAGTCTTCCAAGTTTTCATATGCGATTTTGATAGGACAGTATTGGATTTCAGTACTAAAAGTACAAAAAATAACGGGTGAGTGTATTTTATTAACATCTTATTCGCAGGTTAATATTTTAATATTCTTATATATAAAGCCCCGATGCCATCAACCATTCCCAGCTTCCATCGCCCCTCCCGTAGGCATCCTTTGGTTCGACGGGCTTGCGCAAGGCAGATGCCGTAAGGATGCCTTCCTTAATCAGGTGCCCCTTTGCCTCGCGTATCCTATCGGCGAAGCCTGCTTCGGTCATCCATAACCGTTGGGGCGGTTCGAATCCTACTTTGTCCGTACGCTGAAGGATGCTCTCCGGTAAAGCCTTGGCGTATGCCTCCCTCAGCAAGTACTTCGTCTGTCCATCCCTTATTTTCGCCACCGCAGGCAACCGGAGCATGAACCGCACCAACTCGTGGTCCAGGAAAGGCAACCTCACCTCCCTGCCATGTGCCATGGCATTCCTGTCAGAATAACGGAGGAGGTCCGACAAACCTCCATGGAAGATGTCGTAGTGGAGGGCGCCGTTCAGGCTTTTAAACCGGTAATCGAATTTACGGCCCGGAAGAAAACATTCTTTCCCATAAGCATCCCCGAAGTCCCTGTTTAAAAACGCCCTGTTTGCCCGCAGGCGCCGGAGCCTCCGGGCCACGCCGGGGAGTCTGCTCTCCAGGGCTCCTTTCCAACCCCTTCTCCCATAATGCGGATAGCCGGCAAGGATTTCATCCGCGCCCTGTCCATCGATCAATACGGTGACCCCCGCTTCCCTGGCGGTTTGCATGACCTTGAATTGGGCATATATCCCCGCGCTGCCAAAGGGCTCTTCCTGGTGATAAAACACTTTCTCCCACTGGTCCCAGCATTCAATGCCATTGGGGTAACAATCGTGGAGCTCGGCTCCGAAGGCGGATGCCGCCTCCCGGATATAGGGTCCTTCATCCAGTGGAAATCCTGGAAAACGGGCTGAAAATACCGGAATATTAGTTGCACCCAGGCTCGTCCGCATGAGGTGGAGCAATAAGGTGCTGTCCAGTCCCCCCGACAGGTCTTCGCCCACGGGCACATCCGAGCGGAGGCGCCTTTGAACCGAGCGTTGCATCAGGGACCTGAATTCCTCCCTGGCTTCTTCCTCCTCCATGGGTCCCTCATCCTCCCCCGGTTCCAGCCCCCAATAAGGTCGTTTCCGGAGGGTCAGATCCCTGGTCGAAATGGTCAATGCGTGTCCCTTTTCAAGTCGGTAAATCCCCTGATAAAACGTCTCGGATGGATGCTGCACGTTCTGAAGAAGACCGTACGCCAGGTAATTGTATAACATCTTCCCGTTCACCTGCCGGGGATACCCTCCTGCCCATACGGCCTTCATTTCACTGCCAAACCGGAATATTTTACCGGGTTCATGTGTGAAAAAAAATGGTTTTTCCCCAAAGCGATCGCGGGCGCAAAACAGACAATGCTCTTCGGCATCATACAGGGCGAAGGAGAACATGCCATCGAGGTCCCCGAGGCATTCCGCCTTTTTTTTGTGGTAAAGGGCCAGAAGCACTTCCGTGTCAGTCCCAGTGCGGAAGTCGAACCCCTCGGAAATTAATCCTTTCTTTAATTCCCGGTAGTTATAGATTTCCCCGTTGTACACGATGGTATAACGACCGCCCGCGTATTGCATTGGTTGTTTGCCGTTTTCACTCGTATCGATCACGGACAGCCTGCGACTGCCCAGGCCTATCCTTCCGCCTTCCCCCGTCCAGAAGCCTTCTCCATCCGGGCCACGGTGTGCGATAGCGTCCGTCATCCGTTTCAGGAGCGGAAGGGATATATCCCCGGGGTCCATGCTCAACAGCCCGGCTATTCCACACATGTAGATTCCCTATTTTGATGCATAAAAGTGTTCGATGATCTCCACCGAGGCAACGGCATCCTCCCCTTTGACCATTGCATCCGTTCTCCCCTTAAGGACGTCGATTACATTCCAGATGAGGCGTCTGTGGTAGTCCTGCGCGGACCCCGGCAATGGAAAGGGCGGCATTTCTCCCAGGACATGGCAATAATCAAGGTTTTCCAGGTACTGGCCCCTTACGCGGACCGACCCTCTTTCCCCGAGGATGCTCAGGGAACTGTCCATATTCTTATCCCATACAGTAGTAGAAAAATTGAAACAACCGATCCCCCGATGCGCAAACCGGAATTGTATCGTTCCGGTATCTTCCAAAGGGCTCCAGTGCCCGCTTCCGTTGAAATGAGACCGGATATCGGTAGGTTCCCCGAAAAACCAATATAAGAGATCCACGAAATGGGAAAACTGGGTGAAAAGAACGCCTCCGTCGAGGTCAGGACTGCCATGCCAACTACCCGGTCGGTAATAGCGTTCATCCCTGTTCCAAAAGCAATCCAGCGTCACGAGGTTCAGACCACCCAGGCGTTGGGTTTCGATCATCCCTTTCAACCAGGCGGCCCCGTTCGAGCAACGGATTTGAAGGACGGGGAATACGTGCTTTCCCTGAGCGTTCGCCACGTCCAATATCTCCAGGGCGCTGGTCCGGGACAGCG
>CAZJDB010000189.1:0-16977 GCA_964544695.1 uncultured Chitinophagaceae bacterium
GGAAAAACCGGGGCTGAAATCCACGTTACCGCCACTTTGAATACTGAATTTAATATCCAACGTTATTTGGTGGTCATTGAGCGGTCCAAAATTCGCAGTGCTCACAAAAGATTTGACGGCGGCCTCAATCTGATCCTTCAACTTATCCACAGAAGTATATTCCACACTTTTCAAGTCAACCGAATGCAAAAAAGCGCAGGAGGTCCGAGGTAGAATAGCAAAATGGGCAACGTGTGAGAACTTCTCGGAATCCAAAGCAACACTCGGGTTCGCACTGGACAACTTCGTTGGGGCGAGCACGTCGGAAACCGAATTATCGTTGATATTCTGATAGCTGTAATTGAGCTGAATAAACGAAAACGCCGTCAGACCAGCAGATCCGGTGTTTGTAAAGGTGTGTTCAAATTTGACGGACAGGTTTAACGGGATAACCGTTATACCCTGCTCAAGGTTGAGTTCCTGGAAGGCCCGATAAAATTGACGATGGATCGACGCTTCCAGGTCGTCTACCCGCCCTTGGCTGAGCACTTTTATCCGGATAGTGCGACAGCCCGTGACAATAAGAGTCAGCAGAAGCAGGAGTGGAATTGCCTTGCGCATAATTCAAGTTTTGGTGATGAATGCAGCCGGCTCAAATTAAGGGGCCGCGATTGAAAAGTCAACGTGAAAAACACCCTTTTTTTGACCTTGTCTAACGCCGGTGGTACTATCAACTTAAAAATGGAACCATGGAAAAGATAAAGGCTAATTATTGAATGATCGGAGGCAGCGTTGCGCCGCTCGTCTATCCTAAAATCCGATGGAGTTTAAATCCTCAAATAATTTTTCTTTTGTCAGGCTGTGAACATTGCAGTAGTTGATGGCAGCGCGTACTTTGTTGGAAAGGTCGAGGTAATCTTGAATTATATCTCCTTTGTATTCGCCGCCATGAACTATAGAATTCCTCATGTTGTATAGCTTCTTTATTCTTGTATAATTTGTATTAAACTGTGACTTGTCTGTCGAGATAATGATGGACAAATGCCTGGCAATGGTATGTGCGATTTGGTCTTTGCCGAGGTTAAACAGACTTTCCAAGCATGTCATTAGTGTTATAAATCGTATCCGGCCATCTGGTAGATCATATACTACATTAAAGTTTTTTATCGCAAGCTCGGTTAGGGAATTGTATTCATACTTTGCGACTAATTTTTTCGATAGCATTTCTGCTTCCTCGTCGTTAAGTGTAAAGTCGCCGGCAGAGCCAATGGCAATCTCATTTTTTCTTAACCCTATTTGCCTTGTCTCGGATGTTATATGAAAGAATTGCGAATATCGGATTTCACCGATTTTGAAAAGTCGGAGTTGCAGCAAGAGGTCGCTGGCAAAAGAATAAAAGGTGGAAAATTCGGTTTGTTCGACGATAATGTCCGTATGGTCTCCATTGACTTCAAAGCCGGTTAGCTTTTGTAGCAGAAGTATCCCTGGATATTCCATGTGCATGAACATTTGGCCGAATGGTGGCGTATGGACAAGGGCGTTGTGTAATTCATGCGATATTCCGTGATGATGCCGGCCGATCATTATGGTAAGTGGGCGATCCTGGCTTTTGGGTATGTTAACTATTTCGGAAAAATTGCTTTCGAAATCCGACGCATCTACCCATAAGAATTTGTAGCCAAACTTTTCTATTGTAGGATTCAATTTTAAGATGGACCTGTCAGCATTAAGGACATGCGCATACGATTCAAATGTATATTTTCCTACGTTAATCATGTTATTACGTTTGTCTCGGGTAAAACGACTGCTAAAGTGTTTTTTTCTCTTTCAATATGGCGTCCATAAGGTGAAGGTCGTCTATGAAGTCCAGGAGCAGTATCGCTTTTACGGAGTTTGTCAAAGTGCCATAGTCGACCGATTCGCCATGAATGATGGAGTGACGGTTGAGGTCTGACAGTCGGGTAGTATTTCCTTCAAGTACCAAACTGTCGTTTCGGTCGTCTTTTGCAAGTTGATTGTATAGTACGTTGAAAATGGAGTTTTCAGACAGTTCAAAAGCAAGCGCAAGTTTTTGGGTGCGAATGTCGGATTGGGTGCGTATCAGGTCAAAGAAGCCGACGGCAACAGGATTGCCGTTTTTGTCTTTGACGGAAAATATCTCTTTGGAGAGTCCATCGGCCTGTGTTAGGGCAAGGACAATACCAGCGTTGAATTCACCCTGCCGGTGGTGTTTGAAAATGCTGGACAGCAGGTGTCCGCGTTTTGGGAAAGCCGCGGTCAGTTTCTTTTCAATGGTGTCCAGTTGCTTGTCGAATATATTGAGGACGTCTGTTTCAAATGCTGCCGGGTCTTTTTGTAGGTACTCTTGCAAATTGGATATTGCCAGGCTGTCGATAAATTGCAGACTGAAATACCACCCTTCTGAAGGGAGAGAGTGGACGCCCTGAGATAATTGGAGTATATCGTTTAAGTATTGGGATATAGCTTGTTGCGCCTCCTGTATTTCCCTGAGCCAGGGAATTTTTTCTGTAATCGGGGCTAATGAATTGATCATGCGAACCAAGCCCTTATGGGGTGCGATTAGATCTTTATACAGTCTGCGTCCGAAATCGAGGGCATCAAGGGCATCATGCTTGGCATCGCCATCAAGGTCTGCCAGGGTTTTGTAGTATTCGGAGGTGGATTTTGCCATATAAGAAGGTACTGCAATTTAGCGCTCTTTTGTACACGTCACAGTGCATATACAACACCTAGATAGGCATCTTTGTTATTTTAGGCTGGTTTGGCGGTAGTTATTGATCTGATGACTTTTTTTTAGTACTGGCCTTTGTCGGAGAAATGATCAAGTACGGTTTTGTTTCTTGGCCATCGTTTTTGCTGAGCCGCCGGAGATGGTCAACATCAGGGCGGTAAGGCCAGTGACGATTATTGCCTGTAAGGCAGTAACACGCGATGCCAGCGAAGTTGTGTAAGGTGTTGATAATAAATCAATTGAAGGAAGTGATGGCACTCGTAGTAGTCTCTCGGCTCACAGATCGCAGATAATCAGGCAATTATTCACTAAATTAGCCAACTTGGCCCTGAATGGACAAGGTATTATTACCATGGCTACTCCAGAACTGTTGCCAACAGGATCAGCTATTGCCTCCGCAGGTAGATATCTGACAGAAATCTCTGCAAAATTCGACCCCAAGTTTTTGGCGTTGGTCAGTGAGCATCTGTACCCATCGGCAAATAAGGCATTCGAAGAATTGATTACAAATTGTTGGGATGCTGACGCGGGTAACGTCTATGTGAAAGTTCCTCCCAAACTGAATGATGCGAATTCAGCAATTTATATTCTGGACGATGGGCGATCCATGGATGTCGCTGGTTTGGAACAGCTTTGGAATATAGCTAATTCAAACAAAAGAGAGGGAACGCCTGGGAAACGAAAGAGCATAGGAAAATTCGGAATAGGAAAACTGGCAACTTACCTCCTGTGCAACGAACTCACCTATGTTTGCAAATTTTCAGATGGTATCATTCGGGTTGTGACGATGGACTACCGTGCAATAGACGAGGTTCGACATAAAGAAGGCGAGAACCTGAAGCTATTGGTCCGTGAGCTGGATGAGAAAGGTCTTGAATCGACACTCGCCTCGTATAAGGGAGGAGACGAGATTTTTGGTCTTATAGCTGCCGGTATCCCAGATATTAGTGTCGTTGGGAAATACCTGAACGAGTATGGAGGGGGTGATGGCCCGGGTCTTCCGAAATTATCAACTTGGACGCTTGCGGTCCTCTCTAGTTTGAAGACTCAGGGACATAATATAGAAGTCGGTAGAACGAAATACATGGTAAGTACCGCTTTGCCTCTCGGACAAAGTATGCGCATTAAATTTAATGACTCTATAATTCTGCCATCAAAAGAGAAGGTGCCTGTCAGAAAACAATGGATCATCGGGCAGGACTTGCCATTTGACTTCATCGAGGCAAGCGGAACTAAGGTTCTGCTACAGAAAAATGCTACTCCATATTCCCACGTGATAATTCCTGGGATTGGCGAAGTAACGGGTTGTGTGACCCTGTTTAAGGACAGTGTCGCTCGGGGAAAAAGCGACGATCTGCAAAGCAGCAACGGATGTTTTGTGAATGTTCTGGGAAGGGTGGTCAATGGGTCTGGCGAAGGACAGTTTTCAGTTGGACAATCAGCCCGAGGTACATTTAACAAATTCCGGGCGACGGTCAGGGCTGACGGGTTAGACCCTTTGATGACCATTCAGCGCGACACGCTTACCGAAAAGCCGGAACTGGACATAATGACCGCATTCTTGTTGAGGCTGTTCAACCTTGCGAGGACGCTTGACGAAAGTGTTGAAAGTCAACTGTTCGAGGCCGCGTCCAAAGTTCGGCAAGGATCTTTGACAAAGTTGCCGTTTGACAATGTAGCAGCCGTCCTTCAGGCCAATGGGTTGCAGCCGGAAAATCTGCCGGTATTTATCAATGTTCCGCCTACAACGGCTACGTCTGACATCGAATCCTGGATTGAAACGACAAAAAAGGGAAAGGCAGACGCTCTTTCTGGCTTCGAGTTCGTTACGAAAGAACCAAAAGACTATCTCGCGACTTATGATGTTCTTACCAAAAGGGTATCGATCAACCAGAACCATCCATTTGCCGTTGAGCATTCTGGAAGTGAAAAAGAACGCGCAATTGTAGAGGACACTGTCCTTATTCAAATAATGACGGATACATTTCTGTTGAATAATGGCGTTGACGGGGGGTTGATCGACAATATGAATGCCTACCGAGATGCCTGGCAAAGAACAATGGCGCAAATAAGGCGTAAGACGCCCGCCCAAATTATTAGGCTATTGGAGGAATGGGATAATCAAGCAAAGCCACTGGAGGAGATTGTTGGGGACGCGTTGTCGTTTTTAGGTTACAGTGTGGAAAGAATGGGAGCTAAGGGCCAGCCTGAAGGTGTTGCCACAGCTTTTGCGTCGCCGGCCAGTGAGAGTAACCCACAAATGTATCGTTTTACCTATGACACGAAAGCAACGAAACACGACGCAGTGCAAACTGGCAATGTACACATGGCCGGCTTGAAGCGACATAGAAATGACCATTCTTGTCATTTTACGCTGCTGGTAGCGCCCAATTTTCAAGAAGGCGCGTTGGAAACTGAGGCGACAAATAATGACGTAACACCCATGACAACCGAAACTTTGTGCGACTTGATCAAACTTAGTATGGGTTATGGGTCATTGAGTCTCGTAAATTTGAAGGAGATTTTCACACTTCGATCACCAAAGGATGTAGCTGGTTGGGTGGCTAACCTAGGACGAGAATTGACAGCGCAAAAGAATATTGATATTGGTACCCTTGTGAATGTGTTGAATCTCATCGCTGCACATGAAAGTTACGATGTGTTGACTTGCTCTGTCATTGCCCGGAAATATCGCGAGTTGGTTGGATCGCCCACTGACCCCAAGGAATCGCAGATAATGGCGGTGTTGGAATCGTTTGCGCTGATTGCCCCGGGTTCAATCGGTATTGATTCACTTACGGGAAAAGTATTTATTTATACCGATCCTGAACAACTCCGTCATGAAATCGCTAACCAGGCACAAATGATTCCCGGCAAATACGTGGTGGGAGCTTTGGCATCAGCGGAGGAAATGGGAAAACCGCATTGACTTCTAGGCGATAAATACTAATTCATGGAAAGTTTAATTCCAATACAGGAAAAATTTCGTAACTGCTGCTTTACTTTAGATGAGCACGATATATATAAATTGGACAAAGCGGATAATGGACCAATCAACAACGTGATCGCAAACCTTGCGGATCATTGCTATGGGACAAAGCTCTACGACGATTTAACCGTTGATATGTATTTTGTTGTCAAACCGGGAAAGTTGATGGGTGATATAATTACATTACACATTGATGACCCCGACTATTTTATATTGTTAATGAAATTTTGCAGTATGCTTGCTGACGAAAATGAGCAAGTGGATGCTTTAGGAGCTTTTAATACTTTTCAATCGAGACTCCGGGGCTTTCTGGAAAAGTATGGGTATTTCACAATCTCGTCTTTAGAGCTGGAGCAGTTCAAAGGAACGGATGCGGTCGGGATAGTGTTTAATGAAAAAGGGTATAAAGTTTTGCGTTTTATAGACAAAAAGGATTATTACCGGGATTTTTTCGACAACAACATCAATATTCCGAGGTCGAAGGATAAAAACTATGTCTATCTGATGCTTAACGAAGATACGTCGTTCATCAAAATTGGATATAGCAACGATCCAAGTTATCGTGAGCGGACACTTCATTCGAAGGAGCCAGATGTTCATCTGATCGCCTGTTGGGAAGCACCAAAAGAAAAGGAAAGGGCTTTACATAGAATGTTTGACAACAAAAGACGGCGTGGAGAATGGTTTAGATTAACTTTCCCCAATCTTGCGGAATTAGAGAAATATATGAATAATGAGAGCGTTTTGTCCGTTAAATAATAAAGCGAATCCGATGGCGTTAATTTGGACCAGGAAGGTATTGCCGCTCTGCTAGGTGGTAATGCCATCGCTGGAGCGACTAGGGGATACCTCAAAGGTGATGTTGTAGACCCGGTTTTGCCGAACGCGAAAAGAATGGTTCACAAGCTCTGGGTTAGCCGGGTATGGAATTTCAGCATGGCGCTACTCTTCTCGTCCGCCCTTTGGTATATTCCCAAATAATGGGTGTTCGATAAAATCAACTATTGAAGGACATGAGAATTCGAACACCTTATTATGGATTTATCTATTTGTATCTTATTGAAAACAAAAGAAAAAGCCACCCCAAATGGAGCGGCTTTTAAAAAAATTGGCCCAAAAAGACCAAAGTGCGGCAGAAGAGATTCGAACTCTCACACCCTTTCGGGCGCTACCACCTCAAAGTAGTGCGTCTACCAGTTTCGCCACCGCCGCAGAGGGCTGCAAATATAGGAATTTTCAGGATTTCCACCATTTTCTATCCAAAGACCAGCGCCCGCCGCCCTTCAATAAAAGATAAGAGGACCCGAGGAGCATGCACCAGTCCACACGGGCTGCATGGAGCATTGCCCAAAAGCCGTATTCGGCCATGATGGGAAGTTGGATGGCGGCAATGGAAAACATGGTGATGATGAACAATGGAAAAGCGGCGAGACGGGTCAGCAAACCTAAAAGGACGCAGGTGCCACAAATGATTTCAACAATGGCACAAACGTAGGCGGAAAAAAAAGGCATCGGAAAACCTATGCTGAGAAAGTGACCGGCACCCAGGTCCAGGGGGTAAACGAACTTGAGGATGCCTTCGGATAAGAACACGCCACCGACCATCAGGCGGAGAAAAAAAACCGAACCGGACAATTCTGTGGCCAATATCCTTCTGCGAAGCGTCATGGGGTAAGCGGTAAGAAGGGGAAAAGGTATAAAACAAAACTGATTTGACGAAATTATCACGTTATCTTTAAGGCGCTATGCCTTTACTGTTTTGCTCCCTGGCGATTCTTGCATTGATCCTGCTCGTTGTTTGGTGCAAATTGGACACCTTCCTTTCCTTTATGGTCGTTAGTATCGGGCTTGGGTTGGCTTGTGGAATGGATGCGCATCGGATCAGCATGGCGATGCAAACGGGGATAGGAAAAATACTAGGCTCCCTCGTAATTATCCTAGGTTTGGGCGCCATGCTGGGAAAGCTGGTGGCCGACAGTGGCGCAGCCCAGCGGATCATGGAGGGGCTCACCAAAATGGTAGGGGTTAAAGGCCTCCCCTGGGGAATGGCGCTGGCGGGCCTGCTGATTGGAATTCCTTTATTTTACAATGCGGGTTTTGTAGTAGTCATGCCACTCATTATTGCAGTTGGGGCTTCGACAAGGCTTCCTTTATTATATGTGGGGGTGCCGATGCTGGCAGCCCTTTCGGTGGCGCATGGGTTCCTGCCTCCCCATCCGTCTCCGACGGTGATTTCCCAACAACTGCATGCAGATCTGGGTAAGACCTTGTGTTATGGGTTGGTGGCGGCGGTGCCGGCCATCATTGTGGCGGGTCCTTTATTTGCTCGTACGTTGAAGAAGTATCGCCCGGTTCCGGATCCGGCGTTGTTATCGGTGAAGGTGATGGAAAAAACGCAACTGCCTGGCCTTGGGGTGAGCTTGCTCGCAGCTTTGATGCCTCTTCTCCTGCTGACAGTGACAACGGTGTTCCACAACAAGTTCATCGAATTTATCGGCGAGCCCAATATAGCAATGTTGATTTCGGTTCTTTTCGCGGTGTATGTATTGGGATTGCGCAGGGGACAGAAAATGACGGCGGTGATGTCCTCCCTGGAAGGTGCTTTTAAAGGTGTGGCGCCGATCCTGTTAATCATTGCGGGTTCGGGAATTTTCGTCGAGGTACTGCAGGAAGGTGGCGTTGTCCAGTATATTGCGGACCAGTTAAAGGGCTCGCCGTTACCTCCTCTGATCCTGGGTTGGAGCATCGCAGCGGTGATCCGTGTGAGCGTGGGATCGGCAACCGTGGCAGGCATCACAGCTGCGGGAATCATGCAACCCCTATTAGCGGGTGCCCGCCCCGAATTGATGGTGCTCGCGATCGGGGCGGGCAGCCTGATGTTTTCGCATGTGAATGATGGTGGATTTTGGCTTTTCAAACAGTATTTCAACCTGAGCATGGGGCAAACCTTTAAAACGTGGTCGATCATGGAGACGATCGTCTCGGTGACAGGGTTGCTGGCTGTGCTCGCGATGAATCAATTCCTATAAATATGACAGCTCAAGAACGTTTCAATCAATTGAACCTGACCCTGCCGCCGCCCCCGGCCCCCAAGGGTGTGTACAAGCCGTTATTAATCGTTGACAGCATGGTTTATGTGTCCGGTCACGGCCCGGTGAAGCAGGATGGAACCCTGATCATTGGGAAGGCCGGACAGGAGCTGGACAAAGAGGAGGCCAAGCTGGCGGCAAGGCAGGTAGGCCTGACCATTTTAGCCACCATCGTAAAGAACCTCGGTTCACTTGACAAAATAAAAAGGGTCATCAAGGTACTGGGCATGGTGAATGCTACACCCCATTTCGAGCCACATCCATTTGTCATCAACGGATGCAGCGAGTTGTTCGTGGAAGTATGGGGGCCTGATCTCGGCGTAGGCGTCCGCAGCGCGGTAGGTATGGGATCCCTTCCGGAGAATATTACCGTTGAAATCGAAGCCATTTTTGAATTGAAATAAATATGTCGTGGTATTTGTTGGATCATCCGGAAAGGATCGATACACCGGCGCTCTTGATTTATAAAGACCGGGTGGAAAAGAATATCGGGACGATGATCTCCATAGCAGGAGATCCGGAGCGCCTGGTGCCCCACGTGAAGACGCACAAGATGGAGGAAATTGTGCGGATGCAAATTGAAAAAGGAATTACCCGGTTCAAGTGCGCGACGATAGCCGAGGCAGAAATGACGGCCCGGGCGGGAGCAAAATTTGTGCTCCTTGCCTACCAGTTGAACGTCCCAAAAGTGGACCGATACAAGGAATTGAAGAAGAAATATCCACAAACCGAATGGGCTTCCTTAGTCGATAACATCGAATCGGCGCAGCTCTTAAAAGAAGGTCAGGTTTATCTGGATATAGATAATGGCATGCATCGAACGGGAATAGCGCCGGGTAAAGCACAAACATTGATCAATCAAATCAGGGAAATAGGCCATTTAACCGTTCGCGGGTTGCACGTATACGATGGCCATATAAGGGAAGTAGATTTTGAGGTAAGAAAAGCGCAGGTGGAAACAGGCATGGAATCGATCAGGCAACTATTGAAGCAAACCGGTCCCCTCGAAGTGATCGCTGGGGGGACGCCAACCTTTACGGTCCACGCCTTGCAACGCGAGCGCTTGTGCAGCCCGGGGACCTGCCTGCTATGGGATAGGGGATATGGCAATATGCTGAAAGAGCAACCCTTCCTGGAGGCGGCTGTTTTGATGACGCGGGTGATATCGCATCCCGGGCCAGGTCTCTTTACGACCGACCTTGGCCATAAATCGGTATCGGCGGAAAATCCCATCGACAGGAGGGTCTTTTTCCTGAACCTGGACGGGTACGAAGTCATTTCCCAAAGCGAGGAGCACCTTGTCGTGCGGGTCGAACCGGGAAAGGAGCCGGTAGTCGGGACAGTGTTGTATGGGGTACCGTATCATGTATGTCCGTCCGTTGCGCTGCATGACGAGGCGCGCGTGATCGAAGGCGGAAAAGAAATCGCCGCCTGGACGGTAATTGCCAGACGGCGACGTATCGAGATTTGAGTGGCGGCGTGAGAGGCGCGGAGCGCGCGGGCCACGGGCGCGGGCCACGGGCGCGGGCCCTATTTCAATTTCTTCTTCAAATTCTCATCCAACGCATCCAGGAACTCCTCCGTATAGAGGAAATCCTTTCCATGCTCCACCTTATTCCCGTGAATGCACACGGCCAAATCCTTGGTCATTTTACCGCTTTCGACGGTCTCCACGCAAACGTCTTCCAAGGCGCCTGCAAAGTGGATGAGGGGATCGTTTTTATCCAATTTTCCACGGAAGATCAAGCCTTGGGTCCAGGCGTAAATGCTGGCGATGGGGTTGGTGGAGGTAGGCTTTCCTCTCTGGTGATCCCGGAAGTGGCGGGTGACCGTTCCATGTGCGGCTTCCGCTTCCATGGTGTGTCCGTCCGGGGTGATCAGGGTCGAGGTCATGAGCCCAAGTGATCCGAAGCCCTGGGCAACGGTGTCGCTTTGAACGTCCCCGTCATAGTTTTTGCAGGCCCATACGAAGTTGCCGTGCCATTTCAAAGCGCTGGCAACCATGTCATCGATCAGGCGGTGTTCGTAGGTAAGTCCGGCCTTGTCGAATTCGGGCTTGAATTCTTTTTCGTAGGTTTCTTCGAAGATGTCCTTGAAGAAGCCGTCGTATTTCTTGAGGATGGTGTTCTTTGTGCTGAGGTAGAGGGGCCATTTTTTCTGAAGGGCCATGTTGAAGCAGGCTTTGGCAAAGCCCCGGATGGATTCCTCGGTATTGTACATGGCCAGGGCCACGCCGTCACCCTTGAAGTTGAAGACTTCATAGGACTGGGGTTCGCCTCCCTCCTCGGGAGTGAAGGTGATGGTGAGTTTACCCCGTCCTTTGGTCACGAAGTCAGTGGCGCGGTATTGGTCTCCGAAAGCGTGACGACCTATGCAGATGGGCGCTGTCCAGTTGGGGACCAGGCGGGGAATATTCTTGATGACGATGGGCTCCCGGAAGACCGTGCCGTCCAGGATATTGCGGATAGTCCCGTTGGGGCTTTTCCACATTTGTTTCAGGTTGAATTCTTTTACCCTGGCTTCATCGGGGGTGATGGTGGCGCACTTTATGCCGACCCCATATTGTTTGATGGCATTTGCTGCGTCTACGGTTACCTGGTCATTCGTGGCGTCCCTGTGTTCGATACCCAGGTCATAATATTTGATGTCGATATCCAGGTAGGGGAGGATCAATTTATCCTTGATGAATTTCCAGATGATGCGCGTCATTTCATCTCCGTCGAGTTCCACTACCGGGTTTAGTACTTTAATTTTTTGTGCCATAGCGTTAAACTGTTATTTGATACTATACGTATATATAATGCGGGCAGCTAAATTAATGAATATGTGGCATAGTCGAATTATAAAAGTTGGGTTACCGTTCCTCCTGATGACGGCATTCGGATGCGCCAAGCAAGGGGTGTCGCTTGCCGTGGGTCCGGTCGTGGATACCGCCATTCATAAAGATTCCACGGCATTGTCCGATACGAACGGAGGAAAGCAAACCTACCTGGCTCTGGGGGATTCCTATACGATCGGACAATCGGTTCCTTCCCAGGACAGTTACCCGGCACAAGCCGTAGCCTTGTTGGGAGACAGTGTGAATGCTCCCGAAATCATAGCGACCACGGGATGGACGACCGAAGACCTGCTGAACGACCTGCAAGGCTACCCACCCAAGCGAGCAGTATACAGCAGGGTTACCTTGTTGATCGGCGTGAATAACCAATTCCAACACCTCCCGCTATCCCAATACCAGACTCAGTTTACGCAACTTCTGCAAAAGGCGGTTCTCTGGGCGGGCGATACGCTCAGCCACGTTATTGTATTGTCGATCCCGGATTATGGAGACTCCTTTTATGGACAGTCACAGCCGAATCCGGCGGCCATTTCGGCGGCCATCGATACCTTCAATATGGCGAACCTCCAGATCAGCCAGCAGTTTGGGGTGCAATACCTCAACATCACCGACCTGACCAGGGCGGCAAAGGGGGATTCCACTTTGTTCGCGTCGGATGGGTTACATTATTCCGGAAAGGAAATGGCATTGTGGGCCGCGCGGCTCGTGAAATTGTGGTGACGCGCCCGCGCGCCTCCTGCACAGAGGCCCGGGGCAGGCAGCGGCCAAGTGGTGCGGTGGACGCGCAGCAGCGCCGCGACGTCACACGTTCACAACGAGGATCGGTATTCGAAGACCGTGGCGGACGGAGTTAATTGTTTCCCCGTGTATGAAATCCTGCAACCCCGAGTGCCGGTGGGCTCCCATGACCAACATGTCGGCATTGTTTTCCCGGACGAGACGAACGATTTCGCTGATGCGGTTCCGGTAGCCGAGGAGCCCCCTGGCCTTGAAGCCCTTTTCTTGCAGGAAATGGGCGTAGAACTGGATCCGTCGTTCGTCTTCCTTACTTTCTTCATCAAAGGTATTTTGGCCCAGCATGCGGGCGGAGGCACTCTCCACGATGTGGAGGATGATGATTTCCGTGTCGGGAGAAGCCTGGCCCAGGGCGTGGTTGATGACCTTCATATCGTTTGTGCTGAAATCCAGGGCAACAGCGATGGTCCGGTATTTGGGGATGTCGAGGGAAAGGGTTTCGGTAGGCAGGTTTCCGTGAATCAGGGGAGGCGGCGAGCCTTTGAAGCGGAGGCGAAGGGGCAGGTAGAAAGTATACCCCAGCAGGAAGACATAAGCTAACGCGCCCACGATCAGGAGCGTCTCGATCCCAGGGGAGCCACCGCCGTGAAAATAGTCCATGACGTAACCGACGACAAAATCCAGGTTCAGGTAAAGCAGAAGGGCGGCGACTCCCCAGGCGAAGACTTGGGTGGTCCTGCGAATCGCAAAGTCGCCCATCCTGCCTTTGTCACTCGCGAAGTGGATGAGGGGGATCACGGCGAAGCCCAACTGAAGACTGAGAATGACCTGGCTGAGGATGATAAGGCCGTTGATTTCCTTGTCTCCATATATCCAAAGGACAATCAGGGCGGGGATGATGGCCAGGAGGCGCGTGATGAGGCGCCGCAGCCAGGGGTTGATGCGGAGGCGCAGGTAACCCTCCATGACGATTTGACCCGCGAGGGTACCCGTCACGGTAGAGCTTTGACCCGCGGCAATGAGGGCAATGGCAAACAGCAAGGGCGCAAACTTGTTGCCCAGCAGCGGCGCAAGGAGCGTATAGGCTTGCTGGATGTCGCCCACATCGCGGCGACCGGTACTGAAGAAAGCGGCTGCGGCCAGTACAAGAATGGCGGTGTTGACCAGGAAGGCCAGGTTCAGGGCGATCCCGCTATCCCAGGCGTTCCATTTGATGGCCTGCCGGATGCTGGCATCGTCCCTGCCGAATTTCCGGGTCTGGACCAGGGCGGAATGGAGGTAGAGGTTGTGGGGCATGACGGTGGCGCCAATGATGCCAATGGCAATGTATAAGGCTTCCTGGTTGGGTAACCTGGGTACGAAACCCGAAACCACCGATCCCAAATGGGGTTTCACCATGAGGATTTCTATAAAGAAAGCAAGAGCCACGATGCCGATCAGGGCAAGGATGAAGGCTTCCAGCTTCCGCATGCCGAGGCGTTGGAGCATGAGGAGCAGGAAGGTGTCCAGCACCGTAAGGGCGACGCCTCCTATGAGGGGCAGGCCTGTAAGTAGGTTGATGCCTATGGCCATACCCAGGACCTCGGCTAGGTCGCAGGCGGCAATAGCTACTTCGGCAAGCAGGTACAAGGTAAAATTCACGGCGGCCGGATAGACTTCCCGGTTGGCCTGGGCGAGGTCCCTGCCCCGGACGATGCCCAGGCGGGCGCTCAGGTTCTGGAGGAGCAGGGCGATTCCATTGCTGAGGAGCAACACCCAGATGAGGGTATACCCGAATTTGCTGCCCCCGGCAATGTCGGTAGCCCAGTTTCCGGGATCCATATATCCTACACTGATGAGATAGGCGGGGCCAAAGAAGGCGAATATTCTTTTCCAAAGGACCGCTTTGGGGTTGACGGCCACGCTGCCGTGGACCTCGCTGAGGGAGGCGCCGCGCGGGTCGCTGCGGTGGTCACCCTGGGGGCCGTCCCGAGAGTCCTGTATTTTAGTGATCATGGGTAACGAACAGGTTTTTAGCCATGGTTTGGCTGATGACAAAGGGCGGAACATTGCGCATCTTGAGTTCCGTGGAGCCGTCGAATTCGAAGCGGCGCTTGACTTCCAGGCGTGTGCCTATGCGGATGCCCAGGTGTTCCAGCATTTCCAGCATTTCGGAAGATTGGTTGCCGACACTACACACCTCGGCAGGGGTGTTCAGGGGCAGTAGGGCCAGGCTGATGCGGGGAGGTATTTTCATTTTCCCGCTGGCGTCGGGGATGGGGTCCCCATGGGGATCCGTGTCCGGGTAGCCGAGATATTCATCGAGCTTGTCGATCAAGCGTTGGTTGCTGATGTGCTCCAGGTGTTCGGCGATATCGTGGACTTCATCCCACCTCAACCCCAGCTTTTCCACCAAAAAATATTCCCACAGGCGGTGCCTGCGGACGATGCCCAGGGCCGTCTTTTTGCCCTCGGCGCTTAACTTGAATTCCTGGTATGGTTCATAATGGAGCAGCTTTTTCACCTTTAATTTCTTCAGCATATCCGTCACGGAAGCGGGCTTGGTCCGCAAATCCTGAGCTACGGCGTTGGTATTGACCTGACCGGTTTCCTGCTGCAGGCGGAATATCGATTTGAGGTAGTCTTCCTCCGATTTGGACAGGGGCATGGCAAAAAAATAATTTAGACAAAGCTAAAAAATTATTTCCAATCGGCAAAATTGCCCGGGGCCCCGGCGCCAAAAGCGGGCGCCGAACCGGCGGTGCAGGTGCCAAATCGCGGGCGACGCACCAGCCCCCGACCGATCGCAGAAAACTACCTATATTGGGGCATGAACATCCGATTCCTTATTCCGCTATTGGCGATCGTATTGCTCGCGGGATGCGGTGGCGGGAAGAAAAAGAAGGCGCCCGAAGAACCGATTTCCGTGGATAATTTCCTGAAAACCTTCCCGAACCTGAAACTGCCCTTTACGTACAACGATTCTGTCCTGCAAAGCAGGAATACGGATTCTTCGCGCATTTTGGTGAAAAATTGGAAACCGGTGATTACCGACAGCATGTTCGAGACCTGGTTCGGGGACGCACAGGGCCTGCACTTGTACGCCATCGGGAAGGCCACCGACCGGGAAAAGGGGAAATATGTACTGATCAAAGCCATAAGCGCCCACGGACGGGACGGATACCTTTTCTATTTCGATGCCAAAAATGAGTGCAAGGGAGGGCTGAAGATGGTGTCCGAGGACGACGACGATGAACATACGAATTCGTACGCCCGGTTGGACAAGAACCTGAGCATCACCAAGGTCCAGGAGTTGAAGAAGGCGGGGGACATCACCGCGATCCGGGAAAGCGTTTACGGTGTTTCGGATGAAGGGGTGTTTGCGTTATTGATGACCAATTCCAATGAGGAGGTCCTGGACCGTAAGCCCTTCAACCCGATCGATACTTTTCCCAGGCGCGGGAAGTGGTCGGGCGATTATGTGGGCGAGAAGAACAATATTGTATCCCTGAGGGACGGCACGGGGCCAAAGGAATACCGCTTTTTCGTCCATACGGTCAACGATGACGGGACGTGCAAAGGGGAGATCAGGGGGTCGGCTGAAGTGATAGGAGATAACCGCCTGCGCTTTTCCGAAAGGGGTGGTACCTGCGGGGTAGAGTTCAGATTTTCCGAAAATCATGTGACGATAAGGGAAGTTGGGCCTTGCGGAGCCTTCCGGGGACCGAGTTGCTTTTTCGAAGGAACGTTCGTTAAGAAAAAGGTAAGCAAACCCAAAAAGAAAAAATAACCTGTATTTTTGCTCCCGCCGGGGCCTCAACGCTACAGGGGTCGCATTGGTTTACAAAATGTTTAAGTGCTATGAGTTTTTCGAATTTTAGGGTACCCTACACCGTTGATGACCGTTATAGCAAGAAGGTTGCCTATTTCTCGATGGAGTTCGCCATTCATCAACCGTTGAAGATCTACAGCGGCGGACTGGGTTTCCTTGCAGGGTCGCATTTAAGAAGTGCCTATGACCTGCGTCAAAATATGATCGCGGTAGGGATACTGTGGAAGTACGGATATTATGACCAGGCCCGCAACCAGGATCAGACTTTGCAGGTTCAATGGAATGAGAAAAGCTACAGTTTCTTAGAAGATACGGGGATCAAGTACCAGATTATCATCCATGACCACCCGGTTTGGGTAAAGGTTTGGTACCTCAATCCGGAGACCTTCGGGTCCGCTCCCTTATTCCTGCTCAGCACGGATTGTCCCGAAAACGATTATGTTTCCCAGACCATCACGCACCGCCTGTATGATGCCAATGTAGCCACCAAGGTGGCCCAGTTCATCCTGCTGGGTATCGGGGGCGCCAAGCTGATCGATGAGCTGGGTTTCGAGCCCGAGTTGTACCACCTCAACGAGGCGCACGCGGTGTCCTCGGTGTTTTACCTCTATAAGAAGTTCGGTACGGTCGAGGAAGTCAGGAAAAGGCTTGTTTTCACCACGCATACACCGGAAGAAGCGGGCAATGAGAAGCACGATATGCAGCTCTGCCTGAAAATGAGCTATTTCAACGGACTCAACCTCGATGAGGTACGGAATATCACGGGGCTTGGGCAGGACGATC
>CAZJDB010000190.1:0-39228 GCA_964544695.1 uncultured Chitinophagaceae bacterium
ATCCGTTGAGGAAATGATCTGGCGGAATGATTTCAGATCCGAAGGCCCCAGGTCATAGGACACTGGGTTGACCGCATACGTGGGACCACCGGGATATACGATGGCAAAGCTTTCGGCATTGCTCTGGAATACACCGCCCGAAATGGCCTGGGCGGCCCATTTCTGAGCGTCGGTGGGGTCCACATTGGCCAGGTGCATCGCCAGGCGCAGCATTAACGAATTAGCCAGGTGGTTCCAATACGTGAGGTTACCGCTATAGGCAAAATCGGATGCCGCAGGGATATAGCCGCTGGGGTTCAGGGCCGCACCCGCCTGGGAAAGCTCATTGAACAGGTCGGGATAGATCGCGCTTTGGGCGTCGTAATTGGGCGTGTAGTTTTGGGTCAGGTATCCATCTCCCGCCTGGAAATAGGGAATGTCCCCGTACAAATCCGTCATGGTATGCATGAGCAATACCTTAAGGATGCGCGCCATGGACAGGGTATTGACATTCGTTGCCGAGTCCACCTTCGCATTGGCGATCAACTGGACCAGGTTCTTTACGGCATTGGGATAGTTCCCTTCCCCGTCACTGGTCCCGAAATAGGCGCCCGAAGCCTGGTTGGTTGCCTGGTAGAGGTATTTATCTCCTGAGTAAAACTGGCCCAGCGATGACATTTGCTGGATCATGGGCATGGCATAGATCAGGTTGGCCCTCCATTGCGTATACCCGGGATCCCCGGCGGATCCTGCATATCCCAGCATGGACTGACCGAACAGGTAATCCAATGGAACGGACGAAGGCGAGTCGGGATTGACGTTGATGGTTTTGAAGTCTTTGGTACAGGAGGTGAACATCAACAGCACCAGTCCTGAAACCCATATAATTGATTTACGAATCATAATGGTCGATTTAAAATTTCAAATTAAGATTCACCCCCATACTTCTGGTGAATGGGGTACTGGCAAATTCCAAACCCTGGGCATTGCCGTTATTATAGGTAGATTCAGGATCGATGTTCGGGGTGTGCTTCATGATCGTCCAAAGGTTCCTTCCAACCAGCGAGAAGACCGCGGATTTGAAGAAGGTACCATGAAACAGCTTGGAAGATATGTTGTAGTCCAGGCTAACCGATCTCAGTTTGATGAAGTCGGAAGAAAAGACGAAGGGCTCCCCGTAGTTGTACAAGTTGACATAGTAAGTCTCGGCCGAAAGAATCTTGGTGTTGGGGACATTGCCCTGCCCGTTGTTGATGTTTTCAACACCCGGACCGGCAATCCCGGTCGTTCTTCCCGGCAAGGTTTCCTTTGCCAGCCCATAGCGGTAAGCCAGGCCCTGGGTGCCTTCGAATATGACACCGCCGAACTTCCCGTCGATCAGGATGTTCAACGAAAACCGCTTGTACGTGAAGGTATTGGTCAAACCCGTTGTCCAGGGCGATACGCCCGTTCCCATATCCTTAAGGGTGGCCGCTTGAACCGGTAATCCCGTAGCCGTATCGTTCAGGATTTTCCCCTGTGCGTTACGCGCGAATGCCACTACTTGCAGCTCACTGTAAGGCTTGCCGATCTCCTGGGCGATATAGCCCGTTTGGGTCCGGGCATTATCCGCGGTGATCTGTGTCAGACCCCCATACAAAGCAACCACCTTGCTTTTATTATAGCCAAGGTTAATCGAGGATTCCCAGGTAAAGCTCTTTTGGCTGATCCACCGATAACTCAGCAGCAGTTCCACCCCGTTGTTGTTGATCTTTCCCACGTTTATGACAGCAGCGGTATAGCCCGAAGCGGGTGTTACGGTGGCATTGACGATGTCCTTGGAAGTCTTACGCTGATACACCGCCAGGTCCGCATAGAGCCGGTTGTTGAAGAGGTGGGTTTCCAGACCTATCTCATCGCTTTGGTCGGTAAGGGGAACGAGGTGCTCATTGGGAATGGTGCTGGTACCTACCGCACCCAACGGCGCCCCGTTATACGCGCCCGTCAGGCTATAACTCAAGGCCAATTGGTAGGGCGTTGGTACGCCGCCACCTACCTGTGCCCAGGCAGCCCTGACCTTGGCGAAATTCACCCACTCGGGCATCTTCATCGCGTCGGACAGGACGAAGCTAAGGCCAACCGAGGGATAGAAAATGTGGTTGTTGACCGGACCCGTATAGGAAGGAGGAGGGGTCAGGGTCGAAAACCAGTCATTGCGTCCCGTTAGGTGGAGGTAGAGGTAGTTGTTGTAGGACAAATCGGCCTCACCGAACAACGAATTGATCCTCGTCTCCGCGTCCCCATCCGTTGCACTGGCATTTGCAGGGTTGATGTTCGCAATGTCATAATAGTACGGAATATTGAAAGGTCCGCCGGAGGTGGTGTTCGTCAAAATGGACCGCTTCATGGCATTGTTGCCCACAAAGGCATCCAAACCGAATTTATCCCCGAACCGCTTGGTCACGCCTCCGATAAAACCTACGTTGGATTCCGTAAAATCCAAAAGGTTCCTGGTATAGCTTCCGCCCAGGGAATAGCCCGTACCCGTAGGGGTAATATCGGTATTGGTGAAGTTGTACTTGTCGAAACCTACGATCGCTTTTACATACAACCAATCGGTTAAGTTGAACTTGGGTACGAAGGAGGTCAGAATACGGTTCCTTCCCAGGTCGTGTGCGTATTTATTGACGGCAAAATAGGGGTTATTGACGTACTGGTTATTTGACCAGATGTATTCATCCCCCGTAGGCGTCACCTCATCCGTTTTCAATGTTTTCACCGACAAGGAAGTTGGTAACGTGTACATGGAGTAATCGGCGTTGCCCGGAGAATCGGATACCCTGGGCGGGTTGTGGCTCTTGTCCACCGTATACTTTGCATTGGCTGTAAACGTAAACCTTTTGCTCAGATTGCCAACGAGGTTCACGCTATAGTTGTCCCTCCTCAAAGTATTGTTCGGCAAAACGCCATGATTATTCAGATCACTCAGTGAAAAGCGGTAGGTGATCTTGTCTCCCCCTCCCGACATAGCTACCGAATTGGTCCAGGTCGTTCCGGTATTGTAAAAGTTCTTTAAATTATTTTTCTGGGCGACATAAGGACGGGCAACGCTGTCGAACTGAAGTACACTGGAACCATCCAGCGGAGCCCCGTAGCTATTCGTCTGGAAGGTGGCTTGCCAGCCTGCGGGTTTCGATCCCTGAAGGGCCCCGTTGATGGCGTCTCCAATTCCGTACTGGTATTGATAATCCTTGAAGTGCTCGTATTCCAGGCGATCCAGCTGGAAGTTGCTGTTATATTCGAGGCCGATCCCCTGGGATTTATTCCCGCTTTTCGTCGTGACCAAAATGGCCCCGTTGGAAGCCCTGGCTCCGTACAGCGCCGCGGCAGTCCCTCCTTTCAACACGGTGACGCTTTCAATATCATCCGGGTTCAGTGAAGAAATACCATCCCCAAGGTCTACCCCTCCCCACATGCCTACGGAGCTGCTCCCGTTGGAGACTCCATTAATGGCATTATTGAGGTTCGTATTGTCCATGGGAACACCATCCACAACGATCAGCGGTTGATTATCTCCGCTTAGGGACCCGTTGCCCCGGATGATGATGCGGGTAGACCCCTGGGGGCCTGTCGCCGAAGGGGAAATGTTCAATCCGGCCACTTTCCCTTCGAGGGAATTGGCCACATCTACGGTGCGTGGGCCCGTCAGGTCACCACCGTTCACTTCGGTGGCGGAATAGCTCAATGCTTTTCTTTCCTTTTTAATACCCAAGGCCGTCACCACGATATCCTCCAGGGCTTTGGATTCCTGCGAGAGGGCAACCTTCAGGGAGGTGCCCGATGCGGAAATTTCCCTGCCGGAATAGCCGACATCGGTAACGACAAGGGTCGCACCCCGTCGGGCGGTAATCGTAAAGTTTCCGTTCTCATCAGTGATGACCGCTATTTTCGTCCCCCTGACGGTGACCGTAGCCCCGGGTAGTCCGGCACCGGAGACATCTGTAACTTTCCCCGAAACGGTAACGTCCTGGGCGAAAGCAAGCGTACATGTGAATAGACTGACAAGTAGAGCAAGCAACAATTTCTTGATCATAAGCAAGCAGATTTTGAATGGTTTAGTGAAACACGCCAACTAATAGAGAGAGATACTACAAAATTTGGGAAATAATAGGGTAGAGCGTTAATACTTTTTTATCATACTCCTACCCTTTTTTTTCTCAAATTCTTCAGCAATTTGAGGATAGATGGCAATTCTGTGGGTTCGCACTAAATCCGGCGTCGCCTTTTTATTGCTTACGAGCTGGAGGGTTATTGCCTTGGAGGGCAGCAATGGCATATGACAATCGATGCAATTGTCGCTGAGTATAAAATCCGCCTTAACCGTGCACTCATTGTGAGTTTCAGGGTTATGGCATTCGACGCAACGGGCGGAAAATACTTTGGGTTCGTTGATTTCAGTCTGGTGGACCTTGTGACATGAAGAACAGGTCAGTTGACTGTTCAAAAAGCACTTGCTGGAGGATAGAAGTCCGTATTGATTGCCATGAACATCTAATAAAGCCACACTATCCGGATTATATCTTGGAATGATATAATTCGTTAATGTATCCCCTGTTTTAAATGAAAAGGGAGGCTTGACCGACACCCCGATTCCTGAGTGGCATAGGCTGCAGGCATCCAGTTTTTGGGTCCGGGTCAATTCGTTTTTGGTCCAAATGAATTTTGCGGTCTTTTCGTCGGGATGTTCCGTCTGGAAACGGACATGTTCGGCCCCCCCTCCGTGGCAGCGTTCACAATCGATCCCGTAAAGAATGCCATTCGGCTTGAAATAGGCAACATCATAGGTACTGCTGTCTTCCACCTGCGCAGCTGAGGCATGACATTCAAAACAGCGTGCATTGGTCACGCGTGCGAAAAAGGGGCCGTTCCTGGGATATCCGGGGCTATTGCACCAGCAATCCGCCGGGGTATAATAAGATATGGGATCCTGGAAAATGAGGTTGTCCCTCCAGTACAAATAAGTCTGTCCCTTGCGCCCGGAGCCAATGACTATATCCATAGACTCCTTTCGAAATTCGGTTTCATTCATGCGCGCCGACTGGAAAAATTTGTTTCCGTCTTTCTCCATTAAAACAGATACCAATTGATTGAACGCAAAAAGGTTGGACCCCGTGGCAAAACTCCCTTTGATGTTTTCTTCCGAGGCCGGGCCTGAGGCGTGTGCGTGGGCCGTAAGCGCGAAGCTATCGCAGATCGCCCGGTGGCAGGGTCTGCACGACTCCGGGCCGGCCACTGTGGGTGCGGCTCGCCTGAACGAAAGGCTGGCTATGCAGATAGCGATGATGAATAAAAGGGGTATGCAATACTTCACCAACGCTAAGGTAGTAAAATACCATCCACTCGCTGCCCATCGGGGCAGGAGAAGGACACACCCAGTAGCGTTGCTACCAGGGGCGCGATATCGGTCACACAAATTGCCTGTATAACCCCGCCGTGCCGGATCCCCGCGCCTTCGGCAATGAAACCGGTATACATCAATGAATCATTCGGATCATATCCATGGTGGCCGCCGTGTGTTTCGCCGAAGGGATCCAGGTTGGCTTTTACCGCCCCGCTGAAAACCGTACCCGGAATGGCGGACAGGGCCAGGATCGCTGCGGAATCGGCGCCCATTTGGTCGAGGGTTGTCCGATCGAGGATACGGAACAGAGACCGTTTCTCCGCGGGAATGGCTTCCAGCTTTTCACGGACTTTTCTCGTTAGGCCCGTAGTATCTCCATTTGCATATAGGAAAGCAGATCCGCCGGCCGCTATGAATTTCCCCGTGAGGCCCTGGATCAAGACATTAGGACGGATGACGGTGTGGATATCCGAAAACCCGTGATCGCCTACGATCAGGACGGTCGTGGAATCGGTAGCTCCGCTGCGGGTAATCCCTTCGAGTACATCACCTATAGCGCGATCCGCGGATTCCACCGCCAGGCGGACCGAATCTCCATCGCGTCCAAAGTCATGTTCCATTCCATCCACTTCGGCAAAATGCAGGGCCAGGAAGGCAGGTCGATAATGTTCTATTATGTACGCCGCCATGCGCCCCGCGTTTTCGTCCAACATCAGGGACCCATCCTTGAAATTATTGCTGTCCAGCTTCCCCGTCGCGTTTTGCTCCACCGCCTCGATGAGGCCGGGGGTGGTATAATTGCGGGCCGCGGTGATCCGGTCTTCGGGATGTTTCACATCCCAAATCTCAGGTATATCGTAAGTGATGTCTCCGGACACGCTGCAAGGCCATTCCACCGCAGCGGTGGTGAGCCCCCGCATTTTGAGGGCTTTCCATATTGTCGGCACCCGGATGGAATCCACGAACCAGTTCCATTCCCCATGACTACCCTTGGGCTGGTTATAGCAAATTCCCGACCTGGCAGGAAGGGCCCCTGTGAGCATGGCAGTATGGGAAGGATAGGTATATGCCGGGAAAACACTTTTCATATGCAGTGCATAAACCCCCTCCCGCATGAGCCGGCGGAGGTTGGGGGCAGGCCAGGTAGAATCCAGGTACATGTCGGGGTGAAGACCATCGATGGAGATGAGGACGACGTGCCTTTGGTTCCAGGCCTGTAGGGAGATAGTTGAGAAGAATAGTGCAATGATGATTTTTTGCATGGCCGTAAAGATCGATATTTATGTATAGAAAGCTATGAATAAAGAGGATTGGGCTCTGGTGAGCAAAGGGGACAAAAGCGCCTACGCACGCTTGTATGTCTTCTACTATAGTAAACTGTATAACTATGGTAGAAAATTTACGAGGGATCTGCCTTTACTGGAAGATGCCCTCCAGGAAGCCTTGCTTTCAATCTGGACCTCGAGGGCGCGTCTGCCGGGGTTGGAAACGCCTCACACCTACCTCTTAAACACTTACCGCTATATTTTATTCAGGAAAATCCGCCAGGCGGTTAAAAGAAGGGACCTCCGGGATGCAGGCCCGGGGGAACCCGAATTCGGGGTGGAACACCTTCTGATCTCCAGGGATTTGGAAGCATCCCTGCGCCAGCGGCTGGAACTTGCGCTTCGGGGTTTGACCGGCCGGCAGCGGGAGGCTATCTATTTGCGCTTTTATGAGGGTCTTTCGTACCAGGAGGTCGCGGATTTGCTGGGCATTTCCGTCAAGGCGACGTATAAAATGATGGCAAGGGCCCTCCTTCACCTGAAAGAAAGCATGTCAGTTACTGCGTGGATGCTTCTGCTGGCAAAATTATTTTTGGCGGACGTGGGGTAAAAATCGGGTTTGCACACACTACTTAATATTAGCTATGATTGAAAACGGAGGCAGGTATGATGGTTATGGCATCAGGGAATTGATCTGTGACCCCTATTTCCAGGACTGGATCCTCCGCCCGGATGCGGATAGCATGGCTTTTTGGAATGAATGGAAGACAGGGGAGCCAGGGCGGGAGGCCCTGGTCCGGGAGGCGGCGACACTTTTGACGTCCATCGAATTTACGGAGGAGCTCCCGTCCGACGAGGCAGTTCAAGAGGCACTTTCGCGGAGTCTGGGGGCTATCGGCCGATCCCCCGTGAGAATGGCCTGGCGGATTGCGGCGATTTTCGTGGGCGTGGCTTTATGCACCGGACTTTATTATTACTTGCGTCGCGCCCCAGCCGCGGCTGTTTCAGAAATGTCCACCCAATATGGCGAAAACAGGAACGTATATCTGCCGGATAGTTCATTAGTGATCCTGAACGCGCACTCATCCATACGCTATGCTCCTGGGAACCCTCGTGAAATCTGGTTGGATGGAGAGGCCTATTTCGACGTCAGGCCCCAGGCTACCAGCACCTTCCGGGTACACGCGGGTTCGTTGAGCGTGGAGGTCCTGGGAACACGGTTCGACATCCGTGACAGAAGAGGAAAGATCGCCGTGGTACTGGAGTCCGGGAAGATCAGGGTACAATCCCCCGGTACCTCAGTGCTGATGAATCCTGGCGAGGAGGTCATTTACGATACGTCTGTTGCTACCCTGGTCCGTACTTCCACCCTTCCGGAAACCTTTACCTCCTGGAAAGAAAAGAGACTTACGGATGTATCGGTCGGGGAGATCGCTGAATTCCTGGAAGACAATTACCATAAAACCGTGATCCTCGAAGACCCGGCAATGGCGAAACGAAGGATCGGGGGGGCCATATTACTGGATAATCTGGATGACGCCTTGTTTGCACTGTCCACTGTATTGAATGCGGACATCATTCAAGAGGGAGACACACTAAGGATACGACCCAAGTAAACTTTTTTACCACTAAATCTAACGCTATGAGGTATTTGCATCTCCGGGGGGTGCTATGGCTACTGCTTTTCTCCGCCTCGATCTACGCCCAGGCCCAAGGCAGGAAGGTTCCACTGACGGAGGCCCTCCGACAGATCAACCATGCATTTGGAACGACCTTCGTTTACGACCAGGAGGTCCTCAAAGGAAAAACGACGGATTACGACCTTTCGGGCTTGCACAATAAGTCTTTGCAGGAGGTCCTCAAGGGCATCCTGTATCCGAACGGTCTGGTCTTTTTGTACGTCAAACAAAACTATTACACCATCGTGCCTAAGGACAGACTCAGGGAACAGTGGGAAGCGGCGCCGGGACAGGCCCAGGACAGCGCTTCACGCCCGTCGCTCACTCAGGCGGCCCTTGGCGATGTGATCATCCATGGTCGGGTGACCGACAAGGACGGAAACGCCGTGAAGAATGTAACGGTGGCCGTCCGCGGCATGGCCGCGGTAACCGCCGGAGATGAGGAGGGACGCTACCAGGTGTCTGTTTATCCGCGCAAGAGCATTGTGCTGTCCTTTTCTTCCGTCGGCTATGAGCCCCAGGAGGTACCTATCGCCGGGACGCTAAATGCGGAAATCAATGTGGTGATGGCCCGTTCCTCCATCAACCTCCAGGAAGTGGTGGTCGTGGGATACGGAGCCGTGAAAAAAGAAGACCTTACCGGTTCAGTCTCCACTATCCATACAGATGAGATCAACGAAAACCATGCTAGCACAGCGGTCTCTGATATGTTGGCGGGCCGCCTGCCCGGTTTGTATGTCCAGAAGGATGACGGTACGGTTGGTACGGGTTCCGACCTGAAGATCCGGGGGTTGAGCACCTTCAATAATTCCAATCCGTTGATCGTCGTGGACGGCATCCCCGACCGGACCCTGGATGATTTGAACCCGGTGGACATCGAGGCAATTTCCATCCTCAAGGATGCTGCCGCTATAGCCGTTTATGGAGCCAGGGCAGCCAACGGGGTCATCCTCGTGACGACGCGGAAAGGAAAGCCCGGACGCGCGGAGATCACTTTCAGCAGCACGCTCATCGACCAGTCGCCCACATTCATGTATAAGAAAGTGAATTCGTACGAGTACGCCAATCTGCAAAACGAGGCTTACAACAACGAAGGTTCTTACAACCCCTCCTTCGGGATGGGGTATACCCCCGACCAGGTGGCCCTGTACAAAAGCGGCACCGATCCCAACCAATATCCCAATACTGACTGGGTCAAGGCGCTAACGAATGGCCACATCCTCCAATCGAGCTACAACCTTTCGGCCTCGGGGGGCAGTGACGCCATCCGCTATTTCCTCTCCCTGGGATATGTGGATAATGGAGGGTATGTCCCAGTTGAATACTATAAACGCTGGAATCTCCGCAGCAACCTGGAAGCGAACATCACGCATAACCTGAAGGTGAACCTTAACCTGGGTGGGGTCTTCGCCACCACCAACGGAGAAGGCGTCTATGGTTTAGACTATGTAATTGGGCAGGCCCTGGAAACTCCGCCAACCCGGGTCAATCAATTCACCAATGGATACTATGCCTTCGTACCCGAACAAAGGGGGAATGCCTATATTCAATCAAGGGGCCTGACGGGATTCAATACGACCTGGAACAATACCCTGAATTCTACGCTATCCCTCCAATGGGACCTGCCCTGGATCAAAGGGTTGAGCCTGTTGGGCACCGGGGCATACGACAAGAATTATACCTTCGGCAAGGACTTCGCCAAGCCCTATAATCAATATGAAATCGACAGCTCGGGGAACTTTACGCAAATCCCGGCGTATCCGGTAGCTCCATACCTGAACGAGAATTTCGGCCAATACACTTCCCTGACGCTTGAAGGTTCCCTGCACTACACTACGGCCTTCGGGTTGAATCACCTCTCCGGCTTGCTGCTGTACACACAAACCAAAACGACCACCGACGTCTTTGCCGCGGGCCGTCAGAATTTCGTATCCGCTTCCCTACCCCAGTTGAGCCTGGGTGATCCCACCCAATCCACCAACAGTGGGAGCGGGACGCTTTCCACCCGGCAAGGGGTCGTCGGGCGCCTGACGTACGACTTCGATACGAAGTACTTGTTGGAATTTAACTTCCGCGAAGACGGATCGGACATATTCCCGCCGGGACACCGCTTCGGTTTCTTTCCTGCGGTATCCGGCGGATGGGTTTTAACGCGGGAGCGGTTCTTTAAAGTGCGGAATTTAGATTTCCTGAAAATCCGTGGTTCCTGGGGTCAATTGGGCAATGACCAGGTGGCGCCTTACCAATTCCTGACCACGTACTCGCTGGTTGGCGCCCAATACTACGGGGGGGGTTATACCTTCGGAGGCGCGAACCCTGTTTTCTACCAGGGCCTGCAACCCGGTGTGCTGGCCAATCCCGACTTTACCTGGGAGAGGGCCGTCATGAGCGATGTCGGCCTCGAAGCGCATTTCAAGGACGACCTCATCACCTTTGAAGCGGATTATTTCCACAAGCGGACCAAGGATATCCTGGCCCCGCCCAACCTTCAAATTCCCGGGGTGATCGGCGCCACCATCCCCGATTTCAACGATGGTATCGTGGACAACAGCGGTTTCGAAATCGACCTGGGTCACCACTATCATATCGGGAAGGTTACCTACTTTATCGACGGGAACCTCAGCTACAACCGCGACAAGATCGTCTATTACCCGGAGTCCCTAAGCACGCCCGCCTGGCAGAAGATCACAGGGACATCGGTCGGCAGCTTCTTCAATAGCCCTTACTCCTTCATACCCTCCGGACCTTACCTGGGGTACCGTTCCAATGGACTCTACCAGACGCAGCAGGAAGTAACGGCGGGTCCGACCCCTTTATATTCCACTGTAGGACCGGGTGACATCAAGTACGTAGATGTGGATAAGGACGGAGCCATCACCGCCAACGACCAGGTGGTCATCGGGAATAAATTCTTTCCCGGCGTGCAATACGGGATCCGTTTTGGCGGAGCCTACAAAGGATTAGAACTGAATGTCCTGTTGCAAGGGACGACGGATGTGCGGGGATACAATCTGCCTGCGGCTTACAATGCCATACCCGGGGCAGCATGGGAGTTGAATCACTGGACCCCCCAGAATACGAATGCGCCTTTTCCCAGGCTGTGGGTGAATTACCAGAACAATGCGCAGACATCGGACTATTGGGTGATCAACAATTCCTATATGCGGCTGAAAAATATCGAGCTGGCCTACAGCCTCCCCCATCGCCTCCTGGGCAGGGCCTTCAAATCGGTCCGGGTGGCCGTTTCGGGGAACAACCTGGTCACCTTCAGCAAATTCAGGTATTACGATCCCGAGATCATGTCGATGACCAATCCCCTGGCAGGCATCAATAACCCTTTGTTGAAATCCTTAACCGCCGGATTAACGGTACAATTCTAACGCCATGACAAGAATCATCATATCGTGTATCGCTTTGATCGTCCTGGGGAGTTCCTGTCAGAAACACTTTCTGGACAACGCCCCCCTGTCCCAGTACAGCGACGAGAACGTTTGGTCGGACAGCGCCCTGATCAGTCGCTTTGTGGACAATATTTATGGCAACATCATCAGTAACTATGACTTCGCCGGGAGCGGCATGCTGGCTTCCCTGACCGACGAATCGAAGGTCAATACCGCCGCTTCGTATATTCCCACCAACTCGGTCAACCTGGGACAGTACACTGCCGCCTCCAATCTATACGACGGCTATTGGTCGGGACCGGGGAACAATCCCTCTGGAGTCTATACGAACGTGCGCAATTGTAACCTGTTTTTCGCGCACCTTGCCACCATGCCATTAAGTGCCAGTACAAAAGCGCAACTTGCCGGCGAGGTTCACTTCCTGCGGGCCTTCAATTACCAGTTCCTGTACATGCTTTGGGGGGCCTTTCCCATCATCGATACGGTGCTGGGCATCGGGAATAATGGCTTGTATACCCAGCGCTCCACAGACGATTCGTGCATCGCTTATATATTAGCGGATTATAACGCCGCAGCGGCCGTGTTGCCGACTCAGTATTACGACGCTCCCGATATTGGCAGGGCCACCTCCGGCGCAGCGCTGGGCATGGAATGCCGTTTGCTGCTGAACCAGAAACAATATACCGCCGCGGCGGCGGCGGCGTTATCCGTCATTAACCTGAATGTCTACTCATTGTTCCCGGATTATGAGGGGATGTTTTATCCCTCCAATGATGACAACTCAGAGGTCATTTTCAATAAGGAATACGGCAGCGACCTGAGCGGACAAACCAACAACGTAGACCTGGCGGAGAATTCGGAGTTCTTTACCGGCTACTATGGCGCTCAGGATTGCCCTACCCAAAATCTTGTTGACCAGTATTTGATGACGGATGGGCTGCCGTATAATGTAAGTCCCCTGTATGACTCCACACATCCCTACGCAAACCGGGATCCTCGCTTTTATGCCAGCGTCCTGTATGACTCAGCACTTTGGATGGGGAACATCATGGATATGACCGCCGGGTCCTTCTATAACCCCATCGGGGACGAAACGCCCACGGGATATATGCTGCGGAAATTCCTCAATCCAACCTACCAGTTCTACGGAAACAATACCAACTACCAGAACTGCATCATCCTTCGTTTGGCTGAAATCTACCTGGACTACGCGGAATGCGAGATCCAATTGGGCAACCCGGAGGCTGGCCGGCCGTATGTGAATTTGCTCCGTGAACGGGTTGGAATGCCGGACATTCCTTCCGGGGGGCTCACCTGGGACACCTATTTGCGTGAGCGGACCGTGGAATTAGCCTTCGAAGGAGAACGTTGGGAGGATATCCGCCGCTGGGGCACAGGTGCCCAAAACATCGGTGCGGCGATTTATGGAATGGGCGTCACCAATGTCGGCGGGGTGCATACGTATCAGCGCGTCTTTATTCAGCAGCGGTATTTTGATCCGAAAGTCTACCTTTTCCCCATTCCCCTCGCCGAGCTTACGAAATATCCGGCGGGACAAGTGTTAACCCAAAATCCCGGTTGGAACTAAATATTTAATTATGAAATACGTTGTCGGTTTTTGTTTCTTTTTGGTTGCCTGCAAGGCATCCCCTCCGGATCATTACACGGTGACCGGGGACATTGCGGGGTTGAAGGATTCCACGCTCATAATGGAGCGCCCGATGGGAGACACGACCCTCGTCGATACGGCCAAGGTCGTCAATGGGAAGTTTACCTTTACCGGATCCGTTCCGATGCCCGTGAAAGCCTACCTGATGACCAAGGAGCGTTACACCGAGTTCTATTTGGAAAACGCGAATATTACGGTAGTAGGAAAAGCGGATTCCTTTTACTATGCGCACGCCTCGGGTTCATCAACCCAATTGGTGGCCGATAGTCTAAAAGACCTGTTGAAGGACATTACGGACCAGGAAGACAAGTGGATTACGGAATACGGCGCCGCCGATAAGAGTAAGGATACGTTGAAATTGGCGATCGTCGAGGGCCAATTGGATTCCCTCAGGGAAATCAGGCACAGGCGGACCGATGCCTTCATCGGGGCGCATCCCAACAGCCCGGTGAGCCTTTATGAAATTACCGGCATGGCCTATGCCGGAGACTATTCGCGGCTGTCGGGACTTTTCTCTGGATTGGATACTTCGTTGCAACATTCCGCTGCCGGCCTTAAGTTCGAGAAGACTTTGGCCATTTTGAAACGCCGGGATATCGGGCAAAAGGCCATGGATTTTACGCAGACTTCGATCAAGGGACAACCCGTTACGTTTTCTGAATTTCGTCGCGGACATTATGTGTTGCTCGACTTCTGGGCCAGTTGGTGTCACCCATGCCGCGCGGAAAACCCTAACGTCCTGAAGGCATACAATCGGTTCAAGTCCCGGAATTTTACCGTGTTGGGCGTGTCCCTTGACGACGATAGCGCCAAATGGAGGAAGGCCGTGACCCAGGACGGGATGCCCTGGATGCAGGTGTCCGATTTGAAAGGTTGGAAAAACCAGGTAGCGCAGCAGTACGGTATAGAGGGGATTCCTTTCAATTTCCTGGTGGATACCACGGGGACAATCATTGCCAGTGACCTCCGGGGGACGGCTTTGGAGAAAAAATTAAGTCAGGTACTTCAATAATACTTTACCATGAAATATGCCATAGGTTTTTGCCTTTTTTTGACGGCTTGCAAGGCGTCAACACCGGATCATTACACGGTGACCGGGGACATTGCGGGGTTGAAGGATTCCCTGATTTATTTGAAGCGCTCTATGGGGGACTCGACCGTTACGGATACCACCAGGGTGGTGAATGGCCATTTCAGCTTTACCGGCTCCGTTGAGCAGCCCGAAGAATCTTACCTGATGACCGATAAGGTTGGTCTTACGTTTTTCATCGAGAACTCGGATATTCACATCAAGGGATCCGTGGATTCCTTTTACAATTCGGACGTTTCGGGTTCGGCGACCCAACTGGTGGACGACAGCCTGAACCTCGCGATCAAGTCCATCATGGATGCCCTTGACGTGCAAATCGACTCCCTTAACGCCCCCGACGTAAAGAAGGATACGATAAAGACGGCATTGGTCGAGGCGCGGCTCGATTCCATACGAACCGTGAGGCGACAGGCGGTGGATGCGTTCATTCATACTCACCCCGCAAGCCCGGTAAGCCTTTACCAGGTCATGAGCAGGACCTATGCCGGAAGTTATCCGGAGGTAGAGGAGCTTTTTACCGGTTTGGACACCGGGCTTCAACTTACCCCGGTCGGTCAGCGCCTGGCCAGGATATTGGCCGTCATGAAGCGCAGGGAGGTCGGGCAAAAGATCATGGATTTCACGCAAACTTCGATCAAGGGACAGCCCATTACGTTTTCCCGGTTTAGACGAGGACATTACGTATTGTTGGATTTCTGGGCCAGTTGGTGCGGCCCTTGTCGTGCGGAAAACCCTAACGTGCTGAAAGCTTTTAACCGATTCAAGTCTTTAAATTTCACCGTGCTGGGTGTGTCCCTGGACGACGACAGTGCCAAATGGAGAGCGGCCGTGGTCATGGATGGGATGCCCTGGACCCAGGTGTCCGATCTGAAGGGGTGGAATAATGAAGTGGCCAAGCAATATGCGATCCAGGCGATCCCCTTTAACTTCCTGGTGGACAGTTCAGGGACCATTATCGCCAAAGGCCTCCGGGGAACGGCTTTGATGCAGAAATTAAGTCAGGTACTACAATAAACTCTTGTATATGAAAAACTTACTTTTCGTTTTTGTATTGGGCTTGGGGTTCGCCGCCCGCGCACAGGATGCGGACAGCGTGGCCTATTGGAAATCGACCGTGGAAGCCCACCCGGATAGCCTGCCCTTGCATGCCTCCTTTATCAAGGCATTCGAGAAAAGCAATCACATGACCTGGTTAAATTCCGATTCCGTGCTGGGATTACTGACTGCACAGTATAATGTATGGATGCAGCAGTTTTCTGGCTCCGCCATTGTTCCGTTCGCTATTGGCGAAGCCTGCGTGAATGCCGAAAACCCCGCCGCCAAACCCTTCCTGCTGAAGGCGGCTTCTTTGAACCCCGGCAATGCCAAGGTGTGGGAATACCTGTGGGAAGACGCACAACGGTGGGGCAACTTCAAGGGCTCTATCGCGTATTTGGAAAAAGCAATGAAAGCGGATCCGAGCAATGCCGATTATGCATGCTATTACATGTTTTCCTTCGAGGACGACCCCTCTTATGCGGATAAGACCTGGGAGTTTGTTAAGAAATTTCCGGAAAGCCGGCGGAGCGCCCAGGCCCTTTATTGGCTCGCCTACCGTTCCAAGGACCCCAAAGAGAGTTTGTCCATATACAAAACGATGTTGCAGCAATTCCCTCCTGCCAAATTCGATTGGACGGCCAGCGCCATGGACGGTTACTACGACATGATCCTGGTGAATGACCCAGCGGGGGCGGTTAAGTTGTCTAACGATATGGTGGCCGCTTTGAGTGATTCCGATGCTATTAGGGATTGGACCGCAAAGGCTACTTCGGCCAGTTCCGTTCAGACGGCATTGTCGGCGCTTGCCGCAGGTCATGCCACCGACGCGATGGCCGCGCTGGCCACTGTTAAGTTAACCAGGTGGTCCAACGCGCGGGAAGACTTGGATTTGCTGAAAGCTCGCGCCCTGGACGCCTCGGGGAATTCGGCCGCGGCCTATGACAGCCTGATGGTCCGCTTTGCCAAAGAACCTTCGGCAGCGGTTCGGTCTGCTCTCGTGGGATACGGCGCTCATCTCGGGAAGGATGCGCCTTCGGTGGACGCCGAGGCTGCGGCACGCCGGGCATCGCTTGCCGTTAGCGCCACGCCCTTCAAACTGTACGATTATTTGAAGGCGGACTCCGTTGCCCTGGCCGACTACCGGGGAAAAGTGGTTTTATTGACCTTCTGGTTCCCGGGTTGCGGTCCCTGCCGTGGAGAGTTCCCGCACTTCGAGACCGCTTTACGCAAATTCAAGGGACAGGATATAGTCTATATCGGCATCAACGTGGTGCCCGGCCAGGACCCCTACGTGCTGCCCTTCATGAAGTCCAGCGGCTATAGCTTTACGCCCTTGCGCGACGCTTATCAGCTGGTTCAAAAAAATTACAAGGTCCGGGGCGAGCCCACGAATTTCCTGATCGACCGTGAGGGTAGGATCGTCTACTCGAATTTCATGATCCAGAATGAGAAGGCTCAGCAAATGCTGGAGTTGATGATCGGGACATTGCTTGCTTCAAAATAAATGTGCATCATGAGGGTAATTCTTATTTTTTTCTTTTTGTCGTTTTCGGTGTTTGCCTTCGGTCAGGACGAAAACCCGATTCAATGGACCTATTCCTCGGCCCGGATTTCCCCCGGTGTGTATGAAGTACATGTGAAGGCTACTTTGGCTTCCGGGTGGCATACCTATTCGGCCACCACCCCCGCCGGAGGGCCCGTCCCGACGTCCGTTGCATTTGATGCCAATCCCTTGGTGGCCCTGGTCGGCGCCGTCCGCGAGGATGGGAAATTGAACAAGCACTTCGAGCCTTTATTCGGGGTGGATGTTTGCCAATACGGCGGGTCAGTGGATTTTGTTCAGAAGGTGTCGGTGAAGCATCCGATCAAGGTGTCGGTTTCGGGCGCGGTCACTTTCATGGTGTGTAACGATCACGAATGCATGAGGCCAACGACGGAACATTTTAGCGTAGCTTTGAATTAAATTTCGGCCAACATGAGACTCCTTTTATGCTCGCTTTTCCTGGTTGCAGGTTTCGGCCTTCGCGCCCAGGACAGCCTGATGATTTTTCGGGCCTCTGTGGAGGCGCATCCCGACAGCCTTTCCCTGCACGAGCACTATATCAATGCAATGGAAAAGGCTGGCCATTTACGTGCTGGTAACCGGGATTCCGTCCTGGGCCTGCTTTCAAAACAGTATGAAACGTGGATGGTTCGATTCCCTCATTCCGCTACCGTTCCTTTCGCCTGGGGAGCGGCCCTGACCGGGATGGAAAACCCAAAGGCCAAACCATACCTGTTGAAGGCGGTCTCTTTGAATCCATCCCTGGGGGATGCCTGGGAATATCTTTGGGAGGATGCCCAGCGCTGGGGGGATTTCAAGGGGTCCCTGGTTTATTTGAAAAAGGCGGTGGACGCCGATCCCCTTAATGCCGACTATGGTTTTTACTATGCCGACTCCTTTATAGACGACTCTACCCGGTATGATGCCGAGATACGCGCGTTCGTTAAAAAATTCCCCAAGAACCGACGTGGCGCACAAGCCCTGTACTGGCTGGCGGCACGGACCTCAAACGATGCGGAAAAAATAGCCATCTATGAGCAACTGCGCCAGCAATTCCCTCCTGCCACTTTCGATTGGTCGGCGGCGGGCATGTCCATGTATTTTGATTTTTTGCTGATAAAAGATCCTATGGCGGGGCTCATGCTTGCCAGGGAAATGAAAAGCGCCCTCACTGATGGATCATGGGATGCCAAAGTATCCAATGCTTCAAAGGTCTCCGCAGCTGTCCAGGCCCTGGACGCAGGCCGGCCTGCCGACGCCGTGGTGCTGCTCCGGGATGTAAATCTCCCCGTTTATTCGCACGCCAGGGAAGGAATGGACCTTCTGAAGGCCAAGGTCCTGGCCGCTTCGGGAAATAATGCCGGGGCTTATGACAGTTTGCTGGCGCGATACGCCTGGGAACCTACGTCCGAGGTCCGTCCGGCGCTGATTGCTTATGGATCACGCATCGGCAAGGACACCGCAAGTGTGGATACCGATGTGGCCTGGGTCAGGAATACTGCCGCGAAAACCGCCCCCGCCTTTAAGCTATACGCTTACCTGAATGGGGATTCCACAGCCCTGAGCGACTACCGGGGCAAGGTGGTGCTCCTGACCTTTTGGTTCCCTGGGTGCGGGCCCTGCCGGGGTGAATTTCCTTATTTCCAGTCGGTCATCGATAAATACAAGGGGCAGGATGTCGCCTACGTGGGGATCAATGTAGCGGCCGACCAGGATCCCTACGTCCTGCCCTTCATGAAATCCAGCGGGTATACCTTTACGCCTTTACGGGATGACTTCGACCAGGTGCAGAAGGATTATAAGGTTCGCGTGGAGCCTACCAATTTTCTGATCGACAAGAATGGCCGGATAGTATACTCCAAGTTCAGGATCGATGACCAGAAGTCGCAGGAGATGCTGGAGACGATGATCGGGACCTTGCTTGCTAAATCATAACACTACGGTACGTCCAGAGGTGGTTGATGAACCGCTGCCGACCCCTCGAGGATGGGAAACAATTCCATCAGGCCATTCGAAAAATATTTCATATTGCCAGCGGCGTCGCTGATCGTAGGTGAAAGTATACGTTCCCACCAATAATGAATCATTACCTGTCGAATGGAAATTGCAATAGAAAAAGGGCATCTACGCATTACTCGATCACAAATTTACGGACCGCCCATTGACCATTCAGATCGTATTGAAGGAAGTAAACTCCGGCGTTCAATCCGTAGAGGTCATATTTCTGCCTTCCGGTCATATCCGTATGTAGTAGCTGACCCGACAAATTGAGCAGCCGGATACCGGCGGGCATGCTTCCGGAAAAGATAATGTGTACTGCATTGGCGCTGGCAACCAGTATGACATCATTGCTATTTTCCTGATTTTGCAGGTTAACGACATCGGAATACGATAATTGTCCTTCGGGCTGGGTCATTTGAATGCGGTAATACATATTTCTCGCCGGTGGAAGGGGCGCACTTACCTGATAGTTGTCAACACCGATATTGTTCTGACCGCCCAACGTCCCAACCGTACTCCAAGAGGAACCATCCACGGAACTTTCGATTTGGAAGGATACGGATCCTCCGGTTTGATTGACCTCCCAATTCAATACCGGGTAGGAATCATTCCAACTGCCCGTGAAGGAAATGAAGGAAAGGGGAAGGACGATCGGTCCTGAAGCGGTGGATGCTATAAAGGGCTGCGCGGATGCAGTGAACTGGACAAAATGCAATCCGGTATTCACGGTGCTGGTGACTTCCGGAACCCAACTGCCGCTCGTTGCCGAGTCGGTGTACAGTAAAGCGTTTTCATTGTTACCATTCAGTTCGGAAAGTTGGTAGTATAGTTGGATCGTTCCCGTGAAGGTGATCTGGCTGCTGAAATTATACTGTCTGTCGATGCTCGTCGAGGAACCTATGGTTACCGGAGTAGCTGATTCCTGAAGAGTATTGGAAGCCAGGGTGAAATCCGTGCCGGGGATCAGCACCAGGCTGTCTGCACTAAATGCAGTGCCCACTTTGATCGTAAGGACGGTCGTGCTTCCTACAAACAAGACTTGCTTCTGTGCGGAAGCTGTTCTGGCAGCGACTAACAGGACGAATATGTAAATGTGCTTCATGACGATCAAATTATTAAAGAATCCACCAACTGGTGCCATCCGATTGGATCATGATAAACGAATATTGTAATATCAGTGCATATGTCAAGTTGCCGTCGATGGTCTCCGATCCAAAACCGTCTACCGTCACGGTATATCCGGCTGGCGAAATCTTCTTTATGACATAGATCCTGCCGGCACAGCCAGCGGCGGTGGGTAGGCCGATGGTGATAGCGGCCACCGTGTTGTTACACAGGATCGTGTAATCGCTGACCGAGGCGGTATAATTGGCGGTCTTGGTCACAATGGCCGTTCCCACAGACCCTCCTACCTGCAAAGTGGAAGCTGGCGTCTGGCCCGCAGCGACACTCAACCTGTAATTGACCGCGTCAAAATAGAAATTATTGTTGTTTTGCGTCACATCACTCGTACTGCTCATGAACAGTACCGCACCTGAAGGCAGTTCTTTCAGCCGCAGACCCGAAGCGCCACCGATGCCTGAATTGATCTCCACCTTATTGCCCGGATTCGTGGTGCCCATCCCGATATTGCCACTTCCATTGATGCGCATGGCCTCATTGGTCGAGGCGCTGCCTCCAGTGAAAAAGATCAGGTTTTTGCCTGCCGTGCTGTTCCCAATGACGAAATCGTTGGCCGCGCTATATAGATATGCATTGTCAGGGCCTCCTGTGATGGTGGATGTACTGTATGTGCTGGAATTCATACCCAGGTCCACATAGTTGGAGGTTTCGGAGCCATTATCAGCCGTCGCCACCACATCCGAACTGGCATTGTTGCCGTTGTTCTGGTTTTGGATATTCAATTGCAGGTAATTGTTCAGGTTCCCCTTCCCACCGATGACATTGAAGGATGTGGGGTTATTTTGATACACCAGCAACGCTTCAGGGCTCGCAGAAAAGGTCGTTGACCCGACGCCCACATCGCCGGCGCTCGTGATCCTCATTTTCTCCGTGTTATTGGTAATAAAGGGCAGATCATAGGCGGAAGTGGTGCCGAGCGTCATTAAACCCGTGACGTTGTTGCCGCCCAGGCTCCAGTAACTTCCCGCGGAAGCCGGGATATATTGATTAAAGACCTCCCAGTTATTTCCGTCGCTGATCACCATAACCGATTGACTAGATTGATTCAGGAGCCAGGTGGAAAATCCATCGATCAGTTGGGAGGATACGGTGGCCAAAGTTAGGACAGGTGTGGGAAGGGTACTGCTGAAATTCTTAACCACATAGATCCTGCCCGCGCAGGTTGTCGCATCCGGCAGGGTGGCGGTAGCAGCGCTGACGCCAGTAAAGACCAGGGTATGATCGCCATTGGTGAGCGCCGTTGCGCCGGTAAAGGAGCGGTAGATGGGTGCGAAAGAACCCCGCAGGTCAAGCGTGGAATTTGGTGAGACAGTGCCAATGCCTATCTGGGCATTAACCTGCAATGCCAGTACGGAAGAAAGTAGGAGTAAATACTGGGTTTTCATATACGGAGTGTTTTTGGTAAACTATAAAGTCTGGACAAATAAACCATTTCTCCCGGCCGGCTTTACTAGATAGATCTGACAAAGATTTGTAGTTGAAATCAAAGTCGTATGTAGTATGAAATTTTGTGGTGAGCTATTTCGGGCCCTACGTATATCAACTACACATACAATCATAATCCGTACTAGCGCAAGCCCGCGATTCATGGCCTTACTTTGTACTCTATCCAAACCTTATTATCGATCCGTACTCTTAAAGCCACTAGCCTAAACCTTTATCCTACCTGAAAAAACCAGACCCACGCCGCCCTGCCTTTCGCAGGGCGGTGCTGTTTTAGGATTGGCGCTGCGGGCATCGAAGGCAATGCGACCCTTGCCGAACAGCTTGTCAAAAACCTTGGCGAAGAATACGAGATCACCGTATATTGCTCAAAAAAGAAAATTGCTTACGATTCCTTTTCTATCCTCCATGCGGCTTTTTATGCTGACGTACTCCTGGTTCTGGGTACATCCGGCGCTATCGTCCTCCCCATTATCCGCTGGTTCACTTGTAAAAAGTTAATTATAGCTATTGAAGGGAATCGCCCAATCACCTGGTATCGCAGATGGGCAGAAAAAATCGCAAAGAAATATTCCCACGCAGATATAATCGACAATGGTATTGAGTATGGCGCGGATCATGCATCCAAAGTCGACATGGACCTGAAAGACCTGCAATGGTTCCCCAATCTTCCTGGCTCTTATGCCTGCACCATTTGCCGGATTGATCCCGAAAACAATATCCATATGATCCTCGACGCATTTTCAGTTTGCAAACGCATTCCCTTTGTGATCGTACCTCGGTCCTATTTATGATCATAAGAAATTGGACAGCATTCGAAGCAACGCCGCCCTGTATATACACGGGCAAAATGCCGGGAGCGTAAATCCGTGCCCAGTACTTTTCGAGTGCGGAAGAAATTTGGAATATACTGCAGGGGCTCACTTCATCCCAATTGGAAAATAATACCCGGCAAATGAAGTCGATCCCCGATCTTAGGTATACCTGGAAAATCGTGACACAGAAATATCGATCTCTAATCGAACAAGTTGTCTTCAAATCAACTTGTTCTCCAGCGCATACCTCGCCAGCTCGGCGTTACTCTTCAGGTTCAGCTTGGACAGGACCTTTGCCCGATAGGTACTCACCGTTGAAGACCCAATGCACAACTGCTCGGCTATAAGTCCCACCGTCTTGCCCGAAGCCAGGAGTTGAAAGATAGTGAGCTCCCTGACCGAAAGGGACTCGTGTGGAGGTTTAGGCTCGCTGTCCGGGTCCAATTCGCCTGCCAGCTTTTCCATAATGGTCTGGGAAATATACTTCCGCCCCAAGAGTATCCGTTGGATCGCCTTGGCCAGTTCCTCCGGGGCCGCATCTTTACTGAGATATCCTGCTGCCCCCGTCCTCAGTGCCCGGATTGCATATTGCTCTTCAGGGTACATGCTCAGTATCAGCACCGGTGTTTTAGGGAAATGCTGCTTCATATACTTGACGACGTCCAGTCCTCCGCTCCCCGGCATGACCAAATCACAAACCACTATATCCCAGGTCTTACTTAGGCTTCGCTTAATCAGTTCTTCGGCATCCGATGTTTCCTCGATTTCCGCCGTGGGAAAGGCCCCCCGCAAAATATGCAGAAGCCCCCGCCGGATGAGGTTGTGGTCGTCAGCAAGGATGATCTTCATGAAAAGAAAGATTATAATGGAATAGATACCAATAGACGTGTCCCCTTTCCCGGTGCGCTGTCGAGTTCAAGTTGACCACCCAGGACATATACCCGTTCCTTTATTCCCAACAGCCCCAAACTCTTTTTCTTTTCGGAAGATTCCACGTCCATCCCTTTACCATCGTCCATGATTTCCAACAAGATAACCTGATCCGCGAGGCGGACACTTCCCTCTACCGAACGGGCGCCGGCATGCCGCACCACATTGGTCAGGGCTTCCTGGTAAATCCTGAATAGGCCAGTGCTAAGGCCAACCGGGAGTACAACATCCTCCTGCAAACCAGAAACGAATTGCACTTTGATGCCGAATCGTTCCGCTATCTCCCTACTCTGCCAAATCAGGGCTTCTCCCAGGCCGAAATCATCCAGTAATGGAGGGCGCAGGTTGGATGCAATCTTCCGTACGGATCCCACCAGCTTGTCGATGAGCCCAACCACTTCCCCAAAGGCTTCCCCCTCTTCAGAAATCCTTTGGGACAATGCGAAAACCTCCATCTTAAGACCTGTCAGTTGCTGACCCAACTCGTCGTGTATATCACGGGCGATCTGAATCCTTTCTTCTTCCCGGACATTCTGTAAATGTGCCGATAATTCCCTCAATTGCAGATTCATTTGAAGGATATCCCTCTCCGCCCTCAGCTTCTCCCTTTTTATCCTTCGATTTTCCAATGCCCCCGTGATCGATGCGGGCAATCGCACCAGGTTGCTTTTCAAAATATAATCGTCCGCTCCCTTTTGGATAATGTCCACCGCAAATTCCTCTGAGACGGTTCCCGTTACCAGGATAAACGGGACATCTATTTCACTACCTAAAAGGATCCTCAGGGCCTCCACGCTATTGAATTGGGGGAGCGAATTGTCCGCCAGCACAGCGTCAAATCCTCCCTCCGATAGGGCCGCCTCGAAGGCGGCTTTATCGGATACCACCAGGGCCTCGAAATCCAGCCCCGAGCCCCTCAGGTATCGTTGGATCAGTTCCGCGTCCAGAGGCTCGTCTTCGAGCATCAACAAACGCAAATCTTTTTTCATACTGATTTTTTAGGAGGGTGCTGATTGAGGAGCAGCCAATACAAGCCCAGTTCACTCACCGCTTTGGCAAAAGACTCGAAATTGACCGGTTTGACGATATAACTGTTCACACCCAACTTATAACTTTCGATGATGTCCCTTTCTTCATTCGATGAGGTCAGCACTACCACCGGAATCAATTTCGTCCGCTCCCGGGATTTGACCTCTCTCAAAATTTCCAGCCCGTCCACCTTGGGCAGCTTCAAGTCCAGAAGGATCAATTTGGGGAAAGGGTCTTTCCCCTCTTCCGACTCGCAGAGGAAGCGCATGGCCTCCGCCCCATCATCGATATGCAACAAATTGTTAGCCAGGTTGTAGCGTTTCAGGCTTCGGATGGTAAGCTCCGCCTCGTGCGGGTTATCCTCGATGAGCAAAATGTCGATGGAATCCATAGTTTATTCTTTTGACGGTATGCTGAAAAAAAATGTCGCGCCCTTATCCACCTCCGCTTCAGCCCAAATCTTCCCTCCATGACGGGTCACGAGCCGGTGTACCAGGGCAAGACCCACCCCGGTACCCTCGAATTCGGTTACCTTATGCAGACGCTGGAATATCCCAAACAACTTGTGGGCATATTCCATATCAAAGCCCACTCCGTTGTCTTTCACCGAATACACTACATATCCCTCATCGCGGTAGGAACCAATATGTACCTGTGGACGATCCCTTTTCCCGGCATATTTCAGCGCGTTTGAAATGAGGTTTTCCCATACCTGCCGCATTAGATTCGCATCACAACAAACCGGGAACAATGTATCCACTGTTACCGCGGCTTCATTCCATATATGAAGGGACAATTGTTCATCTACAACCATTTGGGCCAGCCGTTTCATATCGACGGGTCCAAAAACCAGCTCTTGCCGGGCCTGGCGCGACAGGTTCAACAAATCATCGATCAATTGTCCCATCCTACGGGCGTTAGAGACAATCACACCCAGGAGCCGTTGCGCATCGTCGTTCAAACTGTCCTTATGTTCGCCCACCAGCAAATCCGCAAATCCATCGATAATTCGTAAGGGTGCCCTCAGGTCATGCGACACCGAATATGTGAACGATTCCAATTCGAGGATAGCCTCCTTTAGCTGCCCCGTCCTTTCTTCCACTTTTCGTTCCAGGTTCATATTCAATTCCATCACCTTCCGCTGGGCATTTTTCAGGTCGGTAACATCCAATGTCACCATCATCGCTGCATACACCACCCCATCCTTATCTCTAAACGGCACGTACCTGGAAAACAGGTCATATCCTAACCGCTTCACATCCTCCGTGAATAATTCTCCCTGGAAAGCTCGTTTCAGACCCGCCTTTAATTCCTGAAGGCGCTCCGGTATCTTCACCACTTCCTCCAATTTCGCCCCCACCAAATCCTCTGTGGTATATCCGAATTTATCAAGCAAATCACCCTCCGCAAACAGATACCTTTCCTCCAAATCGAAGAGCGCAATCAGGGAACCAGGAATGCTTGAGGCAATCTCCTTATATATCTGTTCACTTTCCTTCAATTTAAATTCCGCCCGTTTCTGGGCTGTAATATCCCGGACAAAGATGGAAAGTCCTTCTGGACCCGGGTAGACGTGGTCTTCCAGCCAAAGATCCAAAGGGGCATAATAATCTGTATTGGTGACATATTGGCCCGACTCCATTGCCTTATGAAAATTCTTGTAAAAGGATGACCCCACTGCATCCGGAAAAATCTCCCAAATGGTTTTACCGATCAGGAATTCTACCGGGAGTCCAATCATTTCGGGGATCCGCTTATTGACATAGGTATATCGAAAGTCTTTATCGACTACCAGGAAACCATCCGTAATCCGATCGAACAACCCTGCCAGTTCTTCCGTTTTCGACCGTACTACCCGTTCGAGCTGTTTTCGCTCGGTAATATTCCGGAGGATTTTGGATGCCCCGGTTATATTTCCCTTTTCATCCTTTACCGGGGAAACATTCAAAGAAATATGAACTATCGTACCGTCCTTGCGCAGTCTTTCGGTTTCATAATGAGCGATATACTCACCAGCCGCAATCCTGTTTATAGTCTTGTATTCTTCATGAATCCGTTCAGGTGGGATGATCAATGCAATCCCCTTTCCAATCGCTTCTTCCGGCGTATGGCCGAACAACAGCGACGCTCCCCTGTTCCAACTGGTTATTTTGGTGTTCAGGTCTATGCTGACGATAGCCTCATCGGAAGAATTAATGATGGATGCCATGAGCTCTTTTTCCGCCTCGGCTCTTTTTCGTTCCGTAATATCCGAGCGGATCGCCACATATTGATGGGGTTTCCCATCCGGTCCTAAAAAAGGAACGATGGTCGTATCTACCCAATAAAAAGTCCCATCCTTGGTCCGGTTCCTCAACTCCCCCTTCCATATCTTACCTCTGGCTATCGTCACCCACAGATTCCGTATAAAAGTTTTGTCGTGGTAACCGGAGTTGATGATCCGATGATCCTGCCCCAGCAACTCCTCCCTGCTGTATTTGGAAATTCTGCAGAAATTGTCATTGACGTGTTTGATGATTCCCCTTTGATCCGTAATCGCCACGATAGCAGCCTCATCCAAGGCATATTTATAGTCGTAGGTCGGTTTGAGCGTAGAGAATATGGGAAGGTGCCGGACAATGTAAAAAACAGTTATCCAGCTTACAACGGCCGTAATAAATCTCATTAGAGCGCCCAGACGGTACATTGGTAGCCAAAACGCAAGTGCATCCAGGAAATGAGTTGCCCCACAGGCAAGGATGAAGGCGGCAAAGAGAAAGTACAGACGTACAAACCGGATTTCTTGCTTCCGGCTCAGATATTTAAGGATGACAACGGGAACGGCAAAGTACGCCAGCCAAATGGCCAAATCGCTGCAAATGTATAACCACCCATGAAACCCGGTCCATAGGCCGCAGTGCCAACGAGGAGGCCAATCAGAGGAATCGAAGAGCCTTGAGAAAAAATCAGTCACTTCATGCAAGGGTATAGTCGTTCAACACAGTCGTTAGGGTATCTACTGCTGATCCAATGTAAAGTAATAGTTCTTTAATTCATAGGGTGAAAACACCCATTTTATTATTTCTTCAGAATTCGATCATTCCTATTGGGAATAATATAAGAGACATTAAAATAAATTAATACGCTTAACCATTACAAAAGAAATCGACCGGAGAACCGGTCGATTTCAAACACTACTTAATAACCCAGCATGAGTAATCACCAAGACATGAGAAAACGGAGTCGTAGGGTACGGAAGGTTTTCATTAGGATACGATGGATTTTCAAAAGGATACGGATTAATTGAACAACAATACAAAGATGCGACAGTATGGTGGTTGGATCAACAGTAGAAACTGGTAAAAGCGCTTTCATTGGTTTACGACAGAGTGTAGGGGATATACGACAGCCTTTTCTATACTTTTGTGAATATATGTCTCCCATCCCCTTCCAAACCATCGACTGGGCCTCGATCCTCAAAACCGAACACCCTGGTGATACCGGCATGGCCTACTGGCAAATGCTACAATTCGGCGAACTTCGCATTCGGATCGTTGAGTATACCGCGGGATATCTCGCAAAGCTCCCATCGGTCAGTGACGGAGAAGGGGGTGAAATTGTTGATTGTGGATGGAGGATTTTTGTCTGTTTAGTGAATAAAAAAGCTGCCAACGCAAATTGACAGCTTTTATTCACCACGCGGCCAGGGTTTATGATTTAATAAACGCCAATAAATCTTTATTGATAGTTGCAGCTTCCGTCGCCGGCATTCCATGGGGAAAACCAGGATAGGAAATCAGTTTACCGTGTTTCAAAAGCTTTATAGTCTTGGCGCCCGAAATGGGAAAGGGGACGATTTGGTCGTCTTCGCCATGCAACACAAGTACAGGAATATCCACACTTTTAATGTCTCCGGTGAAATCCGTTTCCGAAAAAGCCTTGATCCCTTCGGTGTGCGCTTTTACGGCGCCCATCATCCCCTGGCGCCACCAATTATCCCTGATCCCCTGCGATATCTTGGCTCCCGGCCGGTTGAATCCGTAAAAAGGCATCGTGAAATCCTCAAAATATTGCGCCCTGTGAAATGCCGTTCCTTCACGTATCTCATCAAATACCGATATGGGGATTCCGTCCGGATTGTCTTTCGTCTGGACCATCAGCGGAGTAACCGCGCTGATGAGTACGGCCTTGACGACACGGCCTTTCCCATGCTTGGCAACATAGCGGATCACTTCCCCACCACCTGTCGAGTGGCCGATGTGGATTGCATCCTTCAGGTCAAGCGCCTTGGTCAGCTCAGCCACATCAGCAACGTAGGTGTCCATGTCGTGGCCTTGTGAGGATTGGCTTGACCTTCCATGTCCCCTTCGGTCATGGGCGATAACCCTGTATCCCTGCTGGAGGAAAAACATCATTTGCGTATCCCAATCATCGCCGGATAAGGGCCAGCCATGGTGGAAAACGATGGGTTGCCCTGTCCCCCAGTCCTTGTAATAGATTTCGGTTCCGTCTTTGACTTTGATCGTACTCATTTGAATTGAATTATTTGGTGTTATTTTCAATTTCAAACCGCATGCCTTAACGCATCAGTTTGGTTAACAAATGAATATACAAATTCTTTATTATTCAGCTTTTACGATATTTCGCAAATTTATCGCTAGTTGAGAGTTGTTGGTGCTTAAGGCAATTGTTCGAATCGCTCCTCGATCTTCTTTGAGACCGCCTCCCCCGCGCGCTGCGAGGCCGGGACAACAGGGTATCAACGCCAGGTAATAGACGCGGTGAGCCCCGGGATAAAACGGCCCGCTGGTTGGACTTGAGGTAAGATTTGCCCAGGATAAGGATTGTCATAAAAAGTACTGGCTTTCTAATTAGTCTACTGAATTACAATACTATTATGTAATTTTGAGGCATGTCTGAAAATATCTCCTGTCCCGTCAGTTTTATCACTGTCAATGAGAACCGGGTGAGGATCACAGCCCTATTCGTCATTTTGACGAGTGTATCTTACCTGTTGGCACCGAATTGGGTGATTCCCGCTTTCCTGGTGCTGGATTTCTTCCTAAGGGGGTTTGGCTTTGGCCGGTACAGCCTGTTCGCTGCCATGAGCGGATGGATCGTCAGAAAGCTGTCGATCAAAAATAAACCGATCGATCAGGCGCCTAAAGTTTTCGCCGCCCGGCTTGGGTTTGGTATGGCGATCCTTTTATTTCTTTCCGACGTACTTTCGGAATTGACCGCAGCCTATGTCATTGCGAGCGTGTTCGTGTTGCTTTCATTTTTGGAATCGGCACTTGGGATTTGCGTGGGATGTCATGTGTATACACTAGTAAAAAGGCTATTCCCCGGGGCCTTGAAGGCGGCATCTTGATTTTTGCCCTTTTGAATTTGCAAGGCATTTTGTAGCTTAGGAAGTAAACTCACTACTATGTTCCGCAAGGACTTCCTAAGAAACTTGCTCCCGTTGCCACTTCTGGGCGGCGCCTTCATTGGCGGCGCCTCTATGCGGGACGACAAAAAATTGAAAATCTTCATCAAAAGCGCCTGGGGATCGGATGATCCTACGAGAGCCTCTTTCCCCTTCCTGCACGGGAACGCGCTAGCCGAAGCCGGGCACGAAGTGCAAATATTCCTGTTGGGCGAAGGGGTGAGTCTGATGCGGGACAGCACCCTGAATGCCATAACCCCCGTCGGCTGGCCTCCCTTGAAGGAAGTAATTCCAAAAGTGCTTGCCAATAAAATACAGATTTATGCCTGCGGCGCCTGTTGCAAGGCCCGGGGAATCGAGGCCTCGGACCTGATTAATAAAAACGCCAAATTCGGCAATCCACAGATCTTCGTCAGCTTGACGGAGTGGTGTGATAAAATCATTACGGAGTAGTGCCTATAATGGAATTCTTAATGATGAGCCGGTAACGTTTCAGTGACTTTATTGCACGTGGTCACCCCCATGTAGGGATCCTTCCCGGTGGGCGTTTGGCTGAGGAAGGTTCTCTTACTCATGGTGCAGTATTCCTCGTACAACTGGCCTTCATTGAGTTTCAGCGCTTCGATGACCCTATAAAGATTCGCGGAAAGGGAAGCAAAGTGTTCGCGCTGATGCTCGACCCGGTTGACTTCGCTGATGTGGCGGCTATCATATTCCAGTTTGGGTTCGTAGGCCAGCCAGGTTTTGCGCTGGTCCTCAGTGAGGCTGCCTGCGTCGACGGATTTGACAGCGTTCAGCAGATCCTTGGCATGGGTCAGCGCAAGGTTTCCATTACCGGCAGCCAGGGCATCTTTGACTTCGAGGTAGTGGTTGATGACTTTATTGATGTCTTTGACCCCGTTTTGAGCGGAGACCTTCTGCGTCAGGGACACGCTGATCAGGGAGATGAAGAAAATTATTTTAGTCATTTGTTGGCGACCAAGGTACGCAAAAGTTCGTCCAAATCAGCCATTACCGCTATACGCTGTAAGTGCGTCCTACGATTCCTCCAGGGAAAGACCTTACATCCACCAACTTCAGGTCAAACGGAATATCAACACCATCAAAGACCGTCAACCCCTTACCCAAAACCACAGGGTGGGTCACCAAATGGTATTCGTCTATCAGCCCCGTCGCTATCAGGCTCCTCATAAATCCGGCACCCCCAATCGCCGAGATCGGTTTACCCGGTACGGATTTGAGTTGCCTTATCCCTTCGGTAAGATCACCGTCGAAAACCCGCGCCTCCGCCCAGGAAGCCGCGGCGCGCGCCTGCTCGTCCGTTGTCGTCGGGACCAGATCGACGCCTTTAAATCCTTTTTGGGTAAAGACCGCCTTGGGGATCTCATTCATCGGCGCGGCAAAAGGCCCGGTCGCCGTCGGCCAATAGGGCGCCATACCCTCGAACGACTTCCTGCCCATAATGATAAGACCTACATCCCAGCTATGTGCGATGGACCAGGCCCTCGACGTTTCATCGGAGGACCTGAAGACCCAATCGTTCTCCCCCTTAGGGCCGCCGACAAAACCGTCGATGGTAAAGGACATCCTCATGATTAACTTGCGCATGTCTATGAATTTGTCTTGGTGACCAGGGTGAGCAAAAATTTGTCCAGATTGGCATATCCCGCAGCAGTGCCTTCCTTGAAGCCGCCATTTGCGATAAATTTTTCTAATTGTTCAAGGCTCTCCATCTTTTTGACAATTTGAACGGTTGTTATCCCCGTCCCCGCCTTGAAAGAGGTCTCCGTCAAAGAGGAGGTAAAGTTTGTAGTGCTGGGATTTCCGTTTTCATCGCAAAAGGAATTCCTTGTGGTGAAACTGGACTTGGGGTCGATTTTGATAAATTCAGCCAAACTCCAGAAGGCGACATTCTCGGGGGTAATCATGGCATGCAACCAACGACCGCCTTCCTGGAAATCCAGTTCCTTGGTATAGGCCCGAAACCCTTTGAAACCCATCCACTGGTCCAGCATTTCCGCTTTTGTAAATACTTCCCAGACGAGATCGAGGTCAGCGGCAAATTCACGGGTAATACAAATGGTATTGGTGGCCTTGTCTACGGTGAAATCAAACAGCAGATTCATTTTTTCTTATTTTTAAGGTTGTACAACAATTGATCGAGTCGTTGGAACTTTTCTTCCATAATCTTCCGGAACTGGTCGAGCCATATATCAATCTCTTTCATTTTGTCGATTTTAAGTTCGTAATAGATTTCCCTGCCTTCTTGTTTATGGGCCAGGAGATCGCACTCGGACAAGATGCGCAAATGCTTAGATATGGACTGCCGGGTAATGTCGAAGTGCTCCGCGATAGCGTTGGGGGTCATCGCCTGCACGGCGATCAGGACGAGGATCGCTCGTCGGGTGGGGTCTGCAATGGCTTGAAAAATGTCTCGTCTCATGATTTGTTGCCGGCCGGCAGAAGTACATGCGAAGCCGATCGGTTGCAAATATACGTGCAACCGATCGGATTCGCAAAATTTATTTTTATAATCATACTTTTGTCTTCAAACTCATAAATTCCAATACGTTATGAGAAAAGTCATCTACGCCATCAACGTGTCCATTGACGGCTGTCTTGATCATACTAAAATGATCGGCAACGAGGACATTCTTACTTATTTCGCGAACCTCCTGCAGGATGCCGGATTGCTCCTCTACGGGCGGGTCACCTACCAATTGATGGTTCCCTATTGGCCCGATGTCGCCAAGGACCAATCCATGTCCAATACGCCATCGAATGTATTCGCCACGACCTTTGATTCCATCGACAAAGCCGTCTTTTCAACATCCTTGGAACGAGCAGAAGGAAATACCCGCATTTTCCGTTCGGACCTTTCGGCGGAAATACAGAAATTGAAACGGGAACCGGGCAAAAACATTTATGTCGGAGGGGTGGACCTTCCTTCCCAATTGATCGCGCACGGTTTGGTCGATGAGTTTTATTTTGTCGTTCACCCGATCATTGCAGGGGAAGGGAAACGTTTGATGGAAAGCATTAGCCTACAGGATCGGCTTCAATTAAGCCTCGCCGATTCAAAGCCCTTTGGATCAGGGTTTGTAGCAAACCATTATATAAAGCAATAGCAAATGTGGAACATCAAGATTAATAAATGGCTGGCGATTACGTTGGTGGCATTGTTCTTTCTGATTTGCACCAATCCTTCCCGGGAGCGCTTCAGGAATTTCCTTGGCCGCTACGACCATTTCGGCACGAGGCGGACGGCCAACCTGGTCGTGTGCTCTGTTTACAGGGATGGAGGGGATACCTATATCGGCTTCCTTCTGAATTTCGTGAAAATCCATAGCCGGAAAGGGTCAAATGGTTATTTTTTCGTGATGCCAGATACGGTTCATCGATCCACTGACACACCCGTTAAGCGATGAAAAATGTTGCGTCGTCCCGAATGTCCGATATTATGCAGGTGGGATTAATGCGAATTATACTTTGAATTTGTTGCAAGAGGGTGGTGCAACTGATATTGAGCTAGACATGCCTGTCGGAGACACCGCCATCAATATTACCTATAGCCTGGCTGGCGCTTTCGGTTATGGAAACTGGAGCTTCGGTGGAGAGGCCATTTCTGAAATTGACTCTTCTTCGTCATTTTCCTTTCAGTTTACTGAGTTTTCGACAAGTTTCGCCAGCGGAACTTTTAATGGGTATATCAAAGGCGTGAATCCCAATACCGGAGTTCCCGAAACCATTGAAATAACCCATTATATTCCGCATGAAAATTATCCGGTTGACCAATACCTGTCGACTAAATAGGTTTTGTTTTATGGTGGGTTGACGAACAAAAACCTATTTTCAATTGGCATATGGGGGTGCCGTTCTCAGATTCCACTACAATGCAAATTCCTAAAATATTGTACATCACACTATTAAACAATGCAATTTCAGAACATTGCATTAAATTTGAGACTCAACAGACCAATAAAACATAATGGACATCTATCAACAAATAGAAACAGAAATTGCACATAAGCATGGTGCAGTCGCCGAAGGAACTAAAAAAGCAATTGGTGACTTTTTGCTGAACGGCAATATTAACCGACCAGTCAATGTAAAAAGTAACAATTTGGCTAAGAAAAACTATTCGCCTAATATTATTTCTGCAATGAAACTTATCAAGTGGATACAACAAGAAGGCAACGAGTTGTATTTCATATTTGTGGATTATAATATAACTCAAGCTGGACCTAAAATAGTCAAAGATTCTGGTTTGATAGCTGTTCATAATATAAGTTGGAACTGTCTTACTATTGAAGCCCAAGGCTGGGGTGTCATACAAATGTGCAAACCTCTGGAGGTAGATATGGAACAGGACCTTAAAGGGTTCTTTAGAGGGATGAAAAACGCATATGAAATTTATATGAGTAAGGAAGCAAAAAAAGTAGAAATCATAAGAGAAATGATAAAGGATTTCTAAATAAGGCACTAAAGAGAGATTCCAGGCATCTCCAAAATCGCTATTTTTACAACATAGTAACTATGAAGATTTTTGATTCACATATTTCACCCATTTCGCAGAAATTTATTCAGCAAAAACTGACGCCTCATATTTCCTTAGTAGCTGCCAATAGCTTATTTCGGTCCGTTTCAGGAGTTGTTTCGTTTTTTGAAACTGAAGCTGACTTACAAGAGTTGAAAGAAAAATTATTGTCGACATCTAACATTTTAGAGGAGCCAGACAGAGCCGAATATGGAGATTTTCAGACCAATTCTCATTTATCAGTTACTGTCGCTAAATACTTATCAAATAAGATTGCTGAACCAGATGTGGTGATTGAACCCACATGTGGCAAGGGGAATTTTATAGTTGCTGCGCTCAAAACATTTAGGTCTCTGAAGAAAGTCTATGGAATAGAGATTTATAGACCATACGTTTGGGAAGCGAAGTTTTCAATTCTTGACTTTTTTATTGAAAGTCCAGACGCCAATAAACCAGATATATTTATTTATCATTACAATGTTTTTGATTTTGACTTCAATGCAATTGCTTCCGAAGTTTCAGGACAAAATATTTTAGTAATTGGCAATCCGCCTTGGGTTACGAATTCAATGCTTGGAAGTTTAAATTCCTTTAATCTCCCCACAAAATCAAACTTTAAGAAACATAACGGTTTAGATGCTATTACAGGAAAAGGCAACTTTGACATAGCTGAATATATAACAATGATAATGCTTGAAGCCTTTCAGCATCAAAATGCAAATATCGCATTACTTGTTAAAAATTCCGTTATCAAAAACATCATCTTCGACCAAAAGAAGAATAAGTATAAAATCGGAAACATAGAAAAGCATTGCATTGATAGTAAAAAAGAGTTTAATGTATCAGTAGGTGCAGCGTTATTTTTCGGCCAGCTTAATGCATCCCCGTCCTTTAAATGCAATGAGTTTGATTTCTATAAAAATTCTAAACCCCTTTTAAGCTTTGGCTGGATTGATGAAAAGTTTGTTTCCAATTTAGAGACTTACATGCATTCAAAAGACATCGATGGAGATTGTCCTTTTGAGTGGCGGCAAGGACTAAAACATGATTGTTCAACAGTTATGGAATTTGAAAAGGTAAATGGTCGTTACTTGAACGCCTTAAATGAAGAAGTCGAACTGGAAAGCGACTTAGTGTATGGTATTCTTAAAAGTTCCGACTTGAAAAATACAATTGTAAAAACGTCACGAAAATACACAATCGTTACGCAGAGAAAAGTAGGGCAAGAGACTTCATACATTAGAAGTGCCCATCCTAAAATATATAAATATCTTCTTAGTCACCAACACTCTTTCGACGCAAGAAAATCAAGCATCTACAAAGGAAAGCCTTCTTTTTCAATATTTGGCATTGGCGACTACTCGTTTAAACCTTTTAAAGTAGTTATATCAGGCTTATATAAAACATTTCACTTCACTTTAGCCTTACCAGAAAAAAAGAAACCATTGATGCTTGACGACACTTGCTATATGCTTGGCTTTGATAGTCTCGACTATGCTGTTTACACATTTCTATTATTAAATTCCCAGTCGACTAAAGAGTTGCTTAAATCAATAACGTTTCCAGACGCAAAAAGAACATTTACAAAGGACATTCTTATGCGTATTGACCTAAACAAATTGAGTAATCAATTATCGCTTGACGAGCTTAAGTACGAAATTGAAAAACTTAATAAGGAGTATTCTTTGAATGCTACAGCTAACAATTGGAATTCCTTTGTTGAACAATTGAGACCGGTATTGATTGGACAAACAGCAATGTTTGCTTAGCTTGACATAAGCACGGATGCGCAACAAGTGATTTGCCAGGTGAAGACATACTGTCGGCTTCCCCTAAAAGCCGCTAGCTCGTAATTGGAGTTTTCAATTGTTTTTTATGGGTCTGATCGAGTTCAAAATACTCCGTTGGGGTAAGGTTGCCAAGGGCATCATGAGGCCGGTTGTTATTGTAATCCTGACACCACCGATCGCCCACATCCCTGACCTCTGAGAGATTTCGGAAAACATTGGCGTTTAACAACTCTGACCTAATACTGCCATTTAAACGTTCAATAAAGCCATTCTGTATCGGTCTCCCCGGATGGATGAATACCCACTGTATTTTGTGATCCTTACACCAGGCATCCAGCTTGTCTCAGACGAATTCTGGCCCGTAACTTCTTAAAGGCAGATAGACTCCACGCAAGGGACCTGTTTCCCTCAGTCTGATTCTCGGCAACAAACTGCTGATAAAAGTCCAAAAATTGGCTTTGATTTTATGTTGCGAAATATGACCTGGCCCCACAGCCTGTAGGTCCAAAACCATTCGGGATCGTTTGGTTTCAAGAATCGATAGCACCTATTTATTGTAGTTCCTTTGTTCTTGATTCTTGGGTTTGGCATAGGTGAAAAAATTTTGCTGATTTTCTCTCCCCAGGGCCTTTGCCCCACTCGAAGTAATAGCGGATTTTTCCTGCGGCAATCGAGGTTTTCGATGTAATATTGACAGACATAAATTGGGATTTATTTTCGCCAATACATTCGCCATTTTTGCACCAAAGAAAAGAGAAACAGTGAGAAGAGAGGGGAAAGGGTCGAGACTGCCAAAAAGCGAAAATCCTTGCAAATCAGCAATTTAGCATGATCTACAAGGACTTCATTTTGTTGCCTGGTGCCCAGAACAGGCATAATACCATCCATCATAACAAGTTTATTATCAGCTAATTTAAAAATTAAATTAGGTAATGAGTAACAATAGGGCCACAAATGTTGCTTGGTCGATTCAAAGTTAAAATATCCTTCGACTCTATATATCTTGAAAATTGGGTTAATACACCCTAATTAAGTATTAAAAATCTTTCTAAATTAATGGAATAGATAATGCTTCAATGAAAAAGCACATTCCCACAATCTTCTTTTTCCTTGGAATAGGGTTATTAATAATATTACTCCTAACCGCGTTTTTTATCAAATGCCCTAACTCGACACAATGCTACACCATCTACGTGATAACGTGTCTATCTTTAGCGGCATTAATTCCAAAATCCACTTCAAAGTCATCATTAAAATACAAATCAGCAGCTATTAAGTTTTCCCTATTCGGCGACGCTGCTATATTTTTTCTTCTATTTTATTATAATCCAATAGGATATATCCATCTTTCGGATGAATGTAAAACATTAGAGAATGTAGTAGTATTTGTTCGGGGTAATAAAAGCAAACAAGATATTATTCTGACTCAGGGAAAAGTAATAATGGATATAAATAATGAGAGCAAAGAAGAGCCAATAAATGAAAAGGGGCAAGCCAATTTTGAAAATGTCTACATTGGAGATAGCGTACGATTGGGAATTGACTTTTCTGAACCATACAAATCAGTATTTCCCGATTCAATATATGTCATACCGCGAACAAGAAAAATATATTTAGAAATATACCTTGCCGGAATAAATATAGTTAAGGGGAAAGTCCTTACCCTTGATAATATACCCATTGATAGCGTTTTGGTCAACATTGATACAATAAAAACTTACTCTGATAAAAGCGGCTCCTTTTTTTTGCCTATTCCAGATTCTATGCAACAAAAAGAATACGAAGTATGGTTCACTAAAAAAGGATTTATAACCATAAAAGCTACAGCAATGCCGGAAACAAAAAAGGATTTAATTGTACCAATGGAAAAAATATCCTCAAATTAAAATTTTCTTCCCAGGGCCTTACTAATATGAAAAAACTCTATAAACTACCAATTTTCTTTTGTCTAGGTCTATCATCTCTACTAATCAATAAAAACTCCATTGCTCAATTAAGTAATGTCAATGGCGAGGTATCCATATTAAACAGTAAAACTGAAACCGGACATAAAATTTATGTGCCGGGCGTCTTTGTAATTGATAAAAAAGAAAATGCTTCGACAACAACAACGGATTATCATGGCGATTTCAGTCTAATTTATGTAGGAATTCCGGAAAAATCAACCGTACATTTTAAAATAGAAACTAGCAAAGATTTAATAGTTGTTTCTCTAACCCCAAATGATATTACTGCTGTTGCCGGTCAGTTAGATACCGTACAAATAAGTATGGCGAGTCGAGAAAAGGCAGAAGCTTATTTTTTGAAATTCTTAAACAATGACCAGGAAAATCGGTATCGATATATAGAATTAACTAAAACTAAAATTCGAAGTAGACTTTATTCTTCTACTGACAGTACCCAAATTTCAAACGCGCAGTCAGAGTTGAATAAAATCGCCCTTCAAGAGTCTCAAATACCACGAGAATCCTATGCATTTTCCAGAAAATACGCCCTGGTAAACCTGGACAATACGCCAAGCATTTTGAAAGAAGCTATACTAAACTATAGAAAAGGAAAACTAACCACAGCCCTCCTGATATTAAATTCGATTAATTACCGAATAGTCATAAAAAAAATATTGCGTTATTCGACCATCGACTCAGTTAATAAAACAAACAAGACGAATGACTCAATAAACATAAGTTACATTCAATCTGTAAAGAATATCATACAATTTAAAGCTGATCTTCACCAAGTCCTGTATCAAATTGATTCTTCAGTAAAATGCTATCAAGACCTTTTAGAAATAGATTCCTTAGATTTAAAAACATTATTTAATTATGGTTATTTTCTCTTTTGGCATAATGATTTGGATAGCGCTTTAAAATATTTAAAAAAATCCATGAAAGTGGCCCTAACCATTTCTACGGATTCAAATTATTCCAACACTATTATTTTTAAAATAAAAAGCATTATATCTCAAATCTATTGCAAACAAGGTAAATATAGGATTGCTAAAGAATCACTCGATGAAATATTGAAAACATACAATACAAATACCTCACCTA
>CAZJDB010000191.1:0-6236 GCA_964544695.1 uncultured Chitinophagaceae bacterium
GAACGCTTCGATGAACACCAACGGAACGGTAACGGTCTACGGTGTCCATCCCGACCAAAACGGCAACGTCACGATCAACGTTTATCCGGCGACGGCTTCGACCGAGTATGGCATCGTCAACGCCATCATCATCCGCGCCTATACGCCAACGAACGGTACGATACCGCCCGCACCGCTGGCCAACGTACAGAACATGCAGACGATGACGGGCACGACCCAGGATGCAGCGGCAGCGCTGGCGCTGGATTCGACCGGCAAGGTCAGCGCTTACCCGAATCCCTTCACCGATGCCTTCACCCTCCGCGTACCCGTTCAGACGAACGGCGCCAACGCCAGGGTCGAGATGTACTCGGTTGACGGCGCCACGGTATACGCGAACGAGTTCAAGAACCTGGTGGCCGGGGACAACTACCTGACCATCCGGCCCGACGGAGGCCTGAATACGGGGGTTTACTTTGTCAAGGTAGGTACCAACGACGGAGCCCCCGGAAAGACCATAAAAGTGATAAAACAATAAGATAATCAGAAACTTATCTTAGGATAACCTGATCGCCGGTCCTACAGGCAGGGCCGGCGATCTCTTTTTCCCCCAAATTCGTGCGTTCACGAACAAAAAAACGACGCTTACCGAATTGGCAAGCAAGGGCTAATAGTAGTTCACTACATTTACGTTGCCGATCCCCTATATCCTAAAAACCGGAGGATCGGCTTTTTTGCGTTCGGTTGTTCCGTGATAGCCTTACCTTACCGTGCCAAATCAACCTAAAACTCGATTATGGATTTTTCGTACTTATTGAGGGTCTTACTGAAAAGGAAATGGATCATTATCGGGGCCACCGTGCTCGCGGCCGTGGTCGCCTTTTTCGTTACCCGGGACGAAAAGAAGCTGTATCGTTCCTACTCCCAGTTCTCGACGGGCTTCACGAGCACCGATGAGGTCAGGGTCAACCCGGACACGTACAACTTCATGGAGGCCGACACGAAATTCAACAACGTGATCGTGACCGCCAGTTCGCCCACCGTTGTCAGCCTGCTGGGATACAAACTCCTGCTCCACGACCTGACGAGTCCGCGCCCTTTCCGCCGGCTTAGCGAGAGCGACCTTCAGACGCCCCTGGTCAAAAGCGTCGACATGGACAAGGCCAGGCAGGTGTTGGAAGCCAAGTGGGAATCCATGAGCCTGCTGACCAGCTACCTGCCCGACGAAAAGAAGCTCCTTGAGCTCCTGGACCTGTATAAGTACGATTACAAAACGATCAGCAAATACCTGGCCATCTACCGCCTCCAGCACACCGACTTCATCGAGGTAGATTATGAAAGCGAAAACCCGGAACTCTCGGCATTCCTGGTCAACCAGGCCTTCCAGGAGTTCATCAGGTATTACCAAAGCATCCGCAGCGAGCGCTCCTCCGAATCCATCGACACCCTCCGCAGCCTCATGGAAAAGAAGAAACTGGAGTTGGACGGGAAGATCAACGCCCTGCGCCAGGCCGGGGTCGTGGACGTGAGCAGCGAAAGCTCCAGCAAGTTCGACCTGATCCGCGACCTGCAAACGAACCTGGAAGAGGAAAAGAACCACCGCACCAAGCTGCAGTATTCCCTGGCTTCGGTCAACGCCCAACTGGAGCACCTCGCGAGCCAAACGCCGACGACCACCCAATCCTCCAAGGATCCCTCCTTCAACAACGAAATCATCCTCCTGGCCCGCAAGCGCGACGATGCGTACAATGCCTACCTCGCCTCGGGTTCCAAGGACGAGAAATTACTGAAAGATTATAATGACTACAAGCAGCAGTACAACGACAAGGTCTCCAGCCTCCAGGCCCCGGCCGAAAACGTTCCTGCTCCGGCACCCGGGACGAGCCGTGATGATTTGGAAAATAAGAAAAGCGACATTTCGGTAGACCTGGCTTCCTCGAATTCAAACATTGCCAGTTCTCAGCATACGATCGACTCGATCAAGAGCAGCCTCATCGCCTCCTCCTCCAAAGGCGCGGAAGTCGAGAGCCTGCTGAAGGAAGAAGAATTGTCCAACAAGGAATACCTCGACGCCAAGCAGCACTACAACGACGCCATGGACCAGACCAGTTCGGCCGTAAACAATTTCCGGCAGATCCTCCTGGGCCAGCCCGCCATCCAGCCCGAGCCCTCCAAGAAGTGGCTGATCGTCGGCGCGGCCGGGTTCTGCGGTTTCATCCTGGCCGTCCTGGTCTTCGTGATCCTCACCTATTTCGATTCCTCGGTGAAGACCCCCATCATCTTCGAAAAAGCGGTAGGGCTTAAGCTGATCAGCATGATCAACTACATGAACCTGCGCCACAAGAAACTCTCCGACCTCGTGGCCGGCACCGCCGATACCCACGACCACTACGACAAGAACCGGGACAACGTGTTCCGCGAGCTGTTGCGCAAACTGCGCTTCGAGATCGAGCACTCGGGCAAGAAGGTCTTCCTGTTCACGAGCACGCGCAAAGGCGAAGGCAAGACCACCCTGATCCAGGCGCTGAGCTACAGCATGAGCCTGAGCAAAAAGAAAATATTGATCCTCGACACTAACTTCTGCAATAACGACCTGACCGTCCAACTGGGCGCTTCGCCCTCCCTCGAACAACTCGAGGGCTACAAGAGTGACGAGAGCTTACTGGAGACCGTCAAAGGGGCCGCATCGGACATCGTACCCGGCAGCGTTTACGCCATCGGATGCGAAGGGGGCGACTACACGCCTTCCGAAATACTCCCCCGCGAAAACCTCCTGCAGCACCTCGGCACCCTGACCAAGTTATTCGATTACGTTTTCCTGGAAGGGCCTCCCTTGAACGACTTTTCGGACTCCAAGGAGCTCGCTCAGCACGTCGATGGGGTGATCGCCGTCTTCTCCGCGCAACACATCATCAAGCAAATCGACCGGGAATCCATCGGCTTCTTCAAAGGGCTCAACGGCAAATTCACGGGCGCGGTGCTGAACATGGTAGAGCTGGAGAACGTGAACGTCGTATAAACTGAATTGATATGGGCAAACCATCCATGCACGAAAGGGCGATTATCCTTTTCGTGGGAGTCGTCATGATTTTTTTATTCCTCAAAACGGTATTCCTCTAATGCCGCACCGGACCATCATACGGGCCGGCCGTGGCGGCGGCTACGGCGGCGCCCGGGGCGGGGGCCTCAGTGGCGCCCGGGGCGGCGGCTTCGCCGGCTCGCAGGGTTCCCTCAGCGCTTCGCGCAGCGGTGGTTGGGGCTACTTCCTGTTCGCCTTCTTCCTGGCCGGGGTGGTGGGACTCCTCATGGCACAGGAAGTCCAGGTCGGTTTGGGTCTTACAGGGGCCATCATCGGGGGTGTCCTGATGATCGCCTGCATGCTCGACACCATGACGGGCCTGGCCATCAACATGATCTTTTCCTTCACGTGTTTTCACCTCTCGCGCTGGCTGTTCAACGATACGCTCGCCGTGGGGACCATCGACGACATCATCGTCTTTTCCACCCTCATCGGCCTTTTCCTGCGCAGGGTGCCCATGAAGGCCACGTTCCAGTCCTTTGTACACAACCGCGCGGTGGTGTGGTTCATCATTTACATGGCGTACGGGATCCTGGAAGCCGCCAACCCTTACGCGCATTCCATCCAGGGCTGGGTCCTGGGTTTCCGCGCCATGCTCGGAACGTATGTATTGTTATATACCGCCTATGTCGCTTTCGACACCCGTGCTAACGTCAGGCGCTTCATCTGGATCTTCTTCTGGGGTTGCCTGGTGGTCGGTCTTTATGGATGCTGGCAGGAATGGTTCGGCCTCTCGGACATGGAACGTAACTGGGTCATGTCGGACGACCTGCGATTCGGCCTTATCTTCATAGCGGGCACCTTCCGCAAGTTCTCTATGCTCTCAGACCCGACCGCCTTCGGACTCCTGATGGCTGCGGCTGCGCTTTTCTTTACTATTTATTCCTCTGTGGAAAAAGGACGCGCGCGCTGGATCATGCGCCTGGGTCTGATCCCCATGTACCTGGGAATGGCCTATTCGGGGACGCGTACCGCCGACGGCATGATCGTCGCGGGTCTTGGGTTCTATATATTGTTAACGCTGCACCGCCGCGCGACGCGCATCATGGCGGTGGTGGCCACGCTCGTCTTCCTGTTCCTGTTGTTCGTCCCCTATTACAGCAACAATACCCTCAACCGCTTCCGGAGCACCTTCTCCGCCACCCAGGACCAGAGCTATATCGTCCGTGAGGATAACCGCCATTTCATCCAACCTTATATTTGGAACCATCCCATCGGGGGAGGGCTGTGCACCACGGGCGTCCACGGCACCCAATACAACCCGGGGCACCCCCTGGCGGGCTTCCCTCCCGACAACGGGTACCTGGAAAAGGCCCTGGAAACGGGTTCCATCGGCCTGGCGCTGATCTGCCTGTTGTATTTCTTCGTCCTGAGAACGGGCATCCGGGCCTATTTCCGGGCCACGCAGCAGGAAGACAAGGTACTCGCCGCGGGTTGCACCGTTGCTATATTTTCGCTGTACGCGGCTACCTATTCTCAGGTCGCGTTAGGACAATTATCAGATAATATTTTATATTACCCTTTTATTGCCATTTTGCTCCGCATCGGGCACTTCAAAAAACCCGACGCCAGCGGCGCAGCCTAAAAACCGAACGCATGAAGATTTTCGCTTTCTACCTCTGCCTTTTTTCCGTACTGACCCTTGCCGCCACCGCGCAAGAAAACATTAATGCCAGCCACAAGATCATGGGCATGGATACCACGGGCGTCGAAGCCAAGCTGATCGGCATCGCCATGACGCGCCCCAGCTACGACATCACGTTGCACCAGGAGTACATTGCCCGGCACGAACTCAGCAAGGCCCGGAACTCCTGGCTAAACCTCCTTTCAATTACGCTCGACTATAACCAGTTCGACTTCCAGCCCTCGGCCAATAATACGGCCTACGTTTATCCCAAGTACTTCTTCGGCCTGACCATCCCCCTGGGCTATATCTTCAGCCGCGGCAGCGAAATCAAGACCGCGAAAGAAAACCAGGTCATCGCCAGGGACACCCGCGCGGAAGCCGCGCGCACCATCGTGGCGAGCGTCAAAACCAAGTACCGCACGTATCTGAACTACCAGTCCATGCTGGCCGTCCAGAACATCGTCGTCAACGACGAACAAGCCGTCTTCCTGCAGGTGGAAAAGAACTTCCGGGACGGCAAAGCCACCATCGATTCCTATAACAGCGCCTCCAAAGTATTCAACAGCGCCATCCTTCAACAACTCCAGTACAAGCTCCTTAGCGACCAGACCAAGGTGGACCTGGAGCACGACCTGGGCATGACCCTGGAGGAGGCCATCAAGCAGTAACGTATGCGCGCATTCGATCAGGTTTGGTTCCTGTGTGTCTGTATCTGCGGCACCTGTGTCGGCGCGATCGGCTTCGTCGTTTGGCACCATACGGGGGGACATTTCAGCTATCCCCTGGATGATACGTACATCCACATGGCCCTGGCGCGGAACCTGGCGTTCCATCACGTGTGGGGGATCACGCCGGATGCCTTCGGCGCGGCGTCTTCTTCGCCCCTGTATACGTTGTTGCTGGCGGTGCTTTTCAAGTACACGGGGGCGCACCTCATTACTCCACTCCTCATCAACGCCGTCGCCGCCGTTTTTTTGCTCGCCGTCCTGAACGGCGCACTGCGCTCCGAAGGTCTAGGCGCCACCGCGCGATTCGTTGTTTTGCTGGGGGTCATCATTTTCACGCCCCTTCCCACCCTCGTGCTGTCGGGGATGGAGCACACGTTGCAGTGTTTGTTTTCGTTTTTGTTCATTTATAGGATTTGCTCGTCTCAGCGTCGTTTGTCCTGGGATGTGTTGCTGTATGCCTTTTTGATGTGCGCCACGCGCTACGAATGTCTTTTTCTCGTCGCCGTCGCGGGGATCATTCTCTTATTTCAACGCCATATCCTGGTGGCCGTGGCCCTCGGCATCGCTGCGTTACTTCCCGTTGTTGCCTTTGGTCTGTATTCGATGCACATGGGCAGCTACTTCCTACCAAACTCGATCCTCCTGAAATCAGGAACCGGCGACGGAATCAAATCTTTTATCTCCAGCATATTCGTGGACAAGCTCACGCTGTCCAAACAGGGCATCACGGGTATCGCCACGCAGCGCCTCCTGCTGATCCTGCCCCTCGTCTATCTTGCCTTCCGGAAGGTGCTCGAACCGCGCTATCGGTATTTTCTGTTGA
>CAZJDB010000192.1:0-61926 GCA_964544695.1 uncultured Chitinophagaceae bacterium
ACGCGTCCGTTGTAAAACCCCTGCCCGTACAAATAGGATTCCATATCGATATAATCCGACGAGCTCATGCTGGGATTGTAAAAGAGATTCGGCTTCTCCGTCCAGGTTGCGTTGGCATTGAACGACAAGCGGGGCGCCTGGCCATAGCTGCCCTTTTTGGTGGTGATGACAATCACCCCGTTCCCTGCACGTACTCCCCAAATGGAAGCGGCCGCCGCGTCCTTCAGTACAGTGACTGATTCGACGTCATTCGGGTTGATATTGTTCAGGTCCCCGTCATAGGGAAAATTATCGATGACGATCAGGGGTTGTGTGCCGGAATTGATCGTGCTCAACCCCCGGATATTGATCCCTAATTGGTTGCCGCTGGTATTGTTCAGGCCCACCGGCGTGGTCAGCAATCCGCTTGTGATGCCATTGAGGCGGTCCAGGACATCCGAGGATACGCTCCGGTTGAACAACTCTTCGTCGATCTTCACATAGGAACCGGTGGCACGTCCAAGGTTGAGTGCCTGGTACCCGGTATTCACCGTTACATTGATTTCCTGAAGGTTATTGACTTTGGCCTGAAGACGGAACAGCAAGGTTATCCTGCCGTCCAGGCGCTGTGTTTGTGTCTGGAATCCAACGCTGCTGACTTCGATCGTTTCGGCCAGTTCCAACCCTTTCAGGGTAAACTCCCCGTTTTCATCCGTCTCTGTCATTTGTTTGCCGGCACGCGCCTGAACCGTAGCCCCCACGACGGGCCTTCCGGTACTATCCACCACCCGTCCATGGACATCCACCGGCGGAGGGGGGGCTTCAATATCCCTTTTCCGAACGAATATGGCCTTGTCGATAATGGTGTACGTCAGGGGCTGCCCTTTGAAGCAGGCATCCAGGGCCTGCGCCAGAGGCACCCCTTTCACATCAATGTCCACTGGTGAGGCAAGGCGCAGCAGCTCGTCCTGGTAGAAGAAACTGTACCCGGTTTGCTGCCGGATTTCCTTAAAGACTTTTTCCAGGCTGAGGTTCCTTCCGGAGAGCGAAACTGTTTGTCCGCTTGACCGGGCGCTTACCTGCAAACACGCCCCCAGCAGTAAAAGTGTGGTAATTCGCATCAGAAGCCAGATTTTTCGCATGGGCATAGTGATCCCATTGCCATGAGCAGTCAATTGCATAGTTTTGTCGCGTTTGGGTTTAACAAGAGAGTGTCCTAGTCAGACTTTTTCGATGGGTAACCCAAACATCCGCCGTCCCGGGTCCGAACCGAGGCGGCTTCTTTTTGGGCACCTCCGAGCTATTGAGTTATGATTACTTTATTGCCCTCGATCCGGAAATGAAGACCCTCATACGCCAACCCTTTCAGCACGGCCGAAGCAGTCAAATCCCGGCTCAGCATGGCGGAATAATGGCCTTCGGGTCTATTCCCCTCGAATACTATATCCATATCGTACCAGCGTCCCAACTGCCGCATCACGTCCCCGATATCCAGGCTATTGAAATCGAAATAACCGTTCCTCCAGGCCACCGCGGCTTCCACATTCGCGGCATGAACCACCTGTACATAAGCGCCCGCCACTTCCGCTGCTTCGTTCGGCTTTAGGAGAACGCCCTGCACTTTCACGCTGCCCTCCAAGAGGGTGACAGTCATCGCGGCTTCGTCATCGTATGCCTTCACGTTGAAATGAGTGCCGAGAACCTGAATCGACTTGTCCCCCTTTTTCACGACAAACGGCTTCCCCGCCTGCTTCGCCACCTCGAAATAAGCTTCCCCGTCGACTTCCACGGAACGCTCATTCCCTGTAAATGTCACCGGATACACCAGCCTCGACCCGGCATTCAACCATACCCTGGAACCATCCGCCAGGGTCACGTCAACGACTTTACTTCCCCTGGGATTATCGAGTATGTTTGTCGCAGTATTTTCCCCCTGGCCGCTATAGGGTCCACTGTAGGCAATCTTTCCGTCCCCCAGTTTAACCAGGTCCACACTCCCCTGGCTGACCAACGTTCCTTTCCCAAGGCTATCCAGGTAAACCTTCCGGCCCGTGGCCAGGGTAACGGTCGCCCGGTTCGTTGCCGGTGCGGCTTTGTCATGCTGCAATACCGCCACCGCCTGCGAAGGAGTCACTTTATGAGAAAAGAAAAGGTAACCGGCCCCGCCCGCCATGATGACCGCCGCCGCGGCTGCCCATTGAACCATCCTCCTGCGCATACGAATTGGCGGTGGCAAGACCTTGGCCAATATTCTGTCTCTCAATTCTTTGTCATTGGATGCAAATTCCGCGGGGACGTACACCTCCCGATCCTGACCGGTATTATACCAGTCGGCGTATTCCTTGGCTTCTTCGGATGAAATGGTGCCATTGAGCCATTTTTCAGCCAATTCCTGATAACGTTCCGCGGAAGGTTGGGAAGACATGAAGGGGGCTTTCTATAAGGTCAATCGGGCGAACCCCATCCCTACAAGAGAGGTAAAAAAAAGGTAAATACATCGCCCAGACCCGAGCGAAGCGTTTTTAAAGCCCTGGTGATATTGCGCTCTACAGCCTTTTCGGAAACCCCCAGTTCCCGGGCGATTTCCTTTTGGGTAAGACCTTGCTCCCTGCTCAACCGGTAGGTCAACCGGCATTTTTCCGGCAGGGCCGCCACCAGGGATGCGAGTCTGTCCCTGAGCTCCTCGAACCGGAGCCATTCCTGTGTGGAGTCGTCTAGCAGGGGAAGTGTCTTGGCGGCATAGTGTTGATAGTCCCTCCCCCGTTTCAGGCGTACCTGGTAATTGATAATGCGGTATTTCATGGCCACGGCCAGGTAAGCCCCCAAGGGACCGGTCAGCTCGATCGTCTCCTTGCGCACCCAAAGGTCCGAGAATATATCCTGGACGAGCTCTTCTGCCGCATAAAGGTCTTGTAATTTATTGGCTGCCACCGAAAACAGGCGTTTCCAATAGCGATCGTAGAGGGCCGTAAAGGCGCCCTCGTTGCCGGTCCGTAGGAGTTCGACCAGCTCGGCATCCGTATAATGGTTAAGCCCAGCCACGTTGACCCAAAGCTAGGGAAATCCCGAAACAAAGAAAAAGGGCAGTCCGTTGGACCGCCCTTTTTTAGTTTCAGTACGTACCAATTAATACCTGTTGTATCCTCTGCCATTAGGAAACTTAAATCCAATCCCCACCTGCACCCCCCTATTGTAATAAGACACATTGGGATCGGTAGACAGGTCCGTCAACCCGAGATTATACCGGGCGAACAGGGACACGACGGGTCCGCAATTCAGACCGAACCCAAAGTTCAGGTCCACGTCATTTTTCTTGTATTCGTCCATGGCATCGGACTTCGTTCCGTTATTGATGTTCTGGGCCGAAGTAAGGAACTCCACCTGGGGTCCGAACTCCAGGTAAAATACCCGGTTGACATGGAACTGGAACATCAGGGGAACCTGCACATATCCCATGGATACGGTGGTGTTGTACGGACTGTTCGGATCGAAATAATATCCGCTCGTCCCATATACGCCTCCTTGCCCCGCATAGAGCACTTCGGGCTGTAAATACCAGTGCCAGCCCAGGGGGATGTTGAGGAAAAGGCCGCCGAATCCCGTGACGCGGGATGCATCCGCATCCGTCATGTCGGTGAAGCTGACGCCTCCCTTGATCCCTAAATGAACGCCTTGCTGTGCTTGGGTAGCCATACCCGTTAGCGACAAGAGTGCCGCCAGTAGAAATGTTTTCATCTTCATAGAATCATAGTTTTCGCTTCATTGGACGGCGCCCGCGGCCAAAAGTTAAATGGCCCCCCGCAGCGGCCGTGGGGGCTCACGGAAAGGACACGTACATATGTTTGAAATCCAACACCATCTCCGGAAATTTCCCGATCACATCCTGTCCCAAATTCCCATAAAATGTATCCCCCCTGGACGCGGTGGCATCCGCGATAACGTCCACTTTATGGAGCATTACCCTTCTGCCTGCCACTTCCATGCCAAGGTTCTTCAGACGGTACACATCCGATTGGACGATCCCCCCTGCCCCACCCCTTTCGGATTTTGCGGCGACACCCTCGCGGAGCACCCGGCCCCGGTGCCGCGCCAGATATGTTGGATACAATTCGGTGCCGCTGGCTCCCGTATCGAAATGGAAGGAAAGGGTGTCCCCCTCGACAACTACGGAAATGATGGGCGACCATCCGTTCAGGGCCAGGTTGGACCACCACCCCACGGGCTTCATGTTGCAGGGATTGGGACGCGCTTCGGGTTGCATCGTCAGGAGGCCTTCCTGTAGGATGTGCAATTCCCCGAGCTTGGCAATGATCGGAAGTCCCAATATGGCCTTGATAGAAAGATTGATTTGAGAAAAGGTTAGTTCCGAGTCAGGCAACACGAGAAATACCACGTTTCGGAGCAATACGGTTCCCAGGTACAAGGTGTCCGCGACCGCCAGGGACGAGCGGTTCCGGGCGCCCGTGCTGCCATTGACCAGGAGCGTCCCCGTGAGGCGCTTCAACTTCAACTCGTCGGCGAAACTTTCGCTGATGGTGGACAGGCCCGCGCCCGTATCGAACACGAAGTCATACAGTATGGAATCCTTACGGATGGGCACCTCCATCAGGCCCGCTTTGTCCCGGGTCCATCGGACGCTCACCGCGCCGGGCACGGATACTTCCAGGGGTGGGACCCCCGCAAGGGAGTTCCACAGGGACTGGTCATTGGTCACTTCCTCCAGGTGGTCCGAGTCCAGCAGGGCTCCAAAACTACCCAGGAGGGTGTCGCAACACGCGGCGGCATCGGCATACCACCCCATCTTGCAATAATTATCCTCCTGGACCAGCCACAGGGCCAGGCGCTGGGCAGTCGTCAGATTCCCCCTGTTCAGGAGGGTGCGCACCTCCCGGATCGACCAGGAATTGCGCCCGAAAGCATTGTCCGTGAACACCTGAAAATAAGCCCTGTCCTGGGGGGCCATTGACGGCGCCTCCCGGTCCAGGGCTACTGCCAGACGGAAATAGTCCTTCTGGTCCAAATAAGATTGAAGCGAGTCTTGGGAATAGGCCGGGGCCACCAGGAGGGAGAGCAGCGCCGCCAGTGCGGTTCGTACCATACCCTCCGTACATCAAAACTCCGGCCGGGCCAGCGGGACCACTCATCCGAGGGGTCACCGGCGCGGTGGCGCCCCGCCGGATTCTCAGCTCCCGCAGGCGATACACCCCTCCGGGTTATCCAACGAACACGCAATCGCATCCTGCTGCTCTTCCTTGGAAGCGGCCGCCGAAGGCTGTTGCAGCGCCTGCGTGTCCACCGTGAACTTGATGGCGTCCGCGGCGGCGCGCGTCCTGAGGTAGTACATCCCCGTCTTCAGGCCCTTCTTCCAGGCGTAGAAGTGCATGGACGTCAGCTTCCCGAAGTTGGGCTGGTCAATGAAAAGGTTCAGGGACTGGGACTGGCAGATGTACGCACCCCTGTCCGCGGCCATGTCGATGACCGTGCGCTGCTTGATTTCCCAGACCGTCTTGTAGATTTCGCGCAGCTCCTCCGGGATGTCCCGGATTTGCTGGATGGACCCGTTGGCGGCGATGATCTTGTTTTTGAGGTGTTCGTTCCACAAACCGAGGTCCACGAGGTCCTTCATCAGGTGCTTGTTGACCACCACGAATTCTCCCGATAGCACGCGCCGGTTGTAGATGTTTGTCGTGTAGGGCTCGAAGCATTCGTTGTTCCCCAGGATCTGGCTGGTGGATGCGGTGGGCATGGGGGCGAGGAGAAGGGAATTCCTAACCCCATGCGTCATCACCTCTTTGCGCAGGCTTTCCCAATCCCAGCGGTCCGTGGGTTCGGCCTTCCAAAGGTCGAACTGGAATTGCCCCTGGGATAAGGGAGAGCCGGCAAATGTTTCATAAGGGCCATGTTGCTTGGCAAGTTCATTGGAGGCGCTGACGGCGCCGAAGTATATGGTCTCGAAGATATCGCGGTTGAGGAGACGGGCTTCTTCGCTTTCAAAAGGCAGGCGCAACATCATGAACACATCGGCCAGGCCCTGGACCCCGATGCCGATGGGCCGGTGACGCATGTTCGAGTAGCGGGCTTCGGGCACGGGATAATAGTTCCCGTCGATCACCTTGTTGAGGTTGCGCGTGACGACCTTGGTGATCTCGTACAATTTCTGGAAGTCGAAGGTTCCGTTCGCCACGTAGCGGGGCAACGCGATGGACGCCAGGTTGCACACCGCGATCTCGTCCGGGGCGGTATACTCGATGATTTCCGTACACAGGTTTGAGCTCTTGATGGTCCCCAGGTTCTTTTGGTTGGACTTCTCGTTGCACGCATCCTTGTACAGCAGATAGGGCGTCCCGGTCTCGATCTGGGCCTCCAGTACGGCATTCCAGAGTTCCCGGGCGGGCACGGTGCGCCGGGCCTTTCCCTCACGTTCGTAGCGCGTGTACAACGCCTCGAATTCGCGGCCGTACGTGTCGGGCAGACCCGGCGCCTCGTGGGGGCAGAACAGGGACCAATCCGCGTCTTCCTCCACGCGCTGCATGAACAGGTCGGGGATCCAGAGTGCCAGGAACAGGTCCCGGGCCCTCATTTCTTCCTTGCCGTGGTTCTTCCTCAAATCCAGGAAGGAAAAGATGTCGTCGTGCCAGGGTTCCAGGTAAACGGCAAAGGCGCCCTTGCGTTTTCCACCGCCCTGGTCCACATAGCGGGCCGTATCGTTGAACACCTTCAGCATGGGGATGATCCCGTTGGAGGTGCCGTTGGTCCCGCGGATATAGGCCCCCGTCGCGCGGATGTTGTGGATATTGATCCCGATGCCCCCCGCGGACTGGGAAATGAGGGCGCAGTTCTTGATGGTTTCGAAGATGCCCGGGATGCTGTCCTCCTTCATGGACAACAGGAAGCACGAAGACATCTGGGGTTTGGGCGTCCCCGCGTTGAAGAGCGTGGGCGTGGCATGGATGAACCACTTTTCGCTCATCAGGTTATAGGTTTCGATAGCGGCCTCCACGTCGGCCTTGTGTATCCCCAGGGCTACCCTCATGAAGAGGTGCTGGGGACGTTCGGCGATGCGGTTGTTCAGCTTCAGCAGGTAGGAACGCTCCAGGGTCTTGAACCCGAAGTAGTCGAAGTGGTAGTCCCGGTCATAGATGATGGCCGAGTCGATGGTCTCGGCGTTGTCCAGGATGATGCGGTACACCTCTTCGGACAGGAGGGGAGCCGTTTCCCCCGTCTTGGGATCGATGTAATTAAAAAGCAGTTCAGCCGTGGCCGAGAATGACTTTTGGGTGTTCTTGTGCAGGTTGGATACGGCGATGCGCGCCGCCAGGGTGGCGAAGTCGGGGTGGCGTGTGGTGAAGCTGGCGGCCGTCTCGGCGGCTAGGTTGTCCAGCTCCGTGGTGGTGACGCCGGGATATATCCCCTGGATGACCTTTTGGGAAATCTCGATCAGGTCCATGTAGGCGACCTGGAGGCCGTAGCTCAGCTTGTGGATGCGGCTGGTGATCTTGTCAAAATGGATCTTCTCCTGCTTGCCGGAGCGCTTGATGACGTACATATATGGGGAGGTTAGTGAGTTTAAAAATCTTCTTCCATGGAGAAATTCTGGGCGGTAGGTTGTCCCACGTTCATCACGCCGGACTTCTGGTATTCGCCCACCCTGCGTTCGAAGAAGTTGGTCTTCCCCTGAAGGGAGATCAGCTCCATGAAATCGAAGGGGTTGGTGGCATTGTAGGCTTTGGTGCTGCCCAGGGCCAGGAGGAGGCGGTCCGCCACGAATTCGATGTACTGGCACATCAGGTCCGCGTTCATCCCGATCAGGCGCACGGGCAGGGCTTCGCTGACGAATTCCTTTTCGATGGCCACGGCTTCCCGGATGACGCGTTGCAAATCGGCGTCGGGGAGGCGCTCCTGCAGATGGTTGGTATAGAGCAGGCAGGCGAAATCACAATGAAGCCCCTCGTCCCGGCTGATTTGCTCGTTGGCGAAGCTGAGGCCTGGCATGAGGCCGCGCTTTTTTAACCAAAAAATCGAACAAAAGCTCCCCGAAAAGAAGATGCCCTCCACGGCGGCAAAGGCGATCAGCCTTTCGGCAAAGGACCCCTGGCTGATCCAGCGCAGGGCCCACTGGGCTTTCTTCCCGATGCAGGGCACGGTATCGATGGCGCGGAGAAGGCGGTCCTTTTCGGTGGTATCGCGGATGTACGTGTCGATCAGCAGGGAGTACATCTCCGAATGGATGTTTTCGATCATCACCTGGAAGCCGTAGAAGCAGCGCGCCTCGGGGTATTGCACCTCCTGAAGGAAGTGTACCGCCAGGTTTTCGTTGACGATGCCGTCGCTGGCCGCGAAGAAGGCCAGGATGTGCCGGATGAAAAAGCGTTCGTCCTCGGTCAGCTTGGCGCTCCAGTCCTGGAGGTCGGGGGACAGGTCTACTTCCTCCGCGGTCCAGAAGCTGGCCTCGGCTTTTTTATACATCTGCCAGATGTCAGGGTGGGTGATGGGGAAGAGGACAAAGCGGTCTTTGTTCTCGACCAAAATAGGTTCCGTAGCCATATACTGCATGCTTTATTTAGAGACGACGGTGACCCTCTTCGCTTTCTCTACGAAAGCGACCAAGAGTATCACTATCGGTTTCGGGGAATTTTTGGAGCTTATCGCCCCTTGACTGCCTTACAAATTTTGAAAATCATTTTAAATTAACATGGGCCTAGATATCCACCCGATGTGGAAAATCCATCGGGCGCCTCCTGGGCTTGACCCCTAGGTTAGGAAATTGTTAAAATTGCGATTTGACGGGCATTTCGGCCGCCTCCCGGACCAGGAGGTACTCCAGTAGCAGGAAACGGTTATAGGCCTTGCAACGGAACTCGTAACGGAAGAGGGGCGTATGCAGGAATATCCTCCGAAAAGGGTTCCGGAAATAGTCCGAAAAGCTCGCAATGAAGAACACGAAACGCGCATCCTCGTCCCGCAGGTCCACCGTCACGGGCGCTAACTGACTTACGGGCACGCCCAGACGCAATAGGGCCGTGGAGAGGAGGACCCGGTCGAGACCCACGGCGGTTTTCAGCGCGGCCGCCGCCTGCCCTATCAACAGCGGTTTTACCGAATCCAGCGCCGGACAGACGCTCATCAGCCGGGCATAGTGGTAGATCACCACCGGCGACCGGGCATAGTGGGGGCTGGCATAGGCCGCGTCGCTTTCGATTCGTCCCCGGACCAGCAGATCGCGCAGCACGCGGATCGAGGCGCTGTCCGTGCGGGACCAGGGCAGGCCGCTCCGGCAAACCCAATACAGCACGTTGCACAGCACCGAAGCGTCCATGTCCGGGGGCATCTTCTTCCCGAACCACGTGGAATAGGCGCCCATGCGTTTGTATCGCCTGTAACTGTTGTGAAAAGCTCCCCGCGCACAGGCCTCCATCAGGGCCTTTACCCGCCGGGCGCTGCTGTCCGGCAAATCCAGGCCCGACAGCAGGATGGAAGTATCGTCCAGGTCGTCGGGCAACGCATGGCTTCGGTTCCCCAGGCGCAGCCAGGGGTCTCCGGGGAAGATTTCGGGAGGCTGCGTTTGCCAGAAATTGTACGTAAGCCTCCCGCTGGCGTTGCGGTAATTCGGATACGCCCGCTGTGCCCGGGCCACGATGGTATCGCAGTGTTCCGCGTCGGCGCCATGGAGCATCGGCCGGAGCTGCTTCAGCCCGAGGACGATTAGCCCCGTGAAAAAAATATTATCGTCGGACCGCACCCTCTCTGGCCTGGATGCATGGACGCGCGTCGACGGGAAAATACCGTCCTTTTGCTGGAGGACGGCCAATTCCCGCAATATCGTCCCTTCGGGAGTCGAATCCCCCGGATGGTGTGTTATCCATATGGTTGCCAGCAGCAGAAGCTTCACCTCCCGCCAAAGTTAAAAAAAATGATTTCTGAGCCGCCAGTAATAAAAGATCAGGCCCCCCAGCACCGGTACGCAGATCACCCCGGCCGCCCATAGCAGTTTACTGCTGCGATGGTGCATCTTTTTCCGGAGCACCTTGACGATCGAAACCAGGTAAAACCAGCCGCCCGTGAACAGCGCCACGCCGATGGCGCAACTGCGGATAAAGGAATTGGCGGGGAGCACCCAAAGGGCGAGAATAACCATCACGAGGCACATCAATCCGAAAAAAGTTTCGTTCACCACCTTGCTGATAATCTCCTGGATTTCTTCGTAATGCGGAATTCTTTCTACAGGCTTCATAGATCACAAATTGAACAGCATTTGTTCCTCGTGATGGTCCACGGGGATCTGCCGGATGAAATTATTGAACGCAATCGCGTCGTCGTGGTTGCTATAAACACCATAAGCATCAAGGATATACCCCACCCTGCCTTCCCTCGTTCGGATGATGTAGAGGATAGCGTTGTCGGAGGGGTCCGATTCCCCTTCGAAACGATAGGTTCGGATGATCGACAGGGATGGAGGATCGTAGAAGTGCTTTTCCCCCAGGTACATACCTTTCGGCGAGTAGCAAAATTCCTTATCCCATCCTTTTTTTCGGAGTTTTTCCATCACTTGACTCAAGGTAACCATAGGCCTGTATAATCCAAATCCCATACCATGTCCCCGTACCTCGAACGACCCCCCGTTTTGGCCCCACTTTTGTATCCTCCAAACGCGTATGAGTAACAACATTACCCTGATCCAGTTTTTTCATTGGTATTATCCCGGGGACGGATCCCTTTGGAATCTCTTGAAAAATCAGGCCGCCTACCTTAAACGCTTGGGAATCACGGGGGCCTGGCTCCCACCCGCCTACAAATCCAGCAATGGGGGTTACGGCGTCGGATACGGTCCCTATGACCTGTTCGACCTGGGGGAATTCGACCAGAAGGGCTCGATCCGCACGAAATACGGCACCAAAAGGGAATACCTGGCGGCCATCCGCGCCGCGCACCGGCATAATATTCAAATCATCGCCGATGTGGTCTTCAACCACAAGGCGGGTGCCGATGAAAAGGAAAAAATACCTGTCAGAAAGGTCAATCCCGAGAACCGGACCGAATTCATTAGCGAACGGATGGACATAGAGGCATACACGAAATTCACCTTCCCCGGGCGAAAGGGAAAGTACTCCCGGTTCATCTGGGACTGGCACTGCTTCAGCGGTGTCGACAAGGCCGAGGACACGGGCGAGACCGCGATCTTTTCCATCCAAAACGAATACGGGGAAGGCTGGGAAGAAATGCTCGACGGGGAGCTGGGGAACTACGACTACCTGATGTTCGACGATATCGAAACGCGGAACCCGGCCGTCCGCCAGGAGCTCAAGGACTGGGGAAAGTGGTACCTCGAAACCGCCGAGGTGGATGGTTTCCGCCTGGACGCGCTCAAACACATCAACACCGACTTCATGAGGGAATGGGTGGAATACATGGAATCCATCAAGCCTCTTTTCGTGGTAGGCGAGTACTGGAACACCTTTGACCAAAACCTGCTCAAAGAGTACATTGCGCGCACAGGCCGGAGGATTCAGCTGTTCGATACCATCCTGCACATGAACTTCCACCACGCCTCCATGAAAAAAAACGAATACGACCTGCGGACCATCTTCGACGGCACCCTCGTCCAAACGGACCCTTTCATGGCCGTGACCCTCGTCGACAACCACGATACGCAGCCCCTGCAGGCCCTCGAATCCCCCGTGGATTTCTGGTTCAAACCCCTGGCGTACGCCATGATCCTATTACGCGAAGGCGGAATCCCGTGTATATTTTATCCGGCATTGTACGGGGCCACATATAAGGATAAAGGTCAGGACGGACAGGATCACGAAATCACCCTCGCCTACGTGGCGGAGCTGAAGCACCTTCTGCCCCTTCGCCGGGACAAGGCCTACGGCCCGCAGCGCGATTACCTTGATCACTCCAATAACATAGGCTGGACACGGGAAGGCGACGACGAACACCCCGGATCGGGACTGGCCGTGATGATGAGCAATGGGGATGAAAGTTTTAAAAAAATGGAAATGGGCCCCCGGCACGCCGGGAAAACCTTCGTGGATGCCCTGGGCTACCGGAAGGAAAAAGTTCGCCTGGACGACAAAGGTTGGGGTGAATTTTACTGCAACGCCGGATCCGTGTCGGTGTGGGTAGCCAAATAAAGGTCGTACCTTTACGCCCATTATGGAACGCACCAAACACATCGTTATCGTGGGTGGAGGGTTTGCGGGTCTGAAGCTGGCCAGAACGCTGAACAACCACCCCGGTTATCAGATCACCCTCATCGACAGACACAATTTCCACCAGTTCCAGCCCCTGTTCTACCAGGTCGCCACGGCGAGCCTGGAAGCCAGCAGCATCTCCTTTCCTTTAAGAAAAATCTTCCAGCGAAGCAAAAACGTGCGCATCCGCATCACCGACCTGATAGGCGTCGATCCCGGATCCAATTCCATTCGAACCACGTCGGGGTCTATCGCGTACGACTACCTCGTCCTGGCCATGGGCTGCGATACCAATTACTACGGGAACAAGAACGTCATGGAATACGCTTTCCCCATGAAGAGCACCATGGAGGCCATGCAATTGAGAAATCGTATTGTGGAAAACTTAGAGGAAGCAGCCTGCACTGAAGACCCGGAAGCCCGCCAGCGCCACCTCAACATCGTCATCGCAGGCGGTGGCCCCACGGGCGTCGAGCTGAGCGGAGCTATCGCCGAGATGAAGCGCTTTATCCTCCCCAAAGATTACCCCGAGCTCGATATCAGCAAAATGCACATTTACCTCGTGGAAGGCTCCCCCAATCTCCTCAACACCATGAGCCCCGCCTCCAAGGCCAAAGCCAGGAAGTACCTCGAAAAAATGGGCGTCGAGATCACGACCCAAACGACGGTCAAAAATTACGATGGAAAGGTAGTCGTCCTGGGAGACGGCCGGTCTATTCCAACCGCCTTGCTTATCTGGGCCGCGGGGGTCAAGGGAAATGTGCCTCCGGGTATCGATCCCGCTTTGGTAGTGGGGAATCGCATCAAGGTGGACGACCAAAACCGCATGGTGGGCTCCAACAACATCTTCGTGGTTGGTGACCTGGCCCTGCTGAACGATCCGGAATTCCCCAGGGGTCTCCCCCAGCTCGCCAACGTCGCCATCGAGGAAGCCGCTCACCTGGGCGCCAACTTCAAAAGGCTAAGCAAAGGGGAGCCCATGAAATCCTTCAAATTCTATTTCCAGGGCGCCATGGCCACCGTGGGCCGGAACAAAGCCGTCGTCGACCTGAATTCCCCCAAAATCAGCTTCCAGGGCCTGATAGCCTGGTTCGTCTGGATGTCCGTCCACCTCTACCTCCTGATGGGCTTTAAAAACCGCCTCCTCGTTTTTATCAATTGGGCGTATAAGTACATTACCTTTGACAATTCGCTGCGCCTGATCTATACCCGTCCTCCCTACCCCATCGAAAATCTGGAAGGGGAAGCGGCGGCGCTGCACGCGGCGGAATACCATAAATAGCGCAAGATGCCCGACCACGAACATAAGGCCCCGGCCCATGAACACGGACAAGACCATGGCCACGACCATACGCACGACCACGGCCACGACCACGGCCACGACCACGACCACGACCACGACCACAAGCACGACCACAAGCACCGCCACGGCCACAGCCACGCCGGCCACGACCATGACCACGACCACGGCTTCAGCCTGATCCACCACCATACCCACGAAGTGGATGTCACCAAAGTCGGCAGAGCCTTCGTCATTGGCATGGTGCTGAACCTCGCCTTCGTCATCGTGGAGCTGATCGTGGGCTTCATGTATAATGCCCTTTCCCTGCAAGCCGATGCCTGGCATAACCTGGGCGATGTCTTCAGCCTGGGTCTTTCGCTGCTGGCCTTTCGCCTGACGCGCATCAAGTCCAACCCCCACTTTACGTATGGATTCAGGAAAAGCACCATCCTGGCGGCCCTGGCCAACGCCATCCTCCTCATGATCGCGGTGGGCGTGATCGGCTATGAAGCCGTCCAGCGCCTCCTTCATCCTGAACCCACCGAAGGCGGCAAGATGGCCCTCGTGGCCTTTATCGGGATCCTCGTCAACGGGGGCACCGCGCTGTTGTTCATGCGCAACAAGGATCGGGAATTGAATATGAAGGGGGCCTACCTCCATATGGCTTCGGATGCCGTGGTCTCGTTGGGGGTAGTCATTGCGGGTCTGCTCATCGCCTTTACGGGGTGGACCTGGCTGGACCCCATGATCAGCCTGGGCATCATGCTGATCATCGTACTGAGTACCTGGAGTTTGCTGAGCGACAGCTTCCGTTTGTCCATGGACGGCGTACCGCCCGGCATCGAACTGGACAAGGTGCGCGCCGCCGCCCTGCGCATCCCCGGGGTCCGCGACATCCACCACATCCACGTCTGGGCCATGGATACCACGACCAACGCGCTGACCGCCCACCTCGTTACCGACGAAGGGCTGGACGAGACGGGTTTGACCCGTCTAAAAAATAAGGTGAAACACGACCTGGAGCACCTCAATATCCAACACGTTACGCTGGAGACCGAGACGCGCGACTGCGAGACGCAGGACTGCTAGCAGCCCGCGCAAAACCTGGCAGGTGTTGGCGGCTCGACCTGAACGACACGGCCTTTAGCGGATCACGCTGAACGGCACGGGCGTCACACGGATCTGGCTGCCCAGGAACAGGAGGCGATACATGCCCGATGGCAGATTCGGCACCTGGAGGGTGATATTGCTGGTCCCCGCGTTTAATTGCACTCCCTGGTGGAATAATTCCCTTCCCGTCATGTCCACTACAATCCACTCGCCTGACTGGGCCGTTTGCATACTGGTCCAAAGCGTGAGGGTATTGTTGGTGATGAGGTTGGGTTGGAGCTTGACCGAATAGGGTGCGGGATTCTTTTCCCCGATATAATCCGCCAGGACGACCGGGGAGTATTGATACGTCCCATCCACGTTTTCCACGCGCAGGCGGAACCAGGTCTGACCCTGGAGGATGGTATTGTAGCTGTAATTGCTGGGTGCGTTGTGGGCCGTAATGTCCGTCAGCGCTTCAAAAGTCTTTCCGTCCAGACTGTATTCCAGGACGAAATCCTTCACCCCGTTTTCCTGGGCGGTCGTCCATTGAAGCGTACAGGTATTGTTGGACTCGGTTTCCGCGGTGAACATGAGCAGCACGACAGGCAGGACCGCCTGCGTACAGTTGGGCTGAACCGTGGCGCTGCCCGCGTTGCCTGTACTATTGACCATGGTTGGCCCTTCGCACAGTACCAGGCTGTTGGTGCCGGTCAGGGGATTGGTATTCGAGTTGAACCAACCGGGTACGTTGAGGCCGGCCTTCCCGTTGGACGGAGATCCCGTTACCGTAAACTGGTTGCTACCCCCGTCATCGAATAATGAGTCGGTACTGGTTTGGGAACCCCCGCCCAGGCAGACGCTGCTGGTGGTGGTCCATTTTTCGCTGACGGTCATGTTCCCGTTGTTGACCACGGGTGCATAGCTGATCAGTCCCCCCGAGAAGGTCGCCGAGGAAGTGGACAGCGCATTATAAAAGGGATTGCTGTTGAAGGTAAGTGTGGCACCAGCGGTCATCGTGCCATAATTCCATACGGAGGCATTGACGCTGATGGCGGTATTGTTCGTAATCGCCTTGATGTTCAGGGTGCCGTAGTTGACGATCGTGGCCTGAATGGCGTTGGTGGCGCCGCTGGTGGGAACGGGAATATCCGAAATGGTCAGGGTCGCGCCGCTTTCGACGACGATCGTCCCGCTCCACATGGTCGGGAAATTCAGCGTCATGGTCCCGCAAACCAGCAGGGTTCCCCCGTTCAGCGTGAACGTGGAAAAGGTATGGGCTCCCCCGTTATAAAAGTAGGTACTTCCTGAATTGATCGTCGTTCCGTTGGCCGAAAGTAACGTCTGACCCGGGGCTCCGCAGGCGGGAGTAACCGGAGGGCTGGGCACCGCGCACTGCGCACCCGCAGACAGGGAAAGGGAGAGCAAAGAAATGCTTAGAATAAGGTAGTAAACAATTTTCATGGATAAGGGATTAACCATTTTCTAGTTTACTACTGAACAAAGGAACCGGGAGTTTGCAACGGGAAAGGGAGCTGAGGGTATGACCCGTAACGTTGTCTCAGAAGTAAGCTATGCAAATTTATATAATATAACGGCACGGGGCTGTGTAATCGAATACTCTTTGCCAATCGTTAACATACTACATCTTTTGTCTACATTGCGCTATCATGGACTACGTCGTCGGTGTGGATATAGGCACCTCTTCCGTGAAGGCGCTGGCGCTAAACCCGCGCGGGGAGCTACTCGGGACGGCTCAAAAGGCATACCCCGCCGATACGGACCCGAGCGGAAAATATGAAGAAGACCCTGAGCGGATCACGCGCGACACCTTAACGGTGCTACACGAATTAATCCAGTCGATACAAGGCCACAAACTAAAGGCCGTTAGTTTCAGTGCCGCGATGCACGGGTTGATCGCCCTCGAAGGGGATACCCCCCTCACACCCCTGATCACCTGGGCGGACACCCGCGCCGCAACGGTACCCGTTACCGAAAGTTATTATACACACACAGGCGTTCCCCTCCACCCGATGTCCCCTTATTGGAAACTCATTTGGCTTCGCACTGCTTTTCCGGAGGTTTTTGCCCGAGCAACGCGTTTTATTTCTATCAAGGAATACATCTGGTATCGCTTGTTCGGGGTCTATGAAATCGACTATTCCCTGGCCTCCGCCACCGGGTTATTCGATACGCCTTCGTTGGGCTGGTATGCACCGGCGCTAGAGGCCGCTTGCGTTTCGCCTGCTCAACTTTCCACCCCCGTCCCCGTCACTTTTTCGCGCGTGTCTTCCGAATTCGGCGTCCCCTTTGTGATCGGCGCCTCCGACGGATGCCTGGCCAACCTGGGCACGGGCGTACTTTCTCCCGGGGAGGCGGCCCTGACCATAGGCACCAGCGGGGCGGTGCGCGTGGTCACTTCTTCCTGGCAGCCGGATCCGCAGGAGCGCCTTTTTCAATACTACCTTTTCGATCGGATGTATGTCCGCGGCGGGGCCACCAATAACGGGGGTAACGTCGTCGAATGGTTCCGCGGGATCGTGGCCGCTCCGTTGGAGGAATTGCTGACTGAAGCCTTCACCGTTCCTCCCGGATCGGAAGGACTCCTGTTTTTGCCCTACCTGTATGGCGAACGCGCCCCCATCTGGGATGCGAACGCCCGGGGCGCCTTCGTCGGACTCCGCTCCCATCATACCCGGGCCCACATGCTCAGGTCGGTCACCGAGGGCATCGGATTCGCCCTGGGCGAAATCCTCCGGTTGCTGGAACCCATCCACCTCGTCCACGCGAGTGGCGGCTTCACGCGAAGCGAGGCCTGGGTCCAACAGCTTGCCAACATCCTGGGCAAACCCATACGCCTGACCGAAGAAGGGGATGCCTCGGCCACCGGCGCGGCCCTACTTGGTATGTTGGCGCTGGGTTATTTTTCCCGCCTGGAAGAGGCGCGCGGTCATATCAGGGAAGGTCGTACATTCGAGCCGCTTTTCCGGGAGCCTTACATCCGGCTTGCGGGATTGTATCAAGACCTTTACCCGGCCCTTAAAAGCATTTTTATAAAATTATGACGTATCACGACTACCTGGAACTGGACAAAGTACTGGACAGCCAGCACCCCAAAAGCTTCGAACCCGGCAACCAACCGGCCCACGATGAAATGCTTTTCATTATTGTCCACCAGGCCTATGAGCTTTGGTTCAAACAAATCCAATTTGAACTCGACTTCATTCAAAGGGTCTTCGGAAAATCGCAGATCAATGACAACGACGAGGACCTCAACCTCGTCCGTCACCGCCTCCACCGGATCATCCGCATCCTGGAGCTCCTGAACCAGCAGGTGACCCTCCTGGATACCATGACCCCCCTCGATTTCCTGGAATTCCGGAACCTCCTGACCCCCGCTTCGGGCTTCCAAAGCCTCCAGTTCCGCCTCGTGGAGGCCCGCCTGGGCCTGCGCATGGAAGAGCGCCACGGCAAAGACTACTACCGGCGCACCAACGAAGGGGGCCTGACCACCGCCGAGTACGATACCCTAACCCGTACCGAAGGCCACAAGAGCCTGCTGGACCAGGTAAACGACTGGCTGGAACGCATGCCCTTCTTTCAACCCCTCTATTGGTCGGCATATCCCGGCTCGTTTTGGGAGGACTATCGCGAACGCTACCGGGAAAGCCTGACCGAAAGGGAAAAGGGCAAGCTGGATGACTTCGACACCGTCTTTTTCGGTGCTCCCGCGGGGCGGTTTTCGCCCGCCGCCCTGCGCGCGGCGCTCTTCATCATGCTTTACCGGGACTTCCCCGTCTTCCAGACCTCCTTCCAAATCCTGGATAGCCTGATCGAAATCGACCACTGGATGGCCGGCTGGCGACACAAGCACCTGACGATGGTGCGCCGCATGATCGGTATGCGCGTGGGCACCGGGAATACCACCGGAGCGGGATACCTGGAGGGAGCCATGAGCAGCCACTTCGTCTTCAGGGACCTGGCCGCCCTGTCTACCTTCCTGATCGAGCGCAGGAATTTACCGGCGTTGCCGATGGAATTGATCCGGCACCTGGGATTCAACAAGTAAAGGCGAGGGTGCTAGATCAGCTCGCGGAGCTTCTCTACGACGGCCGTCACCTGCTCCTTAGTATTGTGTTTGGAAAACGAAAACCGGACCGTAACCTGGTTAGGGTTGTTGTTGATGGCCCTGATCACGTGCGACCCCTGGTCCGCCCCCGACGTACAGGCGCTGCCCCCGGAAGCACAGATGTGGTTTATGTCCAGGTTAAAGAGGATCATCTCCGACTTTTCGGTCTTAGGGAAGGAAACCGAAAGAACCGTATATAAGCTTTGACCAACGGGGTCCCCGTTGAAGGAAACGCCGCGCAAATTTTTCTTCAACTGCTCCATCATGAAGAGCTTGAGGCCCTTGATGGCGGAGCTGTCCGCTTCGTAGTCGCGGGTAGCCAGCTCCAGGGCCCGGGCGAATCCGATGATGCCGTAGAGGTTCTCGGTACCGGCGCGCATGTTGCGCTCCTGGGAGCCCCCGTTGATAAAGGGTTTGATGCGGACGTTCTCGTTGATGTAGAGCAGCCCCGCCCCTTTGGGTCCATGGAATTTATGGCTGGCGCCCGTGATGAAGTGGACGGGCGTGTTGCGCAGGTCGAAGGGATAGTGTCCCACGGTTTGCACGGTATCCGAATGGAAGATGGCCCCGTACATCTTACACAGGTTCCCCACGGCGTGCAAATCCAGGAGGTTGCCGATCTCGTTGTTGGCGTGCATGAGGGTCACCAGGCTCTTCGATTCGGTCCCTGCCAGCAGTTGCTCCAAATCCTCCATATCGATGTGCCCGTTGGGCAGCAGCCGCACATAACTCAATTCAACCTCGCCCGCGTGCGACAAATATTCCACCGTGTGCAGGGTAGCGTGGTGTTCTATTTCACTGGTGATGATGTGCTTGCAGCCCAGGTCCCGGACGGATGCCGTGATCGCCGTGTTGCTGCTTTCCGTCCCCCCGCTCGTGAAGAAGACCTCGGCGGGGTGGGCGTTCAGTATTTTGGCCACCGATTTGCGCGCGCTTTCGATGGCCAGGCGGCTTTCCCTGCCGTAGGAGTAAATGGAGCTGGGGTTTCCGAATTTTTCGGTGAGGTAAGGCATCATCGCCTCCAGCACTTCCGGGTCCAGGGCCGTGGTAGCGGCGTTGTCAAAGTATATTCTGTCGGGCATATTCATTCATTCATGACTTCGCGAATATCCTGCATCAGCCTTTGGGCGATGTTATTGGCCTTGGTCTCGAAATCGCTTTCGGCATAGATGCGGATGATGGGTTCGGTATTCGAGGGGCGGAGGTGGACCCAGTCGTTTTCAAATTCGATTTTCAGGCCGTCTTCGGTGTTGACGGGGTTGTGCCGGTACTTGTTCCCGATCTTGGCGAAGAGGCTCGCGGTATCGACATTCGGCTCCAGTTCGATCTTGTTCTTGGAGATGAAATAATCGGGATACTCCATGCGCAGGCTCTTGATGCTTTTCTTATGGTGCGCCAGGTGGCTGAGGAACAATCCTATGCCGATCAGGGCGTCCCTGCCGTAATGCAGGTCGGGAACGATGATGCCCCCGTTGCCTTCTCCGCCGATGACGGCATTCACTTCCTTCATTTTCGTGACCACATTGACCTCGCCCACCGCGCTGGGGTAATATACCCCTCCATGGCGAAGCGTCACCTCCTTCAAGGCCTTCGTGGAGCTCATATTAGAGACCGTATTCCCCTTGCGTTTAGACAACACATAGTCCGCCACGGCCACCAACGTGTATTCTTCCCCGAACATGCTTCCATCCTCGGAAACAAAGCATAGACGGTCCACATCCGGGTCCACGGCAATCCCCAAATCCGCTTTGTGCTTATTCACCTCGCGGGCAAGCTCGGAGAGGTTTTCGGGGAGGGGCTCGGGGTTGTGCGCAAATTTGCCATTCACTTCCCCGTTGATGAGGATGACCTCTTCCACCCCCAAAGCCCTCAGCAGAGCGGGGATGACGATCGCCCCCGAACTGTTGATCGCGTCCACCACGATCCGGAACTTCTTTTTATGGATGGCCTTGACGTCCACCAGCTCGTAGTTGACTACGGACTCGATGTGACGCGCAACAAACGAATCATTTATGACGTGGGTTCCCAGCTTGTCCACACCTACAAAGGTGAAGGCTTCGCGCGCCGCGTAATCCAGGACCCGGGCACCTGCCGATGCGCTGATGAATTCCCCTTTGTTGTCGAGCAGCTTCAGGGCATTCCAGTCTTTGGGGTTATGGCTGGCCGTTAGGATGATGCCGCCGGCCGCCTCCTCCCAGGTCACCGCCAGTTCCACCGTAGGGGTCGTACTCAACCCCGCATCCACCACGTCCAGGCCCAACGCATTCAGGGTGGGGACCACCAGGTCCCGGACCATTTCTCCGCTGATGCGTCCGTCCCGGCCGATGACCACCTTTTTATTGTTTGGATATTGTTCTATCAACCACGTGCCGAAGGCGGCTGTGAACTTCACGACATCCAGGGGGCTCAGTGTTTCTCCGGGTTTGCCGCCGATGGTACCTCTGATACCTGAAATGGATTTGATCAAGGCCATGCAAAGCTTCGTTTTCGCGCCCAAAGATAGGGCATTTCTAGCCCGCCACCATGCGGTAAACCATCTCCTTCATCAGCTCCCCATCGGAGGTGCTGATGCTGCCGATACCCAGGCTGCGGAGGTTATACTGATGAAGTAACAGGAGGACCCGTTCCACGCCATCGGATCGGTAGACGGACGCCGCGTGCCTATAGTCTTTAAGGAAAAAGGGGTTAACCCCCAGGGTGGTGGCCACGTCCTTATCCGAAGCACCCGGCAGGCCGAAAAGCTGGTACACTTTACTAAAGAAGTTATACAGGGCCGGTAGTACCATCTGAATGGGTCCGGCCTTGGGATTGGCGTCGAAATACCGGATGATCCGGATACAGGCCGCGAGGTCTTTTCGGGCCAGCGCATTCTGCAATTCGAAGACGTTATACTCCTTGGAGATGCCGACGTAGTTTTCGATGTCCTCCTCGCTGATCTCATGACGGCTTCCGATGTTCACCGAAAGCTTGTCGATTTCACTGGCGATCCGGTTCAGGTCGTTTCCGATGTGGTCTACCAGGAGGAGGAGGCCCTTGGGCGTAATGGTGAAGCCCCGCTGTTGGATCAAGTCCCGGGCCCAATCGGGGAGCTGGTTGTCGTAGAGTTTTTTGGTGCTGAGGACTTCGCCCTTTTCCTTGAGAATTTTAGCCAGGCGGCTCCGCCCGTCCACCTTCTTTTCCTTGTATGCGACCACAAACACCGTGGAGGGTTGGGGGTTTTCGATATAGGCTTCCAGTTTGTCGATGTCACGCATCTGCTGGGCTTCCTTCAGCAGGACGACCTGGCGATCGGCGAACATGGGGTAACGCCTGCAGGCATTGATCAGAGCGGCCCAATCTGCGTCTTTGCCGTAAAAAACGCTGAGGTTGAAGCTAGCCTCCGCTTCACTCAGAATCCGGCTTTCCGCGTAAGCGGTCACCTCGTCTATGAAATATTCCTCCTCCCCTTCCAGCCAGTAGACCGGTTTGAAATGGCCCCGCTTCCAATCGCCTATGATCTTGGATGCGCTCATACGACCAGGATTTGGTCCTCCGGCACCGGTTCCAACCCCCGGAAGCGTTGCATGATCCGGGCGGTCGTGACCACATCCCGTATACAGTACTTCTTGATCCGCTCCAGGTCCCGGTCCTCGTAAAACACGCGCTGCACCTGGCTGCCGTCCATATCCTCCTTGGGGGTGGGAATGCCCAGGGTCCGCGCCAGCAGATCGAGGGACACGTAGTGACGGGTATCCCCAAAGCGCCACTGGTGCATGGTATCGACCAGGTTCGTCTCCCAGGGTTTCATGCCACTGATCTGGAGGTAGCGGGGTAAAGGGATGCCAAGGGCCATCAGGCGGCGGCAAAGATAGGGGATGTCGAATTCCTTTATGTTATGTCCGATGAACCGGAAAGCGGGAAAAACGGCGTGAAATTTATCGACCATCCCGATCCACTCGGTGAGCAGGCTCTTTTCGTCCTCACCTGCGATGGCCCTGACTTTGAAAGCGGTCTTACGCGTCCCCTTGTCCTCCGAAAAATACCCGCAGGCGATGCAAACGATGCGCCCGAATTCGGCCATGATCCCTGCCTTATCCCGGTAGGTATCCTCGGCTGAAAAATTTTCTGGCATGGTTTTGGAAAGCTTGCCTATCCAGAGTGATTGCCAGTCAGTATCAAGTAGATGAAAATCGGGTTGCCCTGGAACTGTCTCAATATCAATGAAAAGTGCATCATTCATGGGTTCACATCAAGTGCATAAATAATTTCCAATAATAAAGAGAATAACTCAATTTTTGTTCAATTAAAAACCAAGGTTATGACATATTCTAATGCCCCCTCTGCTTCGCCTTCAAGTCAGCCTCCCAAGGATAAAAAGGATAATCGCGCCATTATCTATGTTGCGCTGATTGTCGCTTTGCTTGGCACCTGGGGATATATCATCTACGATAAATCCAAATCGGGTGAAGAAAAGGCTCAAACGCAAGCGCAGCTTTTCCAGGCCGACTCTTCCAAGAGCGCCCTCCAGGAACAATTCAACGAAGCCAACGCCCGTTTGGATGAAATGACCGGAAAGAACGCCAAGCTCGACAGTCTCCTGAAAAAGGACGATGGCGAAATCGGCGGGATGAGAAGCCGCATCAAATCCATTTTGAGCAAGGAGCACGCAACTGCCGCCGAACTTGCCGAGGCCCACAACCTGATCGCCAAATTGAATGGTCAGATCGACGGGTACATTGCCGAAATCGAGCGGCTGAAAGGCGAAAACCTTCAGTTGACCCAGGATAAGGCAACCGTAACCGCCCAAAGGGACCAGGTTCAAAAGGGGTACGACTCGGTTTCCACGATCAAGGCCACCTTGGTTGACATCGGTTCCACCCTGCACGCATCCAACATTGCCATCGCCGCCTGGGATGAAAAGTCCAACGGCAAGGAAAAGGAAGTTACCAGTGCCAAGAGGGCCAATGCCCTGAAGCTGACCTTCCAACTGGATGAAAACAGGATCGCCGAAACCGGCTCCAAGGACCTCTACATCTGCATCACCGATCCCGCCGGTCAGCCCGTCTCCGTACAAGCCCTGGGTTCCGGTACCTTCACCACCCGCGATACGGGCGACAAGGTGTTCACCGTGAAGAAATCGGTAGACTATGTTCAGGGACAGGTCCTGCCCGTGGAAATAACCTGGAAGCCTAATTCCAAGTTTGCAAAGGGTCAGTATAAAGTCGAAATCTACAATAACGGCTTCAAGATCGGAGCCGGCACCGTATCCTTGAGAAAGGGCGGCATCTTCGGATAACGCCGGATCCGCATCCTATAAAAAAATTCAATCGTTTAATTACGAGCCAACCTGTGTCTAATACCTACACAAAGCCCCGGAGAAATCCGGGGCTTATGTTTTTTTGGTCATGGCCAGCCACTCCGAATAGAGCGTCTCCTCCGGCACATCCGTCGGACTATTGAAGAACAGCTTATACCCATCGGGGTCCGTGACGGTGGTTACCCATAGATTGTTACCCACCTGGGGCTCGCCTGGGGTAAGCCCCCGCTCACGAAATTCATGGTAAAGTGCAATGGAATCACGGCACGTAAAGTTGATGCACAGCCCGATCTTTTCGGTGACTGGCTTGTTCCGGGACTCCTGGAGCATGATCGCCACGCCGTCGCGGTCAAGCCAGCACCATTCAATACGCCCCCTGGGGGTCCAGCTATTCAACATAGTAAAGCCGAGGCCGTCGACGTAAAACTTCAAGGAGGTCTCCATATTGAGGATGCCATAGAAGGGCACCGCCTGAACTAGATTCATAATACCTAAGATACTAAAATAACGCCCTGATCGCCGCGCGTCCCGTATTGACCGTCGCCCCCTCCCCCGGCTTCCGCCCATCGTAGGATAAGGTCACCTCGATGTTTCCGAGGAGCCGCTTCGTAAAATCGATCGACCACACATAGTTGGTCCCCGGTGTCAACCCCTGGAGCATGGTATAGGCCACGGTAGTCGTTTGGTCCGCCCCGGAAAAATCGATGCCATTGACCTCGAAGTGCGCCGTGATCGAGGTATTGGTGACCACGTTGTATTTGGTATCCAGCGTAAGGGCCTTGGAAAGCGAATGCTCCCCGCCATACTGCGGCTCGTCGGACTGCGCCAGCACGCGGCACCCCAACGCCAGCCGGTACTTTGTCCCTTTGGTGTAGCTGACCTGGGGTTCCGTTTGGAAGGAATGAATGAAATAGTTCTGGTTGGCGAAGGCCGGCGTAAGCATGCTATTTGCGTCCAGCTTATTAAAGATATTGAACGCATATAGCCGCGAGATATTCCAGCGGAAACGCAGCCCCAGGTCCCGCAGACGCTGGCTTTGGGCGCCATACGTCAAAAACGCCTTGTTGGAATTGATGACGTGGGTAATATCGACACCCCAGTTGGGGCTGAGTTTATTGAAGAAAAGGGCGTTGCTGAGCACCTGGTTTAGGCTCAACAGCGATGTGTCGATGATACCGGAGGAAAAGGGGTTCCAATTGATGGCGTCGTTGGAAATGACCTTCTTGTTGACCTGAAGGCTCGACTGGGTCATGAAGCGGCTCAGGAACTTCTCAAAAGGAGAGGCGGTTTTAAGATTCCTCCACAGCAAAGCCGGGTTCAGGGAGAGACTGTAGTTCAGTTGCGTATAGTCCGCCTTGACGTAGTTCCCCGTGGGCTGGTAGACCTTAATGTAGTCGGCCTGGTCCTGGAACTGGGCGATCACGAATTCGTTGATCTCGGCGATCCCGTCATGGTTGTAGTCGACCCAGGTGTACTGACCCTGACCCGCGGGCACCTGAACAAAGGTAAACTCCATCTGTTGCTGCTGTCCCGCACCCAGTTCGTAGAGGACGTTACCCGTGACGGCCCCCTTGAACTCGTTCACGAGGTATTCTGCCCTGCCCAGGATACTGTTCTCGGGCACCTGGGTCGTGATCTTGGTGTTGGGTACTTCCAGCACCCGGTAGGTGGCGTTCAGTTTGATCTGCTGGTGGGGGTCCACGGTATATTCCCAGTATCCGTTCAAATTCCGACTCTGATCGGACAACACAAGATCTTTGCCGAACGGCGTCCGGTCCTGGCGCACCGCGTAGCTGATGCCCCAGCGCTTTTTCCCTTCGGGGGACTTGAGGTAAACCTGCCAGGTATTGAAGGAATAGCTCAGGGCATTCAGGGAGTCGGCGAAACGGTTCATGATGGCGTCGCTTTCGAGGTCGTACTTTCCGCCTATGGTGACCTTACCCATGTCGGGGAGGAGTTTTTCCAATTGGAAGGAAGGCTTCCAATACGTCCCCCGGTTGAAGGTACTGTCAAAGGTCGTGAGGCGCACCTGGGCGTTCCAGCTCCAGCCATAGCGCTTCCACGTTTGGCTCACCGTATTTTGTTCCCCCGAATAACCCGAGCCCCGTGTGAAGTAGGATACGTCGTACCGGATGACGTTGTATTTTCCCTTCAGTCCGATCCCCGCCGTCCCCAGGCGCTCGGCCTCCGCATCCACCACCAGGGGCAGGCCCCAGTCGCGGTAGAACTCGGGCGTCCGGAGTCGTTCGATGGGGGTAAAGTTTTTCTGAACCCATTCCATACCGACATTGGCGGCAACGCTCAACGACGGATTGAAAGCCTGCTCGCGCACCAGCCCCAACTTCCCCGCCATCCCCGTTTCGGAAGCATTCGTCACGGAAAAGGTATTGGGGTTATAATCGCTAAAGGCCCAATCCCCTGAAAGCGTGGTATGAGGATCCAACATATAGGCCCCGCCCACTTCGACCACCTGCTTTTTGGTGGGCGCCACCAGCAGGATGACGGGCTGGTATTCCCCGGTATGCACCCCGCCCAGGGGAGGCGTCCATTGAAAAACTTTCCCATTCGCGGCGTCGCCCTGAAGTATATAGTCCCCGTTCCCCAGCCCCATGTCGGTAAAGGTCACGTTGTAGATGGCCGAGTCGGGGTTGGTGGAATACACGAACACCGAGTCATAGAAGACCCCCGCCACGAGACTGTCGCGCATGGCATACATGATCGTGGTGGAACTGAAAGTGTCCTGCGCGGCGCTGGGATAATAGGCCTGCTGGATGCTGTCCCCCAACCCGGAAAGGAATTGTTTTTGCGCATCGGTGAGCACCTGGTTCAAAGGACTGTTCTTGGCATCCGTCGCGGAATAATAGTTGAACTTGAACTTGAGCCGCTTGTTCACATCCAGATCGTCGCCCAACAACAACTGGGTATTCAGGTAATTCTGATCGGCGTATTCGAATTCCACCTGGATGCGCTGGTCTTTGGAGATCATGCGCTTGGCCGTAAAGGTGACCTCCGCGGTATTGTAATTGATAACGTAGTCCTGATCCTCCCCCCGCTGCATCTGCACCCCGTCGATGTACACTTTTTCCGTCCCCGCCAGGACCACCATGTACGTTTCGTTGTTGTTCCCTTGCAGTTGGTAGGGCCCCTGGTTCCCCTCCTGTCCCGCGAACACGTTCCGCGCATAGATACCCTTCGATACCGCGCCGCTTGCGATCAGGTGGTTGTGCCCGCTGGCAAAGACCTTGGTGTCCGCCTCCACCGAAATCCCCTGGAGGCGTCTGTAGAAGTTGAAATAACTGCCTTCGCTCCGCCGGATGTCCAGGTCGCCCAGGGCGACCTGCCATCCATGCTTCCGGAACTGGATGTACACCTTGTCGAACTCGTTGAGCTGGGCCGTCGTCCCATCGGGCTGCACGGGCAGGTTATTGTCGGTGATGGCCGCCGACAATTCGATGCTGTCCCCGATCATCCCGTTGATCTGTAGGTTGAGGGAAGAGTTCACCACCGCGTCCTGGTTGTTGCCGACGGAGATGGACCGTCCGAAGCTCCCGTTGTATTGAAGGTTACCGAAATTGAAATTGGCAGGATCGTCCTGGCTGTTCTTCCGGAAATAGGGCGACACCACCATGTACTTGGCAACGCTGTCGTAGCGGTAACGGTAGTAGGAATGTTGAATGAGGAAAGGGAAAACTCGGTACTGGACCTGTACACTGTCCGCTGTCGGCTTTTGCTTCCACCAGAGTTTGCCGCGGGGCGCATTTACGCCGTATGCGCTTTCGTCAACGCCTTCGATCCGGACAGTACCAGGCACCACGCTCATCGAGTCCAAGCTCAATGTATCCGAACGAACCGGAATCTTTTTGGTTCTCCAATTTGAGGATACGGATTGTATGACCTGGGCCCGGGAGACGCTTGCTATTGCACTTACTATGAGGCAGAGGGCTAGTACTCTCAGCAAAAGCGCGCATTTTGGGACAACCAAAGTTAGTGCATTTGCCGCAGAATCGCTACAGGGCTGTGTCCTTGATTAACCACAGGATAACAGCGGCTCGTTATGGCCATCCCCGCCGGGGGCAGGCGTGCCCGCGCTGCGGGCTATAAGGTCTCCTCTCTTTCGGCCGCAAAGCCCGCCCGCATGTACTCCTGGTTGAGGCGAGCTATCGTATTGACTGAAATCTCCTTGGGACAAACAGCCTCGCAAGCGCTGGTATTACTGCAGCCTCCGAAGCCCTCCTTGTCCATTTGAGCCACCATGGCCAACGCCCGGTTCTTGCGTTCCGGGTCGCCCTGGGGCAACAATGACAAATGCGACACCTTAGCCGCGACGAAGAGCATCGCGGAGGCGTTCTTACATACGGCTACACAGGCGCCGCAGCCAATGCAGGCGGCGGCGGCAAAGGCGTCATCGGCCTTTTGTTTGTCGATGGGGATAGTGTTGGCGTCAACGGCGTTGCCGGTGTTTACGGAGATGAAGCCGCCCGCCTGGATGATGCGGTCGAAGGCGGTACGGTCCACGACGAGGTCCTTGATCACCGGGAAGGACTTGGCCCTCCAGGGTTCTACGACGATGGTGTCCCCGTCTTTGAAGGCCCGCATGTGGAGCTGGCAGGTGGTCGTTCCCTTCCAGGGGCCGTGGGGCTTGCCGTTGATATACATGGAGCACATTCCGCAAATTCCTTCCCGGCAGTCATGATCGAAGGCGATGGGTTCCTTCCCTTCTTCCACCAGGCGTTCGTTGAGTACGTCGAACATCTCGAGGAAGGACATCTCAGAGGAGATGCCCGGGACCTTATACGTTTCGAAGCCACCCTTGTCGTCCTTATTTTTTTGGCGCCACACTTTCAGTGTCAGATTCATTGTGTAGTGTTCCATATATATGATTTTCCTATAATTTCTCTTCGATTATTTTTGTTTTATACCAAACATTCTGTTTACCGCCAATAAGATTTATAAGTTTCTTGAAATTGACATATCTAAGGTTATCAATTCTATTTCTATCCTCATTAAATCGTCCTAAAACAATCCTTGCCAGATGTCTTTTATAGGTTCTAGCCTCCTTAATACTGTTAAATGCCGAAAAGATCTGTAAACAAGCGTAATCCAAATCCTGATCCTTCAGCTCAATCCAATAACAAGTCGACCTTTTCTTTATAACCATTAAGTAGTCGCATTTATTCAGATCATTCTCTTTCAATACGCAACCATCGATTTTCCACTTTTCAATTTCAAGCTTTGGTACATTCTCCAAAGAATAAGTCAATCCCTTTTCTCCTGCATTGGCCCATTTTTGTGTTCTTTCGTATTTCTTGCAGCAATGCGCACAATCACTCAGACTCTTCATTTTCCCTAAATTTTACTGCTAAAATCTCATCATAAACCGAATTAATTTCTTTTCCGGCTTGATCAAGCTCCTCTACAATAATCTCTCCCAAATCTGTGTCGACAATATTTAAAGCTGTACCATCGGGTAGTAATCGATACGCACTTACTTCGAGAGAGTTCAACCAGTATTTCCTTGGTACTATTGCGCTAACTGCTTTCTCTTCAGTTTGACCTACTTTATATGCGTAAATCAAGTTATTAATAGCGGCTAAAATATATGGGCTATGCGTTGTTAACAGGAAATTCGACTTATTAGCATTAGCACTTTCTACAAAAAATTGAATCAATTTTTGTTGAGCGCTTGGAAACAGGTTTAATTCCGGCTCTTCAACAATAAATGTTTTACTTTTCTCCTTGAACTGCCAGTAATATTTTATGATAAGTGTCACCGGAATTGTTGATTGATAGCCGCTTGCAGCGCTAAACAGGCTAAAAAACTTTTCATCATTTTCTTTTCGAATAAACCCTTTCCCATCAACATTTTTATAAATAATACCTAGTGGTTCTATAAAGGTCTCCCGGGTAAAAGATCTTGCAGCTTGATCAAGTTTTGCTAATTGGTTAAAAAGGGAATCCGATATATTTTGAATACTACTTCTACCTAAGGAAAAGATGGATTGAAGGCCTCTCTCAGTAGGAAGATAAAAGGGATTATCCATCACCTTTGCTACATCATTTAAAAAGAAACTTGTTGGAATGGTCCAACTTGAATAATTACTATCATTTGGTTTTGGGGTAATCTTTTTTAATTCTATTTGAAGATGCTTGAACTCGTCTGATTTTGGGACCAATTCAGAAATGTATAAATAAGCCTCTCCCTTCATCCTTGTACGTTCAATTTCAAATGGGATTGATCTACGTTCTATTTTTAGAGAATAATGATTACAGTCATAAAAAATATAAGTATCACTCTGACTCGATTCAACCAAACCCCACGATAATAATCCGTTATTAAAAGGTTGTTCGTAAGGATCATTATTAATAATGTAGGAAAAATACCTACACATCGCCAAAACCTTTGCTACTGTGCTTTTACCCGTGGCTTGCTCTCCAATTAATACAGTGAACTTGCCCAGATCGAGCTCAATGGATTTAATCGGCCCAAAATTTCTTATGATCAGCTTTTCCTTCATTAAAACTATTTATAAGACCGTTGGGTCGGATGCACGACCTCGTATACCAAAGGTTCCTTGTGTAATTCGAATTGCCCCTCGCCCTTGCTTTCCCAGGCGGCGACGAACATGAAGTGGGTGTCGTCCCGCAGCGCCTCTCCGTCGGGGGTTTGGAATTCCTCGCGGAAGTGGCCTCCGCAGCTTTCCTCCCTCTGCAGGGCGTCGACGCACATGAGTTCGCCAAGCTCCAGGAAGTCGGCCACGCGGCCCGCCTTGTCCAGCTCGGGGTTGAGTTCGTCGACGGACCCCGGAATACGCACGTCGCGCCAGAAGGACGCCCGGAGGGCGCGAATTTCTTCGATGGCTTCGCGAAGCCCGGCTGCGTTGCGCGCCATGCCGCACTTATCCCACATGATCTTTCCCAGGCGCTTATGAAAGGATTCGACAGACTGGGTGCCCTTGATGGACATAAGCCTGTCAATACGCGCACGGACAAGAGCCTCGGTTTCGACAAAAGCGGGATGATCCGTGGGGATCGCTTTCACCCTGATTTCATCAGACAGGTAGTTCCCGACGGTATAGGGGATGACGAAATAGCCGTCAGCCAGGCCTTGCATCAACGCGGAAGCGCCCAGGCGGTTGGCGCCGTGGTCCGAGAAGTTGGCTTCGCCCAGGGCATACAGGCCGGGCACATTGGTCATAAGTTCGTAGTCCACCCAAAGGCCGCCCATGGTATAGTGCACGGCGGGGTAAATACGCATCGGGACCTCGTAGGGGTTTTCGCCGGTTATCTTCTCATACATATCGAAGAGGTTCCCGTATTTTTCCCTGACGACGGCGATCCCGTAGCTGCGGATGGTTTCCTCGTCGGGGTTCTCGATGCCGTGCTTGTTGCATTCGGCGCGTCCATAGCGCTCGATGGCGGAAGCGTAATCTAGGTACACCGCCTGTTTGGAAGTGCCCACGCCGTAACCCGCGTCGCAGCGTTCCTTGGCCGCGCGGCTGGCAACGTCGCGGGGCACGAGGTTCCCGAAGGCGGGATAGCGCCGCTCCAGGTAATAATCGCGTTCGTCCTCGGGGATTTGATTCGCGGGCCGCGCGTCTCCCTTTTGCCTGGGGACCCAGATGCGTCCGTCATTCCGTAAAGACTCGGACATCAGGGTCAACTTACTTTGATGGTCTCCCGTGACGGGTATGCACGTCGGATGGATTTGAGTAAAGCACGGGTTTCCAAACCAGGCGCCCTTCCGACATGCCTTCCAGGCTGCCGATACGTTGCTGCCCATGGCGTTGGTGGAGAGGTAAAAGACGTTCCCGTATCCCCCGGTGCATAACAGTACGGCATGACCGAAATGCCTTTCGAGTTCCCCGGTCACCAGGTTGCGCGCGATGATCCCGCGGGCCTTCCCGTCGATGACCACGATGTCGAGCATTTCATGCCTGGAATACATGGTCACGTTCCCTTCGGCCACCTGCCTTTCCATGGCCTGGTAGGCCCCGATGAGGAGCTGCTGCCCTGTCTGGCCCGCAGCATAAAAGGTCCGCTGCACCTGGACGCCCCCGAAAGAGCGGTTGCTCAGCAAGCCGCCGTATTCGCGGGCAAAGGGCACCCCCTGGGCCACGCATTGGTCGATGATGCAGCCGCTCACTTCCGCCAGGCGGTACACATTGCCTTCGCGCGAGCGATAATCGCCCCCCTTGATGGTATCATAAAACAGACGGTATACGGAGTCCCCGTCGTTCTGGTAGTTCTTGGAGGCGTTGATCCCTCCCTGGGCAGCGATCGAGTGCGCCCTGCGGGGAGAATCCTGGAAGCAAAAGCACTTCACCTTATAACCCATTTCCGCCAGGCTGGCCGCGGCCGAAGCGCCGGCCAGTCCGGAGCCCACTATGACGATCTCCAGGTTACGCTTGTTGGCGGGGTTCACCAGCTTTACCGTGCTCTTGTATTTCGTCCATTTTTCTTGTAAGGAACCGTCAGGAATCTTAGCGTCTAGCATATTATAGGATTACTTTGGAATAGATGAGGATGGGCATCAGGGCGAAGAGCAGGCAAACGATAATGCTGTAACCGATGCCCGCGGCTACGAAGAGGGAACCGTACCGACCTTTTCTCCAACCTAGTGTTTGAAAAGCGCTTTGGAAACCCTGGACGAGGTGCCAAAACAGCGAAATCACGCCCGCCAGGTAAATCACGACGATATACCACTCGCTGAAGACGCGCTTCATGTCCAGGAAGGAATCGGTGGGGGGATCGCCTCTAAAATAGAGGTCCATCCGCGCGGGGACCCAGAAATTGGCCAGGTGCACGATCAGGAAGAAGAGGACGAGGGTCCCAAGGAGCCCCATGGAACGGCTGTACCACTTGCTGGTATGGCCCGTGGCCGGCACCGCATAGGCGATACCCCTTTTTTCACCGTTTTCGTAGTAAAGCAGGAGGCCCTGCACGATGTGGAGGATCAGGCCCACGAACAATCCCACCTCCAGGATTCGGACAATAATGTTGTGCGACATGAAGTGGGCGACCGTGTTGAAGCTTTCACCCCCGTCGTTGAGGAAGATCATGGAGTTGATGGTGACGTGGACAACAAGGAAGAGAATCAGGAACAATCCGGTAAAGCCCATTACTAATTTTTTCCCGATCGAAGAGGTGAACGTTTGTTTCCAGGTCATAATTTTTGACAATTATATTACAAACCTACGCACGCAACTCATGCGGCCCAAAAATTTCGCGCGCCGCTGGGGAGGCAAGCCCTGCAACAGCGAATACAGAAGCGCTGTTGCAGGGCTCGCCTTCCCGCGGCTCTCAGTCTTTGTCGCGTTGCCACTGCGGCAGCGCCCTCCTCCCCGCGGCTTACCGTCCTTGTTGCGCCCGTCACCTGCCTTGCGCCTTGGCCTGTCAGCCGCGAGGGGACGGCGCTTGCCGCAGCGCTTCTGTATTCGCTGCGGCAGGCGCTGGCCATCTCGCGGCGGGCGCGGCCCAGATCGCTTGCGCGATTACTCGCTAAGGCGTTTCACTGGAAAAACGTTACGGATGAAAAAGATTCCGTCGAAGACCTGGTCCCAGTTGCCGCCGGCTTCCTGGAAGTCGCCTAGGGAGGCGATGGCGCGGCCCTGCGGGCCGCTGCCTCCCCGGTAGTCGACGAAGTCGAATTTGTCGCCGGATTGGGCAAGGGTGGCTTCGACGCTTCCGGGAGTTCTGGGGCCGACGGTGTCGATGGCGCTGTTTACGAAATTCATATAGGTGCCCTCGGCGCCGGTGAAGCCAATGACGTAGGCTTTATTGCCAAAATGAGCTACGATGGTATGGCCCATGGGGATGAATGGATTGACTTGGGGGATGGCATCCTCCAGCGTGCCCCCGCTGCTCAGGTCTTTGGCGACATGGCCGTTGTGGGCCCAAATGATGATCTTCTTTCCGGGGTAAGCGTATTCGGCAAGCCAGATGAAGTTCCGGCCCATTTGGGCGTCCCGCACCGAATTGGGATTTTCCGTAGTCAGGCGCCAATAGCGGTTCGTTTGGGACTCGATGCTGCACACGATCTCGTACCAAAAGCCGGGAGCGTCTGTAAGGTCTCCCTTTACGGTGACCTGCGCCGATTGGGCCAGGAACGTCTTGAGGTGTGCCAACTCACTTTGGAATATGGGCAGCTCCGCGGGCGCTGGCCGAAAATTGGCGGATGCAAAGGCCGCGAGGCTCAGGCGCCGGAACACCTTCCAATTGGAGTCGAGGGGAAAGGGCTCTTTTAGCAGGAAGCGTTCGAAATCGGGGAAAAGGTCGTTTTTCGCATTCGCGCCGGTATGCTGACTTTCGAAACCCGTCAGCGTCAAATCTCCCTTTCGCTGGATGTAGGCAAACAACCCCTGGGTTTGCAGGCTGGTCGCGTACATATAAAATAAGGACCCGATCACTTCTTTGGATAGGACGCCGCCCTTTTCCACATTCTCCCAAATGCGCGCGCAATCGTATAGCCCGCTTTCGAAGGCCAGGACGTCGAAGCCCATTTTTTCGTGCAAATATTTAATCAGGCGCGTCTTGGCGAGGAAGGTCGAGCCCTCGCCGTGGGTCTGCTCACCCAGCATGACGATCCGGCTGTTGCCGATGGCTTTGCGCAGGGGTTCCAAATCGGAAAAATCCGTATCGGCGGGGTCGATGGAGCGGATGGGCGATGGCTTCAAATTCGGCGCGGTAGGCGCTGCGGACGCGTGGCGCGCGGGCGCCACAGCGACGGGCGCAGCCGAGGCGGGCGTCTCATACACGGTGGCTACGGCCAATGGCGTCGCCGCCACCGCCATCGTCGCAGTCCCTGCCGAGGGCGGCGCGGTCCAAGTATTCAGACTATCAAATAAAGTCCGGAACGTATTCCACGGATTTTCCACGGGGTCATTCCCCCTTCCCCCGTTGAAGGGCGGCGGCAAGGGCTGTCCATAAAATCCCATCAGGAAAAGCTCCGTGGGCGACCAAACGGTCTCGGCTACCCCAAGGAAGCGACTCCGCATGTCGGCGGAGGACTGGCCGCGGAAGCGCAGCATGTCGGAGAGCTGGAGCACGGCGATGGAGGGGCGACGCCAGGGGCAGGTGACCACGCGCAGGCCCTTCATGGCAAAGTAGGGAGCGGTGTAATCGGCCCTTTCGTAATGCCAATCGCAGATCACCACATCTTTGGGGATCAGGTCTACGGCACGGTAGGTGTCGTTATAACTCCCTTCCCATTCCCCTACCCCGCTGTTCCGGCCATCGATGAGGCGATCTCCCCAAATCCAAAGTTCGCGACCGCGCTCCGCGAGGTGGTCGTGAAGGCGGCGGACTTCGTCCGCGAACAGCTCGGCTTTATCGCGGCCCTTGCAGCGGGGACAATCGGGATCGCCCAGGTAGAAGACCTCGTCCATACCCGCGTGGAAAGCGCTGGCTTCGAACACATCGCAGATTTCGTCGATCACATCGAAGAGGACCTTGTGCACGTCGGGGTGAAGGGGACAATAGCTTTTGCAATACAACTTATCCGGATTGGGCCACGCGTACACGGCGGGCATCTGGACCGCGGGCGTTTCATCGAACTGGGGATAGGCCGCCAGGAGCCTGCCCAGGTGGTTCCGGTCCGATTGGTGTCCTAACATATTGATTTGGGGAATGATCCGGATGCCTGCTTCGCGGCAGGTCCGCACGATCTCCTTGACCTCCCTCCGGGACAGGGCGAAGCTGTCCACCAATTCGGGGTGGCTTTCGAACTTGTAGTGATAATCCACCCTCAGGATCAGGGTATTCACGTGCCGGGGGGCCAGCTCCTGGCGCACGAACACCAGGAAGGAATCCAGTCCCGAGGGCCGGGGCGCGGCGATGGAGAAGCCCCTGACGGGGAGGAGGCTGTCCTGGACGGTTTGGGCCCGGCCGGAGAGGAAGGCGCACGCGAGGGCGAGGCTGAGGAGGATTCTCATATGGAAGTTTTTAGAGAGTGTCAAAGGCGGGGGCGCTGTAACGAGTGCCATGATGGGCGGCGCTAGTCGCCGGGTGGTATCCGTCGAAGCATGAAATTATCGATGGCGGCAAACAGGTGTTGGGGCTGGACGGTCCTCCAGTTCGGATAATCCAACAGTTCGACGTAATTCGTCAGGTGGGCCTTCCTGAAATCCTGCTGGTTATGCTCCGCCATGTCCAGGATGACCACCCACCCGCTGTCCTCCTGGACCTGTTCGTACCATTCCTCGTAATAGCTGTCGTCGCTGCTATGGAAATTCAGCACATTGTCCGCGATCAGGATAAACTTGTAAATCCCCTCGTCGAACAGCAGGTCCGTCACCTCCCGCCTGAGGGCCATAATGTCGTTTTCGATGGCGTCGTTCCACTCCCCCAGCAGCTCTATGATGACGAAGCCCTGGGTGTAATCCGCATACAGGATCTTCATGTACAGGGTCTTGGACCCGAATTCATCCCATTGAGGATGAATGAAGTAGTTATAGATGGTTTGGGTAAACTCAAATTCGCTGTACTCCCGCCCGAAAAAGGGGGAGAGAGGGTCTTCTTCAGCGGTGTACAAATGACGCCAGTTGTAAAATGGTTCTATTTCGTGCATACCGGTTCCTTCCCGCGGCAAAGGTAATCCTTCAGTTCTGCAAAATCAGTGCCCATGAGAACCTTCCGGGAGGGTTTTTCCAGGAGGGCCCGGATGCCCCCAGGCAGGTCAAGGCGCAGGCCCAGGGCGGCTTCGATGGTTGGAGCGAACTTGACGGGGTGGGCCGTGGCGAGGAGGACGCCTTTGGCGGCTGGGTTCTCCCGCCGGTAGGCCTCCCAGGCGCCGAAGCCAACGGCCGTATGGGGGTCGGCGATGTAGCCGAAGTCTTCATATAAAGTGCGAATCGCCCCGATCGTGGCTGCGTCGTCAAGGCTAATGGCGGAGAGGTTGGCGCGCAGGCTGGCGTTAGGCGGCGTGGCGGTGGGCGGCGTGGCGATGGGCGGCGTGGCGGCGCGCGAAGGTGCGGCAGCCGCGAACATTTCCAGGATCCGCCCGAAATTACTGGGCACCGCCACATCCATCGCATTGGACAAAGTCGCCACCGCCGGATGCGGGTCCATGACGCCATCCGAAAGGAATCGCGGAATCGTGTCGTTGGCATTGCAGGCAGCCACGAAATGGGCCGCGGGCATCCCCGTCCGGTGTGCCAGCATCCCCGCACACAGGTTTCCGAAATTTCCGCTGGGCACGATGAAGACCGGTGGCTGCGCCGAAGGCCAGTGCTGCAGGGCCCACCAATAATAAATCTGCTGGGGCAGCCAGCGCGCCACGTTGATCGAATTGGCGCTGGTCAGGCGAAGCGACCCCTGAAGCGAAGCGTCCGCGAAGGCCTGCTTGACCATTCGCTGGCAATCATCGAACGTCCCGTCCACTTCCAGCGCCGATACGTTTTCGCCACACGTCGTGAGCTGTAGCTCCTGTACCGGGCTAACGCGTCCCCTTGGATAGAGGATGACCACGCGAACCCCCGGTACGCCATCAAAGCCGCTCGCAACCGCGCCGCCCGTGTCCCCGGAGGTCGCCACCAAAACGGTAACCGGTTCAAAACCGGAAAAGGCCGCCAGGCAGCGGCTCATAAACCGCGCCCCCACGTCTTTGAACGCCAGCGTCGGTCCATGAAAAAGCTCCAACACATACAGATCGTCGGATAAGGGAACCAGGGGAATGTCAAAGGAAAGCGCATCCGTAACAATTTCGCGCAGGGAGGCAGGGGATAAAGACCCCGAAACAAATGGCTCCATGACCGAAAACGCAACGTCAGCGAGGGAGCCGGTTGGCGCGGCACCACGAAGGGATATCGACGGTATGGACACCGATGGAATCACCGAGGGGAAATACAATCCCCCATCGGGTGCCTGCCCTGAAACGGCGGCGGTGCGGAAATCGACGGCCGGCGAAACGCGCGCCAAACTATAGTACTGCATGTTCGTAAGTTGGATCGACGCGGACCCCGCTGGAAGCAATGGGTCCCACATACGTATGAAAATCGATGCCCAGGTCGCGGTATACCGTACCCATGGCCTCGGCAACGGACAAAGCGGTAGAACGCGTTGCGCTCAACATAAAAATAGAAGGCCCCGAACCGGAGATGCCGCCCCCCAGGGCGCCCGCCGACAAACAACTCTCCTTCACGCGATCGAAACCGGGAATGAGGATTTTCCGGACGGGCTCGATGAGGACGTCCTCCAGGGAACGGCCGATAAGAGAATGATCTGCCTGAAGGATCCCTGCCACCAGCCCCGCGATATTTCCCCACTGACGGATGGCGTCCCGCAACAGGACCTTTTCCATCAGGATTTGTCGTGCGTCCGCCGTACGCACCTCGATCTGGGGATGGACTACCGAGGCATAGAGCGAAGGGGCCGGAAGGGCGACGATGTCCAATGGGAAAATGGAGCGGATGAGGGTGACGCCTCCATATATACAGGGGGCGATGTTGTCGGCGTGCTTGACGCCGCTGGCCACCTTTTCCCCGCACATGGCGAAACGAACCAACGCTTCCCGCGAAAAAATCCCACCAAGCAAAATATTAGCGGCTACCACCGCGCCCGCGGCGCTGGCCGCGCTGGAACCTACGCCGCTGCCGGGCTTGATACGCTTTTCGATGACCAGCTCGAAGCCGACCTGACGAGGCGCAAACGCAAGAGGCGTTTCCGGCGGACACCCCGCAAACGGCGGCTTTCCCGCCAGTTCCTCCTGCATCGCAAGCAATGCAGCGCCAGCGACATTCAAAGCAGGATCGCAAGGCAAATCAAACCCATCCGTATGCCGGATGGTGATCGAAGTAGCCCCCGGCAGGAGCGTCAGCGTCATCACATCCGTTGGCTCGTCGAGACAAAATCCGAGCACGTCGAACCCGCAGACCATGTTGGCAACGGTGGCGGGGGACAGCACCCGGATGGAGGGACAATCGGGAATCATACGCGTGCGGCTCTAATAATGTCAGAAAATACGCCCGAGGCCGTCACGTCAGCTCCTGCCCCCGCACCCTTAACCATAAGGGGCTGCTGGGGATAGCGACGCGTGTAGAACTGGACGACGTTGTCTTTTCCGTATAAATGGTAAAACCCGTGCTCGGGGGATATCTCCTGAAGGCCAACGTGGGCCTTACCTTCAGCAAATGTCGCGACAAATTTCAGGATGCAGCCGTTCGAGCGGGCACGCGTAAACAAAGCCAGAAAATGTGCCTCGTGCCGGGACAGTTGATCATAAAAATCCGCAACGTCCCCGGCCATGCAAGAAGCCGGAAGGAAGGTCTCGTTCGTAATGTCTTCCATCTCGATGGACGCCCCGCATTCGCGCGCCAGGATCAATATCTTTCGCATGACGTCGGTGCCCCCCAAATCCAGGCGGGGATCGGGTTCAGTATAGCCTTCCTCCTGCGCCTGGCGGACGACCTCGGCGAAGGGGCGCGTGCCGTCATAGTGATTGAAGACGAAGTTCAGGGTCCCGCTGAGCACGGCATCGATACGGTCTACACGGTCCCCGCTGCGGACCATGTCGCTCAAAGGTCCGATGACCGGCAGCCCTGCCCCCACATTCGTTTCGAAGAAAAACCTCGTATTGAAATCGCGCGCCAGATTTTTCAAATGTACATAGTCGGCATACAAACCCGAGCACGCGATCTTGTTGCACGCCACGACGGCGATGCTTTTTTCCAGCAAGCGGCCATATACCGCGGCCACCACGTCGCTCGCCGTGTTGTCCACGAAGACGGAGTTGCGCAGGTTGCGGCGCCGGGCCTCCTCGACGAAGGCATCCAGGCACATCGGCTCTCCTTCCTGCAAGGCCTGCTGCCAGTTCGTCAAGTCCACGCCCTGTTCCTTCCAGGCCATACGCCGGCTATTGGCGATGCCGATCACGCGGACCTGGAGGCGCAGGTGCTTGATCAGATAATATTGTTGCTGACGCAGCTGGTCGATGAGCTTGCTGCCCACATTGCCGAGCCCTACGACGTAAAGGTTCAATTGTTTGTAGGCCGTCTGGAAAAAAGCTTCGTGCAGGACGTTCACCGCTTTCTTGACGTCCTGACCAGCGACGACCGAAGAGATATTTTTTTCGGAAGCGCCCTGGGCAATGGCGCGTACGTTGACGCCGTTCCGCCCGAGAGCCCCGAACATGCGCCCGCTGATCCCGGGGTGGCTTTTCATATTGTCCCCCACGAGTGCCACGACGGCGAGTTGCGTTTCCAGGCGCACCGGCTGAATGGAGCCCGAAGCAATCTCGTAAGCAAACCCCTCGGAAACTGCTGCTGCGGCCGCGTCGGCGTCCGTGCCCGCAACCCCCACGCAAATCGAGCACTCCGAAGACCCCTGTGTAATAAGAATCACGTTAATAGACTTTAACGCCAACGCCTCGAACAACCTTTTGGCAACGCCCGGCACCCCCACCATTCCGCTCCCCTCGAGGTTGAGCAGGGCCATGTCATTGATACTACTGATGCCGCGCACCGGACCTTTCCTCACTTCCTTTACTTCGTGCTCGATCAGCGTACCGGGGTCCTTGGGCGCGAACGTATTCTTGATCCACACGGGAATGCCCGAATCCATGACGGGCTGTATGGTGGGTGGGTACACGACCTTGGCCCCGAAGTGCGACAGCTCCATGGCTTCCTGGTACGAAATGCGCTCGATCACGCGCGCGTGGGTCACCCAACGCGGGTCAGCGGTCATCATCCCGCTGACGTCGGTCCAAATCTCCACCACCGAAGCATCCAGCGCGGAAGCCACGAGGGCCGCTGTATAGTCCGACCCGCCCCTGCCCAGGGTGGTGGTGATCCCCGAGGCATCGCTCGCGACAAAGCCGGGCATGATGTACAACTGGGCGGCATTGCGGCGCATGAAATCCTGAAGCAGCTCCCGGGTGACCGCCATATCCACTTTCGCGTGTCCGAAAAAGGAATCCGTACGAATCAGCTGGCGGCTGTCCGCCCAGACATGGGGGGCCTCCCTTGCTTGCAGGGCTCCTGAAAGGATGTAGCTCGAAAGCCATTCTCCGTAACTAACGACGCGGTCCAGGGTCCGCGCGGAAAGTTCCCCGAGCAGGAAGACCCCTTCGCAAAGGCTTTCGATCTCATTACAGCGCTGCTTGACCCAACTCAGGAGGCTGCTTTGCCGGGCCACGGGCATGAGCGCGCGAACGGCTTCCAGGTGGCGTATTTCCAGGGTTTGCAACAATTGCTTGTATTGCTCGCTGCCCGAAGCGGCCAGCTTGCCCGAGGAAATGAGGGCGTCGGTGACGCCGCCCATGGCGGATACGATCACGACGGTGGGGCCGTCCTGCGCGGCCTTCAGGAGGATGTCGATGACCCTTTCCATATTTTCGGCGCTCGCCACGGAGGTCCCACCGAATTTTAAAACTTGCATATAGGGGTTTTATTTTTTGAAGCGCCTTCGGCGCAAAGGTCGGCCCTGGGCGTGCAGCCCGGAGGCCCAAAGGATGATATAATCTACGACAACCCCTTACAGGGTTGTAATAGTGGTTGTGGTGGAAATAATAATCCTACTGGTTCCGGGAATGGAACAGGCGCGAGCAATATGTAGGATTTGATAATTCATAACGAATACCTCCACAATTTAGTCAAATATTTATATTCCGACCATTTTTCTTAATTTTATCTTATGGACATTTCCGGTGCACACAGCCTCCAGGAATTCAAAAGCCAGGTGGCGCTCAAGTTTCAACTATACAACAGCCTTTTCACTTCGCTTCCCTTCCATCGCATCGAAAAAACCGGTATCCTCCTGTCTCTATTATTGACTAATTGCGAGGAAGGATATAAGAAAAAGCAGAGTCCTGTCGACATCATTACCCATTTCTTCCGCCAACATACGGGATACGTAAGCGAACGGGATCAACTTGATCTTTTATTCCGCTTCGTCCAATACACCGAAAGGCAGGTGGTCCTGTTCGATTCGCTGGAGGACAGCGCGTTCCGCAAAGTCAATGACATGAACGGGATCGGGACGCTCAAACATTTACTCACCGGCGTTTACGAGGGACACAAGGAAGAGGCCCTGGCAGAGAAGTTGAAGGACTTCGCGGTCCGCATCGTGCTCACCGCTCACCCGACCCAATTCTATCCGGGCTCCGTGCTGGGCATCATCAACGACCTGGGGCGCGCCATCGGCGAGGACGACGTTACCAATATCAATCTCTACCTCCAGCAATTGGGCAAGACCCCTTTCCTCAAAAAGCAAAAACCCACGCCCTACGACGAGGCGGTGAGCCTCATCTGGTACCTGGTGAATGTTTTTTATCCTGCCGTTGGAAAGATCGTGACCATCCTGAAGGAAAACGCGGAAGTAAAGCGACCCGTTATCCAACTGGGCTTCTGGCCCGGGGGAGACCGCGACGGAAATCCCTTCGTGACCGCCGAGACGACTCTGAGGGTGGCCGAAGCGCTGAGGACCAGCGTCCTTAAGAATTACTACCTGGAGGTGCGCAAGCTCAAGCGAAGGCTCACCTTCAAAGGCATCGAGGGGCCCCTCAACGACCTCGAAAGGAAATTGTATGTGCCCATCTTCCAACCCGAAAAGGCCTCGGACCTGACCCCCGCCTCTTTCCTGGCTATCCTGGAAGACATCCGCCATATCCTCATCCATCAGCACAACAGCCTCTTCCTGTCCCTCGTCGATCAACTCATCAGCAAGCTGACCGTATTCGGATTTTATTTCGCTTCGCTGGATATACGCCAGGACAGCAGCATCCACCAGGCGGTGCTGTCCGCTATCGCGGCCGCCGGGGACGGACTGCCCGCGGACTGGGATCAACTCGACGACGCCGCGAAAATCGACATATTGGCGCGCATCAAAAGCCCCGCCAACCCCGACAAATACAAGGACGTCATCAAGGACACCCTGGACACCATCCACGCCGTCAAGGTCATCCAGCAAAAGAACGGCCCCCTGGGCTGCGAACGCTACGTGATCAGCCATTCCACGAGCGCCCTGGACGTGATGTCCGTGTTCGGCCTGTTCGGCCTTTGCGGATGGAAAACGGAGGCGCTCCCCATCGACATCGTGCCCCTGTTCGAAACGATTGAAGACCTGAGTAATGCCGCCGGCGTGATGGAAAGCCTGTACGCGAACAGCGTCTATCGCAAGCACCTGAAGCGGCGTGGCAACCGCCAAACCATCATGGTCGGCTTCTCCGACGGCACGAAGGACGGAGGCTACCTCATGGCCAACTGGTCTATTTATAAAGCCAAGGAAACACTCACGGCCCTGTCGGCCAAGTACAACGTCGAGGTCCTGTTCTTCGACGGCAGGGGCGGGCCTCCCGCGCGCGGCGGTGGAAAGACGCACAAATTCTATGCGTCCATGGGAAAGAATATTTCCAACCGCGAAATCCAACTCACGGTCCAGGGCCAAACCGTCAGCTCCAATTTCGGGACCGTCGATTCCGCCGAATACAATATCGAGCAACTCCTCCACGCGGGGATGTACAACGACCTGCTTCACCCCAGGGAGGGCACGTTGACGCCGGAGGAGGAAACCTTGCTCCAGGAACTCGCCGAGGCCGCCTACAAGGCCTACTGCGACCTCAAAGACTTTCCCGGATTCCTGGACTACCTGGCGCACGCCAGTCCCCTGAAATATTACAGCGATACCAACATCGGCAGCCGTCCGGCCAAGCGCAGTGCCGCCAAGCGCCTGAACCTCCAGGACCTCCGTGCCATTCCTTACGTAGCCAGCTGGAGCCAGATGAAACAAAACGTCACCGGCTATTACGGGGTAGGCTATGCGCTACAGGCCCTGGAAAAAAAGGGGAAATGGAAGGCCGTCCGTGAGCTCTACCGCGAGTCCCCCTTCTTCCGAACCCTCCTGGACAACTGCGAGATGGCCATGCTGAAGTCCTTTTTCCCCCTGACCGCCTATCTCTCCGACGACCCCACCTTCGGGGAAATCTGGAACAATATTTATGAGGAGTACGAACGGACGCGGAACTATCTCTTCAAGCTCTCGGGCAAACAAGAGCTCATGGCCGACTATCCCGTCGAGCAACTCTCCATCACCATGCGCGAACGCATCGTCCTGCCCCTGACCACTATCCAGCAGTACGCCATGGCGCGCATCCGCGAATCCGACTCGGGGAAGGCCCCCACGACCTTGAAGGACGAATTCGAGAAACTCGTCATCCGCTGCTCGTTCGGGATCATCAATGCCGGGCGGAATTCCGCTTGACCCCGGACGGCAAGCGCAGCCCCAGGCGGACGCCCGCAAAAAATCCGCTCAGCCGTCCATTGTGAGGAAGTTTTACTTTACCGAGACGCGAACTATGAGATTCGTCGCTGTTCTCCTGAAACAACCCGAGGCGGCTGGTTTGCTGGACATCGAAATACCAACCCGCGGTCCAGAATACTGTGGGGCCCTTTTTGCGGAAGCGGGCTATGGTCAACACAGGTGCCAGCAAAAGGTTGCCCCGGTAATAGGCTACTTTCAGATGATCGGTGTTGAAGGTCCCTCCGCTGCTGTATTTGCTTGCCGGAACCGAAAATTGGGGGCCTGACGTCATGCCCAGCACGTGCACGGTATCCCCGTTATTGTCGATGCTTCCCATCCGCTCGTTGCGACCTGCGAGCCAAAGGAAACTCGCGCCCGGTTCCAGCAGCCAGCCACGCAAGTGAAAGATCCTGGCGTAGCGACCCTCCGCGGTAAAACCCCAGTTGTTTGCCCATTCCCGGTTCATGGCCACGCCAATTTCGATGCCTTGCCGCTTCGAGAAGAATCCAAGGCCATAGAGGTCCGCCATGTACATGACGTGCGGATACGAGCCCGGTCCCATACTGCCGGTAAAGGTCCCGGCAGTCGTCACCCCACTGGATACGGTCGTATAGGGAAAGGTAGCGGATACGGAAGTGCCCGGGAACCGGGGGAAAAAAGCGCTGAGCCCAACAATGAAATAGGTTACCACCGTGTCCATAATGCCAAGCTACGGTGCGGATGACGCCATTGAATCCGCCTTAAACGATTCTAACGGTTAAACTATTTTAATCCTCGTCACCCCCGAGGAGCGTTTTACGCGTTCCAGCGGATGAATTGAGCGTTTTAGGCGTTCCAACAGATGAATTGAGCGCTTACGCGTTCCAGCGGATGAATTCGGGGAGGGCCTCCGCCCAGGTATCCCGGTCGTGACGCCCTCCGGGGATTTCGAGGTATCGTATGGACTCCTCAGGAACGCCGCGCGCACGAAGCGCCGCGATCAGGTCAAGGGTGTCGTCGATGGAGTCGATCACGCCGTTGCCGTTGCGGTCCTCGGTTTCGTCCCGCGTTCCGCACTCGAAGAAAAAGCGCTGGCCCCCCGGGTTCCGGGAGCGGATTTGGGCGTGCATGATGCGGTCCCGCTCGTCTACATACCCCTCTTCATAAGACTTGGACCTCCACCACAGGGAGCCCGAAAAAACGGCCGCCGTCCGAAACAGGTGGGGATGGTTCCAGACGATATCCAGTGCCGATAGTCCCCCCAGGGAAAATCCGGCAAAGGCGCGCTCGGCGATATAGGGATAATTTTCTTGTAAAAAGGGCAGGAGCTCCTGGACGATAAAGTGCGTATACAAAAAGGCCCGCGATCCGCGGCCCCGGTAGTCGGGTGCGATGGCCGTCCCGTATTCCTGGATCCGGTCCCGCCCCGCGTGTATGCCCACGCAAAACAAGCCTGGCGCCCCATCGAAGTCCATGGCCTCCAGGTCCTGTCCATCGTTGACCAGCAACAGGCGATCCGTGCCGCCGTCAGGCAGGTAACAGTCAATGCGGACATTCCGCCGCAGGAAAGCAGAAGCATAAGTCACGGGTACCCTCACCGGCCAAAAATACACCCTAAAACCTTATATTTGATTATCTATGAAAGAAGAATACCGCAAATGGCACTCCCCACACCTGAACCGTGAATGCGAGATGCTGGTATTCGGGGATGCCGGTATGCCCCTGATCCTTTTTCCCACGTCCAAGGGCCGGTATTATCAGAACAAGGACCAGGGCATGCTGGAGGTAGCTTCCCGGTTCATAGAGGAGGGAAAGGTCCGCATATACTGCCCCGACAGCATCGACGAACTGAGCTGGTACAACGAAAGCATCCCCCCGACGGCGCGGGCGTACAACCAAACGTGCTACGACATGATGGTCCTGGAAGAGATCGCCCTGCCCGCCCAGCGGGAAACGGGGGTTCCCCGGGTCGCGACGGCGGGGTGCAGTTTTGGGGGGTACCACGCTTTGAACTTCGCTTTCCGCCACCCCGAAACGGCCAGCTATGTGTTCAGCATGAGCGGCGTCTTCGACATTTCGCGCTTTGCCCAGGGGGGATACGACGACAACGTGTATTTCAACAACCCCATGGACTATATCAAGGGGGATAACGATCCGAACCTTTGGAAAATGGGGATCGTGCTGGGCTGCGGAGACCAGGACGTGACCCTGGAGGACAACCGCAAAATGAGCGGCCTGCTCGGGGATAAGCATATCTCCCATTGGTTGGATGTGAGGGAGCACGCCGTGCACGACTGGCCGCTCTGGCGTGAGATGTTTCCGCAGTACCTATCACTTCTATTGCCCAGTTATTGAAAAAAAACATATGCAAAAGATCGGCATCCTTTACGGCCAGGAACGTTCCTTCCCCGAGGCCTTCATCGAGCGGGTCAACCAATACCAACCCGAGCTGGTCCTGGCCGAGCCCGTGCGGATCGACAAGGTGATCCAGGGAGAAGCCACGGAATACGCCGTCATCGTGGACCGCATTTCGCACGAAGTCCCCTTTTACCGGGCCTACCTGAAGAATGCCGCGCTCACGGGTACGGCCGTGATCAACAACCCCTTTTGGATGAGCGCCGACGAGAAGTTCTTCAACAACTGCCTGGCTACGCGGATCGGGGTCCCCGTCCCCAAGACCGCGATCCTGCCCAGCAGCGCGCTGCCGACGGATACCTCGGACCAGTCCTTTACCAACCTGGCGTATCCCCTGGACTGGGAGGGGATATTCGACTACGTGGGCTTCCCTGCCTATATGAAACCCTTTGCGGGGGGCGGGTGGAAAAACGTGTACCGCCTCGAGGACAAGGAGGCCTTCTTCAAGTTCCACGGGGAAACGCATCAATTGGTCATGCTCCTCCAGGAGGAAATCAAGTTCGAAGAATACTACCGGTGCTACTGCATCGGAGGGCAATACGTGCGTATCATGCCCTACGAACCCAGGAACCCGCACCACCTTCGCTATCAAAGCGACTTCAACCCCAGCCCTGAACGCCTGGCACAAATGGAGGAGATCGTCCTGCGCATCAACCGCTACCTGGGTTACGACCTGAATACGGTGGAGCTCGCCGTGCGGGACGGGATCCCGTACGCCATCGATTTCTGCAACCCCGCACCCGACGCGGACGCGAAGAGCGTGGGGCCGGAAAACTTCGAGTGGGTCGTGGGGACCATGGCCCGCTACGCGATCGAACGTGCGTTGAGTCGCCGGGAGATTCTGGACAACCTGACCTGGGGCGAATACATTTCGCGAAGCGTACGCGGGCAGCGCCTGGAACACGATTGATATGTCGACAATCAATTATAAGCACTTCACCCTGGGGGTGGAGGAAGAATATATGGTCCTCGACCCCGTTACGCTGGAACTCGCGAGCCACGACCAGAAGATCGTGCACGAAGCCCAGAAGAAAATTGCCGATAAGGTGAAGGCGGAAATGCACCAGGCGGTAGTAGAGGTCGGCACTTCCATTTGCGCCAATATCGACGAGGCCTATAAGGACGTCAGCGCCCTGAGGCGCACCATCCACCAGATCGCGGGGGACCTGGGCTTTGCCATGGGTGCAGCGGGGACGCATCCCTTCAGCCACTGGCAAAACCAACTGATTACGGACCACCCCCGCTACTATGAGATCGTCAATGAGATGCAGGAGGCCGCACGGAGCAACCTGATCTTCGGTCTCCACGTCCACGTAGGCATGGAGACGCGGGAAATGGCCATCCACATCGCCAACTCCGCCAGCTATTTCCTGCCCCATATCTATGCCCTCAGCACCAACTCCCCCTTTTGGGAGGGCCGGAAGACGGGATACAAATCGTACCGGACCAAGGTGTTCGACAAGTTCCCCCGGACGGGCATCCCGGAATATTTCGACAGCATCGAAGCCTACGACAATTATGTAAAGCTCCTGGTTAAGACGGGTTGTATCGACAACGCCAAAAAGATATGGTGGGACCTGCGGGTCCACCCCTATTTCAACACCGTGGAATTCCGGATCTGCGACGTCCCCATGACGGTCAATGAAACGATCGCCCTGGCGGCCCTCGTCCAGGCCATTTGCGCCAAATTGTACAAGCTCCGCACCCAGAACCTGAATTTCATCATTTATCCCAAAGCCCTGGTGAATGAAAACAAATGGCGGGCGAGCCGTTACGGCATCGACGGGAACCTGATCGACTTCGGGAAGGAAATGGAGGTGAATACACGGGTGCTTATTTACGAGCTCCTGGACTTCGTGGACGACGTGGTGGACCACCTGGGTTCCCGCCCTGCCATCCAGTACATCCAAAGAATCATGGAGATAGGAACGGGTGCGGACCGGCAACTGGAGGTTTTTCAGCAAAGCCAATCCATGACCCAGGTTGTCGAATCGATCCGTGCTAGCTTTCTGGATGGAATTTCGTAGTTTTAATCGTACGTGACCGAGTTTACCATCATCCAGGGATGCATCGAGGGAGATGTACGATGCCAGCGTAAGTTGTTCGAGCAATACGCGGGCAAGATGATGTTGGTTTGTCTGCGCTACGCCACCGATTACATGGAAGCCGAGGACATCCTCCAAAACGGTTTCGTAAAGGTCTTCCGTCACCTTACCCAATTCAAGCACGAGGGGTCTTTCGAAGGTTGGATCCGGAGGGTGATCGTCAATACGGCGCTGAAATATTGCCGCCGGAAAAGGATCCATTTCGACGAGCTGACTCCGGACATGCCCCACCTGCCCCAGATCGAGCCCTATGTATACACGCGCATGGGTGAAAGCGATTTGCTTCACCTGATCCGCCAACTACCCGAAGGATACCGTCTGGTTTTCAACCTCCATGTGATCGAGGGGTACAGCCATGAGGAGATTGCCGGAATGCTGGGCATTCAGGACAGCACCTCCCGGTCGCAATTGGTCAAAGCCAGGCGTCTCTTGCAACAGGCCATAACATCAATGCATAAAACGACGATTGCAGTATGAACTCGAACGACCCCTTCTTCGATGCATGGGTCCGTCAAACACTGAGAGATGCCGAGGTGCAGCCGCCCGAACGCGTTTGGGACGGGATCCGCGCGGCCATGTTGCGGTACTTTATTCCGGACAGGAATAAGTATGGGGCGCTGGTGTTGTTGGTCATGCTCGCCGCGGGGGGAGTGGGATATTGGGCGTTTCATCCAGTCTCGTCGACGGGTACCAGGGCATACGCACCGAAAATAACCGCGCCGGTATCGCTTCGCCTCAGGTCCAACGAGCCCCTTGCTATACAAGCCCCCGTGGCGATAGCAACACCCTTGGCGGTGTCCGTGCCTGAGCCCGTCGAAATGCCCGCCGATATGCCCGCCGATATGCCCGTCGAAATGCCGGGATCCCTGAAGGCTGTTGCGAATGGACCCTTTTCTCAAAATAAATTTCCCGAAGCCACAGCCGTCCAGGCCGGTCTGTTACCGGTAACTGTCATAGAAAATAAAAAACCCAAGGCCCATACTTACATCGACATTTATACAGGGCCCGACCACGACACCCATTATTTCAAAGCTTCTTCGGAAGCCTATGAGGCCTACATCAAAAAATCCAATGCGGTCGAACAGGCCTACCTCAGCTTCAGCCTGGGCTTCAAGGTAGACATGCCCCTGGTGGGAGACGTCTGGCGTTTCGAGTGGGGCCTCCATTATTCGCAGATCAACGAAAAGTTGCACAATATCGCGAATCAACAAGCCGAACAATCGCTGAATGCCTACCGGCGCGTGGATGTGCCCCTGCTGATTTCGCGGACCCTGGTCCACAACGCTTCGTTGCAGGTGAGCGGATACGCGGGGGCGCTGATCAACCTCACCTCCTGGTACAATGGGGACATCCTGGACACCAACTATAAGTTGGCCGTCGTCCACACGGGCAAGACGAGTACGGGGCCCGTTGCCTGGAAAAGCGATATCGGGACCAGCCTCTACGGGGGGCTTGGGGTGTACGATCAGTTGACGAACCGCCTCCAGGGGGGCGTTGAGCCCTACCTCCGCTACCAATTGTCCACGGTTAACAAGGACGTATCCATATACAAGGAACGGTACGTTACCACCGGTCTTTTGTTCCACCTCCGTTACGATTTGCATAGATGAAGATCACTGTATTGGGTTGCGGCGTCATCGGACTGACCTCGGCCCTCCGCCTGCAGGCAGATGGATATCCTGTCACGATCCGGACCTGGAAAATCCCCCCGGACACTACTTCAGACAAAGCCGCCGCTTTTTGGTCGCCCTATCGCATCGGGGAAGACCCTCAAACTTTTTCCTGGATCGGGGAGACGTACCAGACGCTGAGCGACCTGGCCCAGATTCCCCATAGCGGGGTGAGTATGATCCCCCTCCACAAATTCCTGAAGGACGCAGGGGACCTAAGCGATCAATGGTGGCTGAAGGCGATTCCGAATGGACGCTTTTCCCCCATTCCACCCGAAGACCTGCCCCCGGGCTACCGGGCGGGTTGGACCGTGGAGGTCCCGTTGATGGAAACACCGATTTACCTGCCCTTCCTGATGGACCGGTTCTGTAAGGCCGGCGGGGAGATCATCGCCGGGGAAAAGATCACCGACGTCCGCACCTGCCACACGCCCGGGGTGATCGTAGTGAATTGCACGGGGCTGGGCAGCCGGGACCTGGTGGGAGACCAGAGTCTCGTCCCCGTGCGGGGACAGATCGTCGTAACGGATACCCCGGGCGTGGATTCGATTTATGTCGACGCGGACAATCCTCCCTCCTATTTAGTACCTAGGGAGGATGGGTGCATCATCGGGGGAACGTATGAATCGGGCGCGTGGGAAGAGTCCTCCGATCCAAACACGATCGCCTCTATCCTGGAGCGCGCCTCCGGGATACTGCCCGGCCTCGAAACGGGACCCGTGCTACGCACCTATGCGGGGTTAAGGCCCTACCGCCCCACCGTCAGGCTGGAGGTCGATCCTTTTTCAAACTGGCTGGTCCATCACTACGGACACGGGGGCGCGGGGTTCACCCTTTCGTGGGGAGCGGCGGGCAGGCTATCGGAAATCGTGAAAGGGCTGCTTTGAATTCATTATGTTTGCCCCTTTTATGAGAATCGCCATTCTGGACATGTACGAAGGCCGGCCCAACCAGGGGATGCGTTGCATCCGGGAACTGCTCCGAATTTTCGCCGAGCAGCGGGATTTGGAGCTGGTGGTGGAGGAATTCGATGTCCGCCTCGCGGGCCAGGTGCCTGACGGTCAGTTTGACGCATATATTTCCAGCGGAGGACCGGGCTCGCCCCTGGAAAGTGAGGGGAGCGCCTGGGAAAAGGTTTATTTCGACTGGCTTGATACCGTCCGCGAGCAATACGTTTTCTTCATTTGTCATTCCTTTCAACTTGCCTGCAGGCGGTATGGCTTTGCTGAGGTCGCGCCACGCAAGTCCACCGCTTTCGGCGTGTTCCCTGTGCACATGCTACCCGGGGGTCAGGAAGAGCCGTTATTTAAAGGCCTCGCCGATCCCTTCTATGGCGTGGACAGCCGGGATTTCCAGGTGTTGCGCGCCAATACCGGGATGATCTCAGAATGGGGTGGCTCATTGTTGTGCCTCGAAAAGGAACGTCCTCACATCCCCCTGGAAAGGGCCATCATGGGCATCCGTTTCAGTCCCTATTGGATCGGCACCCAGTTTCATCCCGAGGCTGACGCCATCGGCATGCACCAGTACCTGCTGATGGAAGACAAGAAACAAGCCGTCGTTGCCGAACACGGACTGGCCAAATGGGAAAGCATGATCCGGCACCTCGAAGACCCCGAAAAGATCATGTGGACACATCACCATATCCTCCCTGCTTTCTTCAAAAATCTCCCTAAATTCAACGCATGACCAAAGCCCTTTTAACCGTTGGTTTCATTGCCCTGATCGGTGCTTGCCTCGTCGCCATGCGGCCGCCCGCACGCCAGCAGCACCACAATTTCAAGGTCCTACCCCAGAACATTACTAAGGACAGCCTGGACATGATCATGGACCATTTCAAAATGGCCCTCGGGGTCAAGTGCGGATTCTGCCACGCCCCATCTCCGACCGGCGGCCTGGATATGGCCAGCGACGACAAACCCGAAAAGGAAATCGCGCGGAAGATGATGGTGATGACGGCCAACATCAACCAGTACATGCGGTCCCTTTCCGACGATACGACCAACAGAGAGGAAGCCGTGACGTGCATCACGTGCCACCGCGGTGATCCGCATCCCGAAGTAAAATATACTAACGCAACACCTTATATTCCGGGCAACCATTCAAAATGATCAAAGTCCTCCGGGATCGGTATAACTGGGACTTCAGGCCTTCCGCCTATGAAGCCTTCCTTCAGGACCTGGACAGACCCCATCCCGGGGCCGTGGAATTCCGCGTAGCGGAAACGCCCGTGTTCGTGCCGCGGAGTTTTTTGACGCGCATGGAGGAGACGTGCGACTATGTGCTCGACTTGATCGCGGATCCTTCTTTTATGGATCGTACACGCGATGCTATCCCTCCCGATGAATGGACGCCAGGCGAAACGGCGCGACCGCAATTCGTGTGTTTCGACTTCGGGGTGTGCATCAGCCCGGACGGCTCTTACGAACCCAAGTTGATCGAACTCCAGGCTTTCCCTACATTGTTCGCGTTCCAGGTATTGCTACCCGAAGCGTACCGGAGAAATTTTCCAACGATACCGGTGGACCTCGACTACCTACTGGGTGGTTTGGATCGCGAAAGTTACCTGGACTTGTTGAAGCGCATCATCGTCGCCGACGCCCCCATCGAAGAAGTCATTCTTCTGGAAATAAAACCCCACGAACAAAAGACGCGCGTCGATTTTTATGCCACGGAGGACTTGCTGGGCGTGCGCCCCGTTTGCCTCACCGAACTTTTCAGCGAGGGTTCGCGCCTTTATTATATGCGGGATGGTATCAAAACACGCGTGCGCCGTATTTATAACCGCGTCATTTTTGACGACCTTCGGGCACAGCGGGATAGCCTGGGCCCGGTGGTTGATCTTACGTATCCGTGGGAGGTCGATTGGGTCTCGCATCCGAACTGGTTTTATCGCGTCAGCAAATACCTCCTCCCCTTCCTGCATCATCCTGGCGTCCCCGAAGCCTATTTCGTCAATGAGTTGAAGCAGCCGCCCGCCGATTTGAGTGCTTACGTGCTGAAGCCCCTCTTTTCCTTTGCCGGGCAGGGGGTTGTCATCGACGTGCAACCAAACGATTTAGCCGCTTTACCGAATCCCGAACATTGGATCTTACAAAAAAAGGTTCCATACGCGGACTGCATCGTCACCCCTGACGGGCCCGCCAAGTGCGAAATTCGCCTGATGTATTTTTGGGAAGGCGGCGCTGCCCGGGCCGTCCCGACGAATAACCTGGCACGCCTCAGCAAGGGCAAGATGATCGGCACGCGCTATAACAAGGATAAAACATGGGTGGGCGGAAGTTCCTGCTTCTTCGAACCTAAAACGTGACCGTAAACGTATGGCGTCCCGACTCGAATGTATAGGACACACCCATCCCCGACAAATCCGCGATCTCCTTGACGATGGCCAACCCCAGGCCGACCCCTTCAGAAGGATGCTGCTTCATGAAGCGCTGAAATAACCTGCCCTCATCGAGGCGCTCGGATGGCCCCGTATTGGCCACGCGCAAATACCCCGCGCCCAGTTCCACGACAAGACTCCCCCCGGAGACATTGTGCCGGACGGCATTGGTCATCAGGTTATTTACAAGGCTTTCTGCCAGGAAAGGATGCATCATGAGGGAGGCCTCCTCCAGATCGAGGCTGATGGTAAGTTGCTGGGCCTTGATCCAATCCTGCATCGTCTCGATTTTTTCCTCGATGATCGGCTTGAGGGCTACCGATTCCTTTTCCAGGAACTGCCGGTTTTCGATCCGTGTCAGCAGGAGCAAGGATTGATTGAGGCGGTTGAGGCGGCTCACCGAGCGCTGGAGCTGTTGCATTTGTTCGAGCTGCCGGGACCCGAGGCCGGGCTCCTGCATCATCAGGTCGATGCGTCCCTTGATTACCGCCAGGGGGGTTTGCATTTCGTGGGCCGCGTGGTCCGTGAACTGCTGGAGCGCCATATAGTCCTTTTGCATCTTGCCCGTCATTTCCTCCACCGACCGGCTCAGCAAGGCGAACTCCGCTATGCGGGAAACGCCCGGGGGGGCCACCGCTCTGCCCGAAAGACTAAAGTTCCCCAGGTATTCCAGGGTGGCATAAAACGGATGCCAGATCCGGCGCAGGAGAAAGCGGTTCCCCAGGAACAAACCCAGCACGAGGACGCCCACCGATCCTGCCGTGACCCACAGGATCAGCCACAGCAGGTCTTCCGTTTCTTCCAGGGACTTGGATACCGTTACGCAATACCGAAGCCCTTTTATGGTGACCGGGAAAATCAGACTCCGTGTGGGTTCCCACTCCCGGCCACGTGGATTCCAGGTGCGTGTGTTTTGAAAGTTGCGGCCGTGCCGTCCCGAACCGGAGTCCGGGCACGGCGCCACCGTTGCGGTCTGCCACGTCATTTCCTGGTCCCGGTAATGCGAAGGCGCCGGCAACGAATCGTGAAGTCGTGCAAAATCCAATATTTCCTGCTGCTCCACCCTCAGGTCGTTGTCCACCTGATGGATCAGGACGTAACGGATGGTCAGGTAATACGTCACGCAACCCAGGGCCAGCAGGATCCCCAGGAGGACGAGGTAAAAACGTTGGTAAGTGCTGGCAAGGGTCATTGATCCGTCCATTTATAGCCCACCCCATATACGGATTGAAGGTAATCCGAAGCCCCCGCATCGAGCAGCTTTTTTCGGAGATTCTTGACATGGGTATAAATGAAATCGTAATTGCTGGCCATGTCCATATCGTCCCCCCACAGGTGCTCGGCCAGCGCGCTTTTGGGGATCACCTTGTTGCGGTTGGACACCAGGTACAGCAGCAACGCATATTCCTTTTTGGTAAGGGGCACGCTCTTTTCCTGGACGCGCACCGTTCGGGCCTGCGTATCGATGCGCACTTCGTGATATTCCAGGAGGTTATTTCCGCCAAATTGCTTGCGCCGGATGATGGCTGCAATCCGGGCCCCCAGCTCAGGCAAATGGAAGGGCTTTGCCAAATAGTCATCGGCGCCCAGGTGCAGCCCCGAAATCTTGTCCTCCAGTTTGTTCTTGGCGGAAATGATCAGGATGCCTTCGGCCTTGCGGTTGCGCTTCAACTCCCGGAGCAGGTCAAGCCCGTCTCCCCCCGGCAACATGATGTCCAGCAGGATGCAGTCGTACGCATAGAGGTCCGTTTTCTCCAGGGCTTCCCGGTAGGTTGACGCCGTCTCACAAGTATAGTCTTCCCCGGAGAGGTAGGCCCGCATACTTTCCAGGAGCTCGGGCTCGTCTTCGACGATGAGCAGCTTCATTCCGCCAAAATAGGGGATAATTCTGTGCAAATCTTGGAGCCACCGCGGCTCGCCACCGGCCGCTCAACGATACGCATTCAGAAAATTGTACTCCAGCCGGACGAAAAATCCAGCCTGGCTGTACCGCGCCATATTCCCGATGATCTGGGTCCTGTAGCCCAGGTCCAAGCGGGCGATGCTGTTGAAAATGAATTGCAGCGCGGGGCCAACGTCCAGGAAGGACACGGGTCTGTCCAGCGCACTCGACCCCAGGAATTCGCACATCAGGTTCACATTTGTCTGCCGGTAATTGGTATAATGCCGGGGCAGCAGGAGCAGTCCCGCGGAGGCCGTATAATCCAGGGCTTTGCGTGACCCAAGGCCCTGGGTCCTTGCCAGGTAGCTCGCCGATGCCGACAAGGCGACCTTGTGTAACAATTGGGTCCCCACCACCCCCGCCTGGTAACCCGAATTCGTCCCGTTCAGGTCGATCTCGTCGCTGTACAGGGTCTTCCCATCCCAGGAAACCGGGTTTGGATGATCCACCCAGGTTCGCCTGGCAAAGGCGGCCATGCGAAAGTGACGGTGGACCTCATCATCCGCATAGAAGCGGTATTTCACGTACAGGCTTCCACCCTCCGGCTGTAGCGCGGGTTGATACATATTGGAGGCGTAGCCATTTGCGTGTATCATCCAGTGCCGGCTGGCTCCCCACATCACCTCCGTGCCCAGGCGGTAGGTGTAACCGGGGTTCATGTTGTAGAAGGTATTGTCAAGACGAATCGCCAGGCTCCGGGTAGCCATGTTACTCGCGGGCTCCGTGAAAACAAAGAGTTCCTGGGCATGCAGGGAAAATCCTCCCGGCCCTACCGCCAGGAGGATTAATAGTCGTCTCTTCATGGTCCCTAGATGGTTACGTGGTAAATCCGGGTGCCCTCGCTATGCCCGGCTTGAACAGCGTATCGCCGGTATTCCTTGGAAGGCAGGAAGTCCTTGTCCACCACGCGCAGGGTTGTTTCCCCGTTCAGCGTTTCTTGGGTCACGCGCAGGAACCGGAAGGTCAGGCCTCCCAATACCACTTGGGTATCGTTTTGCACCTGGATGTGATCCAGGTCCAGGGTCAATGTCATACGTGCTACGGAAAACCCGGCTGCGATTACGGCATGGCTCAGGGCATCTATGTCGGGGGTCGTCCCCGGGCGGAAGAATATCCTAAAGGACGAGTTCTCTACATCCGGCGTTACCTTGGCTATGAAGGGCAAGGCGACCAGCGCTTTGTAAATGGAATTGGAACAAAGAGAGCAAGTGAGGCCACTGGCCACAAGATCGGCGCGGGTGAAAACGGGCGCCACAGGCGCCGCGGACGCGCGCGTCCCGACAAAAACGGGCGCCGCGGTTGCGCGCACGGCAACAAACACGGCTATAATGAAAATGAACTTTTGCATGGAATCTGATTTTTAAATGAAAAAAAGTGACGTTCGTGCAGAAGGTCACGATCAGATCCTGAAATGGCTATGCAGTAGGTAAAGTGGAGCGCACCCGCCTATAGGTGGTGCGTGGGCTACCGCCGCAGGCCGGAGGCGCCCTTCGGGGAACGAAGCGGTCAGGGCAAAGGGAATAGAGGGCAGCGCGGGCGAAGGGAGGACGAACAGGTGCACGGAAGCGGGTTGATGGACGTCTCCCAGCTTGAATACCTTGTATTCATCCTTGCAACAGGCAGGGCTCATCCCGCAGGACGTATGCCCCGTCCCGAAGGCTTCCCACTGGACACGGACCATCCTTCCCATGCAATAGTGCATGCTGATCACCGTACCCATCGTAGAGAAAAGGTAGACGAGAGAAAGGAGCGCTATGCCGATCCGCTTGATCATCCCCCCAAAGGTACTTCAATCAATTCACAAAGCCCCACAGGACCCCAAAATGAATGATAAGCCCCGGATCCGCATACCCCACGTAGGGTTGATTGTTCGCATTGAACCCAAACTTGGGACTGAAGTTGAGCGTGTTGAGGTTTTCGGCGCGGACCACCAGGTAAAAGGTCCGGATGCGGAAATGCACGAAGGCGGCAATATCGGGACGGTTGCTGTAGAGGATGGGCTCCGTGCCGTACGGCGAATCCTTTTGCCCCAGCTGGGGGAAGAACTGTCCCAGGAGAGGCGAATACATATCCTCCTTGTAAGGCGTCGCGTACTTGACCTCCAGACCCATCGCCAGGTTCAGCTTTCTATAAAAGCGTCCCTGGTACACCAGGCGGTCCCGGGTATAAAACAGGGGTAAACGCACCGGGGCGTCTCCCGTGGTTTGCTGGACGTAATACTCTCCGTACAATACCCAGCGCTTGCTCAGGTTGAACTCCTTTATGGCGGATATCTGGAGGATGTTGAAAGGGCTTGTGTATTGGGCCACACCATGGTAATCATTCAGGTAGGTGTAGTTGTTCATGAGGTAATAATGGGCCTCCAGCTTCAGCTTCAACCAGGACTGCCACAAAAAACCGTACAACTGCGTATTGTTCTCGTTGATGAGCTTCTTGGGATTGTTCGTCCCAAAGTTGAAGCTGCTGCCAGGCTGGAACACGTAAGAAGGCGTCCGGTTCGTATTCTCGAAGCCCGCCTCGAGATACCCGATGCGCCTCCCCAAACTCCGGGCAATGCTGGCGTGTGCCTGGTAATTGCCTACGTTATACCCTTCCAGGTAAAGCTTGCCGTTGAGCTCCAGGTCCCATTTCTTATTCCTTGTCTGATTACGGTATTCACCATGCGCGAATACGTTGTAGAATTCCTGGATGCTGCTGAAAAAGGTCCCCTTCATGTCTTCCAGGCTGATCCCTTCCGTGAGGTATTGGCTGGGGTTCTTGGCCACGGGATATTGAAACAGCGATAAATCGTTGATCAGGCGCGACCATTTGTCCTCGATATAAAATCCTGGCAGGGGCGGGCTCAGGAAACCGTAGACGCTTTGATAAAAGTCGACCGAGTCGGCGGAATTGTCTATGTACTCGTAACCATAATGTTCGTACTGGATCGTATGCTGGAGGCGGAGTCGCGCATAGAACAGGTAATACGTCGTCGAGTCGTTGACCACGATCGAATCCTGTTGACCGATGTCGTACTGCTGACGCAACAAAAACTGGACGTCCGAGTAGTGGTCCCCCGTAGTCAGGGTGGTATTGAAAATGTTGGCCTGGTACGTTTGGGCGGAGCCCAGGTGCGTAGGGACCGAAAAGCGCTGGCCCAGGTAAAGCGTATCGAAAAGCACATTGTTGTTGGTAAACCCCCCGTTTTCCTCGTTCTTCAGGTTATTGGCGAGGAGCCCCCCATAGAGGTGGTAGCGCTTGCGGGGCGATTCGTACCACGTATAGAGCGCGTAATTATTGAGGTTGGCTTTCTGGTTTTGAAACGTACCCGGCCCCCCCGTGAGGCGGTACCTGACCGCGAAATTCCAGTGCTGGTTGATGTTTTGCGTGTGCGTTACGCTGATGTCCTGCTCATTGGAGCTGCCGATGAAATATTCCGCTTCCGTGAACGGTCGCGTGGTAGTATAGAATTTCATGGTCTCCCAGGTAAAGCGGTACACGTCGAAGGAATGAAAGCCGGGGTCCCAGCCCGCATTCATATTCGGCTGGTAAATGAGGGACTTGGCCGGATTTCCCGTGTTCCCCAGGGAGCGGTAATTGGCGGGCAGGGGATAAAACTTATCGATGTCGGCCACCGAGGTATCCATGTGGTAAATATGCGTGGAATCCAAATACCGATAGGTAAGGGTAAGCGTATCTTCGAAACCCGTCCGGTGCTTCAGGGAATCCTTCTTAGCGCCCCCGCCCCGCCCCATACCCTGGAGACTGTTCGCCCCGGGGACGTTCTGGAGAGGGTTTTGCGCCTGCGCACTCCCTATGCCGGCCAGCAGTAAACCGGCCACGATCAAGACGCGGGTAATGGATATGAAGCTCAAGCGCATGTCGGGCAAAAATAGTTCGATTTTCGGGGCATCTTCATAAAATAATGTGAAGACTAGAGCCGTGTCACCAATCCCGCAAAAATCGCCGTCAACTTAGGCTCCGCGGCCGCGGCTGCCTCCAGGACTTCCGTATGTGTAATGGGCTCTTCCGATTCCCGGATACCCAGGTCCGTAATGACACTCATCGCAAACACCTTCATGCCCGCGTGCACCGCTGCGATCACCTCCTGCACCGTGCTCATCCCCACCGCATCCCCGCCGAGGAGGTGAAGCATCTTGTACTCCGCCCGCGTCTCGAAGGTCGGCCCTGTGACGCCGCAATACACCCCCTCGTGCACGCCAATGCCTTCGGAGTCCGCCACCGCCTTGGCTTCCCGGATCAGGTCGTGGGCATAGGGCTCGCTCATGTCGGGAAAGCGGATGCCCAGGTCCGGATCGTTCGGCCCTAACAGGGGATTCACGATGAACATACTGATATGGTCCCGGATGATCATCAGGTCTCCCACCCTGAACCGGGCATTCATCCCTCCTGCCGCATTGGAGATCAGGAGCGTCTCCACGCCCAGTTTACGCAACACGCGGATGGGGAATACCACCTGCTGGGGGGTATACCCCTCATAATAATGGAAACGTCCCGCGAGCACCGCAACCCATCTTCCCCGCAGTCGGCCGAAAATCAGCTTCCCTTCGTGTCCCTCCACCGTCGCCAGCGGGAAATGGGGAATTTCTTTGTACGGGATTTCGGTCGTATCCACCAGGTCCGCGGTCAGGTTGCCAAGGCCGCTGCCCAGGATAATCCCGATAGTCGGTGTCTGCGGGAACCGCTTGCGTATGTATGCCGCTGCTTCATCCAATGTTTGCATGGCCGCAAATATACCCTACCTTTACCGAAATTTTTTTCCCCATGAATCTGCACGAATACCAGGCCAAGGAACTATTGAAAAAATACAACGTCCCCGTTCAGGAAGGCATAGCCGCCAGCACCCCCCAGGAAGCCGAGGAAGCCTATCGCCAGATCAAGACCTTGTACGGAAGCAATTTCGCCGTGGTAAAGGCCCAGATCCACGCAGGCGGCCGGGGAAAAGGAAAGATCGTGGGCACCGAACAACGCGGGGTCGCGGTTGGAAAAAGCGCGGAGGAAATCAAGAACATCGCCCAAAACATTTTGGGCGGGACCCTCGTCACGGTCCAAACGGGCCCTCATGGAAAATTTGTCAATAAAGTGTTCGTGGCACAGGACGTTTACTACGAAGGTCCTTCTCCCATCAAGGAATTCTACCTGTCCATCCTCCTGGACCGCGGCAAGAAACAAAACGTCATCATGTACAGCACCGAGGGTGGGATGGACATCGAAGAAGTCGCGCACAAGACCCCCGATAAAATATACAAGGAATGGGTGGACCCCAGCGGGAACCTGCTCCCCTTCCAGGCGCGTAAGATCGCCTTTAAACTCGGACTGAGCGGGGAAGCCTTCAAAAGCTGCGTCAAATTCGTGACCAACCTCTACAACGCATACATAGGCCTGGATTGCAGTATGGTGGAGATCAACCCCCTGTTCAAGACCAGCGACGACCGCATCATCGCCGTGGACTGCAAGATGAACCTGGACGACAACGCCCTCATGCGCCATCCCGATCTGTCCAGCCTCAGGGATATTTCCGAAGAGGACCCCACCGAGGTCGAAGCAGGCAAATACAACCTGAACTTCGTCAAGCTGGACGGAAACGTGGGTTGCATGGTCAACGGCGCCGGACTGGCCATGGCCACCATGGACATGATCAAGCTCAGCGGGGGCGAGCCCGCCAACTTCCTGGACGTGGGGGGCACCGCCAACGCGCAAACGGTGGAAGCCGGGTTCCGCATCATCATGAAGGACCCCAAGGTGAAAGCCATCCTCATCAATATCTTCGGAGGCATCGTGCGTTGCGACCGCGTGGCCCAGGGCGTCATCGATGCCTACAATAAGTTGGGCAACATCAAGATCCCCATCATCGTGCGGCTGCAGGGCACGAACGCTGAAGAAGCCAAAAAACTCATTGACGAAAGCGGACTCAAGGTAGAGTCGGCGATCCTCCTGAGCGAGGCCGCGCAACTCGTCGCGAAGGCAGTGGCGTAGCCGCGAAGGCTGTGGCGTACGCATGCGGGTCCGGCGAAAAACACACTTATCGGCGAATCGGTACACTTATCGGAAAGCCCGGCGGCCTTCGCCCAGCGCGGTTATTTTGGGGTCAAATCAATTACTCATGACCTACAAACTAGCTTTCCTGTCCACCGCTTTTTTGATCCTTTGCGCCTCCTGCACCAAGCACGCAAACGAACCATTATCGACGTCCGTCCGGCCGCTCGAATCATCCGACAGTATCATCAGCCCCCTT